>DASZMP010000147.1:0-20548 GCA_035551795.1 Solirubrobacteraceae bacterium | reverse complement strand
CGTAGCGGGCGTTGACGATCGAATACAGCTCCTCCAGCACCCAGGGAGTGGACTGCTCGGCCCCGATGTCGTCGATGTGCAGCAGGTCGACCGCCGTGAGCTGGTTGAACAGGTCAACGTGTGACCCGGTCTCGAAGGTCTGACGGATCTGGCGCAGAAGGTTGGGCAGCGTGTATCGCGCGGCCGTACGCCCAGCCTTGAGCGCTGCCTTGGTGATCAGCATGGCCAGCGTCGTCTTTCCCGTGCCGTTGGGGCCCATGAACCACAGGCCCCGGCCGGAGTCGAGCTTCTCGTCGATGCGGTCGGCGTATCGCCGGGTGGCGGTGACCACTGCCGGATCCATCTCGTTGACCGGGAAGCGATCGAAGGCCACGTCGCGGTACAGCGGCGGGATCACGGCGGACAGGCTTCGCGCTTTGGCGCGGGCCACGATCTGCGGCCGGCACCGGCAGTCACGGGCCGTGTTGCTCTCCTCGTCATACAGCCAGCCCGAACCGTCGCACTGATCGAACGGGCAGCCGGTCATCCGGTGAACTCCGGACCGGCATAGTTCATGAACTTGGGGAACTCGTTGCGGAAGGTCAGCACGATCTCGCCCACGGGTCCGTTCCGGTGCTTGGCGATGATGATGTCGGCCTCGCCCGGGCGGGTGGACTCCCGGTTGTAGTACTCCTCGCGATAGATGAACATGACCAGGTCGGAGTCCTGCTCGATCTGGCCGGACTCCCGGAGGTCGGACAGGATCGGCTTCTTGTCCCCCGCCCGCTGTTCCACGTTCCGGCTCAGCTGGGACAGCGCGACCACCGGCACTCCCAGCTCGCGGGCCAGGCTCTTCAATCCCCGGCTGATCTGACCCACCTGCTCCACGCGGCTCTCGATCCGTCCCTCGTGCCGCATCAGCTGCAGGTAGTCGATGATGATCAGCCCCAGGCCGCCTTTGTCGATCAGCTGATGGTGCAGACGGCGCGACTTGGCCCGCACCTCCAGAACGCCGGTGTCGCTGGAGTCGTCCACGAACAGAGGCGCCTGGCCCAGCCGCCCACAGGCCTCCAAGATCTTCTGCCAGCGCGCTTCGGGAACCTTGCCGCGCCGCAGGTCCTCTCCCTTCACCCGGGCCTGCGAGGCCACGAAGCGCTGGGCCAGCTCGGACTCGGACATCTCCAGCGAGAACAGGGCCACCGGATGGCCGGCCAGGGCGGCGTTCTCGGCGATGTTGGCCACCAGCGCCGACTTGCCCATCGAAGGACGGGCGGCCAGCACCACCAGGTTGCCGGGCTGGAAGCCTCCGGTCAGGTCATCCAGGTCCCGGAATCCCGAAGGTGTGCCGGTCAGCGAGCTCTTCTGGGTCGAGCGGAGGTGGAGGCGATCGGTCTCCTCGTGCAGGATCTGGTCGATCGGCCGGATCGTCCGCTGGCGATCGTCGTGCGCCACCTCCAGCATCGCCCGTTCGGCTTGCTCCAGCAGCTCCCGCGGGGGCGCCTCGCGGCGATGAACCCCGGCCTGGATCTCGTAGGTGGCGGTCAGCAGCGCCCGCATCTGTGCCTGCTCGCGGACGATGCGCCCGTACTCGGAGGCGTGACCGGTGGCCGGAACCCAGCCCGCCAGTTCCTCAATGACCTCCGGTCCCCCGATCTCCTCCAGCTGGTGGTTCTGCTGGAGCCGCTCGGCCACCGTCAGATGGTCGATCTTTCGGTCGCCGTTGTAGAGGTCGAGCATCGCCTCGAAGATCGCGGCGTGCTGGGGCCGGTAGAAGTGCTCGGGCCGCAGCTGCTCATCCACCAGCAGCGCGTGCAGGTGGCGCTCGTCCAGCAGCACCGCCCCCAGCGCCGACTTCTCAGCGTCGATGTTCTGGGGAGGCAGGTTGGTGGTGGCAGTAGCGACGCTCACGAGACCGAGCGAATATAGGTCGGCGACAGGCGGACCACTCGGGGCGACTCCGCAATCAGCAACAACTTCCGGCTCCCGCTGGACGACTGGCTAAACCGCTCCGAACCACTCAGCTAGAGGCTGTGGACCCGAACGAAAGCCACTCGCGGACGTTCGTCGCTATCGGCGGCCGGAACTCAGAGGAAGCGCGTGGCTTGAGGGCGAGCCGCAGCCTCTAGCTGGAGGGCGGGCCCACACCCTCAGGCGGCCACGACCATCGTCTTGACCGTGGCGGTGACATCGTCCGCCACCTCCACGACGACCATGTAGGTCCCGACGTTCCGGATCGGCTCCTCGAGGTGGATCTTGCGGCGATCCACGCGCAGCCCGCGGGCCTCACGGATCGCGTCCGCGATGTCCTGGGTGGTCACTGACCCGAACAGGCGGCCGTCGTCGCCCGCCTGCTGCGGAATCGTCAACACGGTCCGGCCGAGCAGCGCCGCGTTGTCACGCGCCTTGTCGACAGCCTCCCGCTCGGCTCGCTCGGCGGCTTCACGCCTGCGTGAGGCAGCCTCGATCGAGCCCTTGGTGGCCGCTTCGGCCAGCTTGCGGGGCAGCAAGTAGTTGCGCAGATAGCCCGCCGAGACGTCGACCACCGCACCGCGTTCACCCAGCGACTCGACGTCCTGAAGGAGGATGGCCTGAGGCATGGCTTGCGTCCGGCTAACGGTCGGAGCGGTCGGAGCGGTCGGAGCGGCCGCCGCGCTCGCGGTGGTCGCTCCCGCCCTCGGCGACGTACGGCAGCAGGGCCAGTTCACGGGCGCGTTTGACCGCGCGGGCGACCTGGCTCTGGTGCCTACGGCAGGCGCCCGTGATGCGGCGCGAGCGGATCTTCCCTCGGTCGGAGATGAACCGCCGCAGCGAAGAGATGTCCTTGTAGTCGACCTGATCGACCTTGTCGCGGCAGTACGGGCACGGCTTGCGCCGGCCTGAGGTAGGCCCGCCCTTCCTGTCGCGCCGGCGAACCGGCTTTCTACGTTGCTTCGCCACTTGGCTTCTCCTGATCTATCCGAAAGCTTGCCTTCGCCGGCTGACGATCAGAACGGAATGTCGTCGTCAGCAGCGGCGCCAGAGCCCGCGGGGGCGGAGACAAAATCGCCGGTATCGATCGGGATGTCGCTTTCCGCCTCGCGCACGCTGCTGGAGAAGCCGTTCCCGTTCCCATTACCGTTCGAGGCGTCGTCACGCCCGCCGAGGAACTGCACGGTCTCAGCGATGATATCGACTGCCTGGCGCTTCTGTTGGCTCTCCTTGTCCGTCCACTCCCGCCAGCGGAGCCGGCCGTCGATCGCGACACCCCGCCCCTTGGTCAGATAGCGCCCGCAATTCTCGCCCTGCTGACCCCAAACTGTGACGTCGAAGTAGTTGGGAGCATCCTCCCACTGACCCTCAGACGTGCGCCGGCGGCCATTGCAGGCGATTCGCAGCGTGCACACGGTCTGACCGCTGTTGGCCAAGGTCCGCACATCCGGGTCCTTGGTCAGGTTGCCCGTGAGGATCACCCGGTTGATGTTGCCTGCCATGGAAATGGCTCCTTTCAGGAAGTTCTCTGGCCTGGGGGCGAGTCTAGGCGCGTGACAGGCGTCAACTGGCGCGATGGCCGGAAAATGGGCAGAAACGTCACTGAATCGGCACAGTCTCGACTCAGGCCGTCACTGGGCTGTGACCTTCGCCGCCCGGGCCGGCGCAGCCCGGCCAACGGGGGCCCGCCGAATGCCGCCGTGCGTCTGGCTCAGGCAGCCGGCTCGGACTCAGAAGGTCCGCCGCCCGCGCCGCCGTGGCTCCCGGCCAGGACCGGTGGAGGACTGTCGGGGGCGGGGGGAGTGCCCGGGATCACCTTGATGATCCGGAAGCGCAGCACCTCGTCGGCGATCCCCAGGCTGTGGGTCAGGGATTCCAGCAGACTGGTCGGCCCAGAGAACTGCAGCAGGTGGTACTCGGCCTCGCCCTGATGGCGGATCGGAAAGGCTGTCGGTCGCCGGCCCCAGTCCTGATTGCGGGAGACCGTGCCGCCCGCGCCGGCGATCGCCGACTCCACATCTGTCAGGACCTTGGCGCGCACATCGTCGTCGCTGTTCAGCGACAGCAAGAGCACGAGGTCGTAGACGATCGGTTCCGTGGGCATGAAAACACGGCCGGAGTGCGGCCAGCGAGCGAATATAGCAACGCCCCGAGCCCGCCCATCGGCCGTCAGAATGCATCGCACATGGGCTCAAGGACCCCAGACGAGCTGCCGCTCCTCGAGTTCCCCGCTCAGCGGCAGTGGCGCGACTGGCTGCACGAGAACCATGCGACCGCTCCCGGAGTGTGGCTCAAGCTCGCCAAGCGCGGCGCTCCGCGGGCCACCGTCAGCTACGCCGAGGCGGTGGAGGCGGCGCTCTGCTTCGGCTGGATTGACGGCCAGGTGGGCCGTCTGGACGACCATTTCTATCGCCAGCGCTTCACCCCGCGCGGCCGGCGCAGCCGGTGGTCGGAGATCAACCGTCGGAAGGCCGGCCAGCTCATCGAGCGGGGGCTGATGGAGCCGGCCGGTCTGGCCGCGGTGGAGCGCGCTCAGCAGGACGGGCGCTGGGAGGCCGCTTACGCCTCGCCTTCCCGGGCAGTCCCGCCCGAGGACTTCCTCGAGGCGCTGGCGGCCAGCCCGGAGGCGGATCAGTTCTTTGCCACCCTCTCCTCGGCCAACCGCTACGCGGTCATCTTCCGGATAGAGGAGGCAAAGCGGGAGGAGACCCGAGCGAGGCGGATCGCCAAGTACGTGGAGATGCTGGCCAAGCGCCAAACCCTCCACTGAGGGTCCTTCAGCCCTCGACTGAAACCCTTCAGCCTTCTGTCAGGGCGCCCCGCAGCCGGTTCTTCTTACTGATGTCGTCCAGTTGCTCGTCGATCCAGTCCCCCGGGTTTCGGCTCGTGACGATCGACTGCAGGCCCTCCAGGCGCCGGCAGCGCTCCCCCTGCTCCATCGTCAGAGCGGCGTGGATCGAATCGGCCAGCTCCTGGATGTCGAACGGGTTCACCGATAGCGCGAACTCGCCCAGTTCCTCGTGCGCGCCGGTGTTCTCGGACAGGATCGACACCCCCGCCCGCTCGTTGACCATCGGCCCCTCCTTGGCCACCAGGTTCATCCCGTCGAACATCGCGTTGACCATCAGCACGTCGTAGTGCTTGTAGGCGGCCACCGCCTCCTCCAGGTCGTCACGCAGCTTGAGCTGGATCGGCATCCAGTCCGGGGAGCCGTGGCGGTGGTTGACCACGGCCACCACGGCCTCGATCCGCTCGAGGTATTCCGAGTACTCCGGCACGTCGGTTCGCGACGGCATCAGCTGGGCGATGAACGTGACCCGCTCCCGGAACTCGGGGTGCTGCTCCAGGAACACGTCGAATGCGCTGAACCCGCGCAGGACGTTCTTCGACAGATCCGCCCGGTCCACTCGAAGGATCAGATGGTCACGACGGCGGCGCAGGAGCTCTTCCTCGAAGTCCCGCGTGCGTTCCCTCGCGGCCACCGCCTGAACGGCGTGCGAGTCGATCGGGAGGGGGTACGCCCGCACCCAGACCTCCCGATCGTCCATGTGGACCACGCCGCCGTCGAAGTCCACGTCCAACCGCAGCAGGTCCTCGCAGCACTGCAGGAAGTTGTGGCGGTAGGAGCGCGTGTGGAAGCCGATGATGTCGTTGGACAGGATTCCCCGGTAGATCTCCTCCCGGATCATCGAGGGCAGTACCCGCCAGGAGTCCGACTGGCTCCACGGGATGTGCACGAAGTGGTGCAGGAAGGCGTCCGGCCGCGCCTGCCTGATCAGGGCCGGAAGCGTGTATAGGTGGTAGTCGTGGACCATCACAACCGGATGCTCGACGCCTTCGATCTCCTCCAGCACGGCCCGAGCCAGATCCTCGTTGACCTCGTTGTAGCCGAACTCGAACGCCTCGGTCTCGTTGCGCCGGATGTCCGGAGCGTTGGACAGATCCCACAGGTAATGCTGGATGAACCACAGCATCGGGTTGGCGATGATGTTGTAGAAGCGGTCGTAGGCCTCGTCGTCTGACGCGACCAGCTTGACCCGGTACTCCGCGCCCTCGGGCGCACGGACCGGGAACGGCGCCCACTGGTGGCGTTCGGACATCTCGATGTCCTCCGAGGTCATGGCCGAGGCGATCCACGTCACGTCCCGGTGTGTGGCCAGCCCGATCAGCGCCGTGACGAGTCCGCCGGTGCCGCGCCTGACCTGCCCGTCGGGCTGGAACGTGACCGGCCCGCGGTTGGAGACGAGAACCAGGGGCGAGGCCATCAGGCACCCTGATCGATCGACGGGATGCGGCGACTTCTCGGCATCAGCTGACCAGCCCGTCCATCAAAACCAGCCAGTCGCGCAGGAGCCGCGGGGTGAGGAACCGATGGCGCACCGCCTCCTTGCCCGTGCGCCCCAGCCGGCGCCCCAACCCAGGATCACGGAGGATCTCCAGGCAGCGCTCCGCGCACTCCCGCGGCGAATCAACCAGAAAGCCTGATTCGCCATCGGCCACCTGAAGGGGGATACCCCCGACGTTCCCGCCCACGAACGGGCGACCCTTCCAGATCGCCTCCGACACCGTGAGTCCGAACCCTTCGCGGATCGACTTCTGGATGACCACGTCACAGTGGGACTGAAACGCGTTGACTTCGATGGCGCCCACGTTGTTGAGATTGTTGAGGATGTGGATGTCCGGGTCGCCATCGGCATGGCTAATTGTGGCGTTGAAGAAGTCCCAGCCCTCCGGGTCGTCGGTGGCCATCGAGCCGACCAGCGCCAGCTGGATCTCGGGGAGCTCCTGCTTGACGATCCGGTAGGCGTCGATCACGCCCAGCGGGTCCTTCCACGGATCGAAGCGGGACACCTGGCAGAGCAACGGCCGGTCGACGTCGATCCCGAACTGCCCGCAGATGTACACCGCATCGTCCGGCGAGAAGGCCATGTTCTTGGGCGCCAGAGGATCAATCGCCGGAGGCACGATGTGTGGCCGGGCTGCCAGGCCCTCCGGGACGTAGCCCGGCATGTGGAAGACGGCGTCCGGGAAGCAGCCCAGATGGGGCATCAGGCTGGCCAGCGTGTCGGGGTTGGGGGTGGACATGTCTATGTGGCAGCGCCACACCCAGTGGTCGGCCCTCTCGCCGGCCAGCCGGCACACGGCGGCCGGTTGGGGATCGTGGACGATGCACAGATCCCAGTCGCCGGTGAGCTCGCGCGCGTTGAGCTCGTTGTAGTGCGTCCAGGTCTGCCACTGCTCCTCGCTCAGATCCACCGGGTGGCCCTGCAGCGCGTTGTGCATCACCTTGGTGGCGTTGAAGAACTCCTCCCGCCCGTAGATGACCTGCCACTCGGCGGCCAGACCCACGTCGACCATCAGCGGTACGAGCGTGTACAGGATCTCGGAGACGCCGCCTCCGAACGCGGTGGCCGACAGGTGCAGGATGCGCCGCCCGGCCAGGCGATCGGCCAGCAGGCGAATTTCGTCGACCAGCGGCCGGCCGACGATGCTGGCGTAGTCGGACAGATGCTTCTGGGCCAGGGAGACGGGTTGGAGCATGGGCTGGGCGGCAGCCTACTCGCCGCTCAGCCGTTGCAACCGGTTCACCCCGGAGTCCACCGCCTCGAGCAGCGCCGCGTGGAGCGCAGGGTTGGCCGCCGATATCGACGAGATCTGAAACTCGTGGCCTGAGCCAAGCAGCCGGTAGCTGTCCAATCTCCGACCCCAGCCGTCGGTGACCACGCCACCGGCCTCGGTCAGGCACAGCCACGCGGCGGCGAGGTCGTACGGGGAGTTGTTGAGCACCTGCCCTCGGCCCACGCGCTCGAACTTCGCTCGCATTCCGGGCACGTCCTCGATCAGCCGCGAACCCACCTCCACGACGGCATCCAGCTGCCCCGTGGCGACTCGCGTCATCACGAATGCCTGCGAGCCGAGCTCGAACGTGCCGCCGCCCACCGAGCTGGCGTCGATCAGATCCCCCAGCACCTCGACGGTCTCCCGAGCCGGGCGGCCGCGAAACCCGTAGCCCCAGAACATCCGGTCGACATCGGTGTTGGCGCTCGGGGCCACCGTGCGCGACGAACGCAGCCCGCGTCCCCGCTCGGCCATGAACCAGTCCCCCGTCTTGATCTCGACCACACATCCCATCTCCACGTCGGCCAGCGTGGGCTGTCCGTCGCCCAGCGGCGCCAGCGCCACCGCCACGCACGCCGACTCCAGCCCGGCCATGGCGGGACGGGTCCCGTCAATCGGGTCCACCACCAGCACGTGCGAGTCATCCCGGTCGCCGACCAGACCGCGGTCCTCGGAGTAGAAGCTGTATCCGCTCGCCCGGTCGCGCACGAACTGTTCCACGTGGCGCTCGGCCAGCTCGTCGACGGCAAAGGTCACGTCACCCCCGGCGCCGTCGCCCTTCTCGGCTCGCCCGGCGTGGGCTCCGAGGTACGGGAGGACCACCTTGCGCACCCCTCGGGCCAGATCGAACACCAGTTCGGTTTTTTCCGCCGCCACGGCTGGGATGATGCCCACATGAGCGACCGAGCCAACCTCCACACGTCCGAGTTCACCTACGACGACGAGGATCCGCCCGGCTATCGCGGCGGGGCCGCGTTGATCTCTCACGCCCTCGGAGCCACGGAGACCTCACTGAAGCTGTTCGAGCTGCCGCCGGGAGAATCGCTGTGCCCTTACCACTACGAGTATGTGGAGGAGTGGTTGCTGCTTGTGTCCGGGGAGCTTGACCTCCGGAGCCCGGACGGCACCGAGCGGCTGCCCAGCGGCGCCGTGGTCTGCTTTCCCGCGGGCCCGGAGGGGGCGCACAAGGTGACGACGCCCGCAGACGCCCCGCAGGCCGCCCGCTTCGTGATGTTCTCAAGCAAGCAGGAGCCGGCCGTCGCGGTGTATCCCGACGGCGACAAGATCGGCGTATGGGTACCGGGAGGAAAAGACAATGTGATGCTGCATCGCGCCAGCGGAAACGTTCCGTATTACGACGGCGAAACGAGTTGAACGCTTACGGGAGGTGGCGGCCCTGCCAGGCCGCCGACGGCGCTTCCGTGAGGCCCAGCTCGGGGTGAGCGCCCGGCGCCTCTGACCGAGGAGCGAGTCACCTCGGCTAGGCCGGGATCTCCAGCGTGAACACGGTCTCTCCGGGGCGGCAATCCACGTCCAGGCGCCCGTCCATCCGCTCGGCCAGCTCGCTGGCGATGGCCAGGCCGAGCCCCGATCCCTGGGCGTCATCTGCGGTGAAGAACGGCTCGAAGATCCGCGGCATCGCCCCCTCGTCGATCCCGCAGCCGTTGTCGCGTACGGCCAGCCTGACCGTCCCGTCCGAACGGCCGGCAGTGACCACGATGTTCGTTCCCACCGGCGTGTGGGTGACCGCGTTGTCGATCAGGATGCGAACGATCTGGGCGATCCGCACGGGATCGCACATCGCCTCCACCTGCCGGGGCAGGCGCAGCTCGAGGCGAGAGTCGTGCTGGGCCAGTGAGACCTCGAACTCCGCCGACACCGACCGCGTCAGCTCCCCCAGATCCACCGCTTCGGGACGGAGCTCGAGTGAGCCTGATTCGAGCCGCGAGAGATCGAGCAGGTCGACCGACAGCTTGCGCAGCCGCTCGACCTGCTCGGACACGTGGCCGAGGAACCGGCGGCGGGTGGCCGGGTCAAGTTCCTCGTCCTCCAGCAGCTCCACGAACCCGCCCAGCGAGAACACGGGCGTGCGCAGCTCGTGCGAGGCCGTCGCGATGAACTGCTTGCGAGCCTTGTCCAGCAGCCCCAGCTGGCGCTGCATGTCGTTGAACGCCACCGTCAGCTGACCCAGTTCGTCGTGGACGTCCACGGCGATCGGGTGCTCGAACTCGCCGCCGGCCACCCGTTCGGCGGCCTGCTCCAGCCGCTTGACCCGCTGTGTCAGCCAGCGGGCCAGCAGGTACCCGCCGATCAATGAGAGCAGCAGAGCGATTGCGCCGGCCACCAGGATCTGCTGGCGCACCACCGTGACCGTACGCAGCACGTCCGAGGCAGGAGTCGAATACATGATCACGCGGGCCACGCGCCCCTGGAAGCTGACCGGCAGCGCCGCCTCGGCCACGATCCCGGACCGGCTGGTTTCGGTGCCGGTCGCCAAGCGGCGGCTGTGGATCGCCCGCCAGGCCACGTGATCACCCAGCTGCGAGGTGCTGTTGGGGTTGCCGGAATCCGCGATCGTCGTCAGCTGCGGTCCGCTCGGCTGGGCCGCCATGCTGACCGCCAGCAGGGTGACCCGCATCTGCGAGCGTCGGCTCGCCGCGTCGACACGACCCCTGACCACCGCTCCGCTGGCTGAGGTGCCGACAGTCCGCGCGACGGGCCCGGAGTACGCCCGGGCCGAGATGGCCAGCCCGTGCAGGCGGTCATTGAGCAGCCGGCTGTGCAGCCCCGGCGACACATACAGGTACAGGGCCGCGAAGGCGAGCACCGTGATCCCGAAGAACACCAGCACCAGACGGTCTCGGAGGGAAATCAACATGCTCAGCTTCTCAGCCGCGGCCCATCGGCCCGCCGGTCACTCGTCGGTGTCGCGGAACCGGTACCCCACGCCGCGCACCGTGAACAGGTACTCCGGATCCTTGGAGTCCTTCTCGATCTTCTCTCGCAGATGGCGGATATGCACGTCGATTGTGCGCGGGTCCCGGTAGGCGGAATCTCCCCAGATCCGGGCCAGCAGCATGTCGCGGGTGAACACGCGGCCCGGGGAGCGGGACAGGGTGGACAGGATCTCGAACTCCACGAACGTGAGCGGGGCATCGCCGCTTCTGACCCGTACGGTCCGCTTCAGGAAGTCGATGCGAAGATCTCCGACCTCCAGCGGAGGCTCGCTCCCTCCGTCCTCGGTCCAGCGGCTCATCTCGGCCCGGCGCAGGGCGGCCTTTATCCGGCTGGAGAACTCCCGCATCGAGAACGGCTTGGTGATGTAATCGTCGGCTCCCAGCTCCAGTCCGACCACCTTGTCGATCTCCTCGGACTTGGCGGTCAGCATGATGATCGGGACCGAGCTCCGGCTCCGCAGTCGCCGGCAGACCTCCAGGCCGTCTATGCCCGGGAGCATCACGTCTAGGACGACCAGGTCGAACGCCTGCTCGTCGAAGCGCTCCAGCGCCTGGCGCCCGTCGGTGGCCTGGACCACGTCGTAACCGTCACGGCGAAGCGGATAGGAGAGCAGGGTCTGGATCGACTGCTCGTCATCGACCAGCAGGATCCGGGCGGCGCGTTCGGCCACGGTCATGACGATCAGCGCAAGATTAGTGGCCAGACACCCACGCGGCAGCCCGGACCTCAGCCGGCGAGTTAATCTGGCAGGCGATGGTCGATCCCCGCATCTACCGGTCCGGGCTGGCGCTGGTGGCGGTCGCGGTGATCGTGTTCGGCTTTTCGCTGACCGGTCAGCCGTCACCGGCTCCGAGCAATCTCGCGCCCGTGCCGCTCAACGGAAAGGCCCTGCTGGCGAACATGCTGAGCCTGGCCAAGGAGTTCCCGCACCGAGCGCCGGGGTCCTCTGGAGATCTGGGACTGGCCGGTTACGTGGCCACCCAGCTTCAGGGCACCCACGGATTCACCGTCAAGACCACCACCCAGGATCTGAGCACAGCGGACGGCCAGCGTCCCGTGGAGACGGTCACCGCGGTGCGGCCGGGCCTGACCGGCGGGATGATCGTGCTGGTGGCCCACCGAGACGCCTCGGGCAGCCCGGGACTGGCCGACCTGTCCGGAACCCAGGTGCTGCTCGACCTGGCCCGGCTGATCGCGGGCCAGACCGAGAGCCACACGGTGATGCTCGTGTCCACTAGCGGATCGGTGGGAGCGGCGGGGGCCACGCAACTCGCGCGAGCGCTGGCTGGCCAGCCCGTCGACGCCGTGATCACGCTCGGCGACCTGGGCGCGCCTCATCCCACCCAGCCTCTGGTCGACCCGTGGTCAGACGCCGACGTGGTGGCGCCGCCGCTGCTGCGCCAAACGATCTCACGATATGTCTCCACGGACACCGGCCTGTCCTCGGGGAATTACACCCTGGGGGCTCAACTGGCCCATCTGGCCTTCCCCTATTCGAGCAGCGAGCAGGGGCCGTTCGGCGGCGACGGACTGTCTGCCGTGGAGTTCAGCACCTCCGGCTACGGCCCGGCGCTGCCGGACCAGGGCGTCAGCCCGCTGCGCCTCCAGCAGTCCGAGGAGGCAATCCTCCAGACCGTCAGCGCGCTCGACAACGGATCCGCCGTGACCGGGCCGTCACCGTATCTGGTGCTGAGCGGCCAGCTCGTGCCGGGCTGGGCCGCCCGCCTGCTGGTGCTGGCGCTGATCCTTCCCGTGGGGGTGGCCATCGTGGATGCCGTGGCGCGGGCGCGCCGGCGAGGCCACTCGATGCTGCGCTGGCTGGGCTGGGTGCTGGCCTCGGCGGTCCCGTTCCTGCTCGCCCTGATCGTCCTGCTGATCGTCCGCGCCGCAGGCCTGGAGTCCGGCACTCCTCCCGGGCCGGTGGCCGGCACGATCCCGCTGGGCGGCGGCGGGATCGCGCTGATGGCGATTCTGGCCGTGATCCTGGTCGGCTCGTTCGTGCTCCTGCGCCCGCTCTGCGTGCGCCTGGCCGCCCGGTTGCGGCCCACTCGCACCCGGCCCGAAACCCCCTCCGGGGACGCGGCAGCGATCTCGTTGATGGTGATCCTCTGCCTCGTGGCGCTGATCCTCTGGGTGGGCAATCCGTTCACCGCGCTCCTGCTCGTCCCCGCCCTTCACCTGTGGCTGTGGCTGGCCCAGCCGGGCGTGCGCACCCGCCGCTGGTTGATGGTGGGACTGGGCCTGGCCGGGCTGGTCCCGGCGACGCTGGTCGTCGGCTATTACGTGCATGCTTTCCACCTGACCCCGATCGGCCTGGTCTGGTCCGGGATGCTGATGGTGCTGGGCGGGGCCCTCTCGCCCCTGGCCGGGTTGGCCATCTGCCTGCTGCTGGCGTGCGCGGTCAGCGTCCTGATCATCGTGCTGCGGTCCGCGCCGGCGCCCTCGCAGGCCACACCGGTGACCGTGCGGGGGCCGGCGACCTACGCCGGACCGGGCTCTCTGGGAGGGACCAAGTCGGCGCTCGGCTCCCGGCGATGAGCCGCCGCTGATCCGGGGGCTCTCCTGGACCCCGCCGCTCGCTCAGATCCCCCAAATCGACGTTTGTACTAACCCGTCCGGCCATCCGGGTTTACTACTGAGGGCCATCCGGGTCGTTTTCTGTTGAAAGTCGTCCAGTTCGGTGGAGCCGTGGGCAGCTTTTGCCGATGTAATCGCCGGGCCGAGATGAGGAGGCCGCGCAATGGAAACCGAACCAGACGAGAAGCTCTCCAACCTCAAGGATCGCCTCGATGCAGGCGAGTACGCGGTCGATCCGCGGGCCGTGGCGGACGCGATTCTGCGCCGGTCCCGCGATGCCGCGCTGCTCCGGGCTGAGTTGGCCCGGCCCCATTCCGTGGAGATCACCGCCGCGCCGAGCATCGCCTCGCCGCGGGATCCCCGCAGAGACGGTCAGACCGTGTGCTCGAACCCAGCCAGGCGGCTCGTGGCATCGAGAAAGCTCACTCCGGCCTCTCCCTGGATCACCCGCCCGATCCAGGTGATCCGCAAAGCCGCGTCGGCCTGTGTGACCGCCGCCTCGACCAGCTTGCGCGCGCTGGCCGGGGCGCACGTGCACAGCTCGTAGTCCTCCCCGCCGGTGGCGGCGAGCTCGGCCGGGGCCAGTGACAGCTGTCGGGCGGCCGCGACCACGCCGTCCGACAGGGGCAGGCGGGCGAGCTCGAGCTCCAGCTGGACGCCGCCGGCCCGGCCCAGGTGTCCGGCGTCGGTGGCCAGACCGTCGGACAGGTCGATCATCGCTGTGGCGCCCGCCTCGGCCAGGGCACGGCCCACGGCCAAGCGCGGCTCGGGCCGGCTGTACCGGCCGCGGAGCTGTCCTAGAGCCGTCCGCAGTGCCTCGTCGCGCTCGTCCTCGACCCGTACCCGTTCCTCCAGCACCGCCAGTCCGGCGGCGGAATCCCCCAGTGTCCCGGTGACGCCCACCAGGTCGCTGGGCCGGGCGCCGTCGCGAGTCGTCAGCCGGCCAGGATCGTCGGTGTGCCCGGTCACCGTGACCGACACGGTCAGCGCGGGAGCCCGGGTGATGTCTCCACCGGCGATCGTGCAGCCGGTGCGGTCAGCCAGCGCTTGGGCTGAGCCGATCAGCTCGGCCCACTGCCCGCGCTGGGCTCCTTGGGGAAGTCCGAGGGCCAGGTACGCCTCCCCCCGGTCCAGGCCCATGGCGGCCAGGTCCGACAGCGCCGCGGCCAGCGCCCGGTGCCCGATCTCCGCCCAGCTCAGCTCGGAGCAGCGGAAGTGGACCCCGTCCACCATCGTGTCCACCGAGGTGACCGAGTAAGGACCGGCGGCGCGCACCACGGCGGCGTCGTCACCCACCCAGCGGATCAATCGAGCATCCTCAGCCCGCAGAAGCGTGCTGAGGTCGCCGATCAGTTCGAGCTCGCGCATCGAACTGGTCGCGAGCGCTTACCGGTGGCGGTAGACGATGCGGGCCCGGTCCAGGTCGTACGGTGAGAGCTCGACGCGCACCCGGTCCCCGGGGAGGATGCGGATGCGGAAACGGCGCATCTTGCCGGCCACGTGACCGAGCACCACCCGATCCATGTTGTCGAGCTTCACGCGGAACATGGCGTTGGGGAGGGCCTCGACGACCTCTCCCTCCAGCTCGACCTTTTCCTCCTTGGGCATGCGGACGATTCTAGGGGCTACTGGTTGAAACCAGGCGAGCGCCTCGGCGGGCCGCTAGCCGTGCTTGCCGTGGCCGCCGCCATTTCCCTTGCCCGGAGACGCCCCGCCCGTGGTACCGCCGGCGGGGGGAGGAAGCTGGGGGGTCGGAGCCGTCTGCGGCGGCGCGGAGTACAGCGTGGTGTTCGTGTAGGGGTTCACGCCGGTGCCTGTCCCGGTGGTGTTGTCCTTGCCGCCCACCGAGTGGGCGCCGTTGTAGGCCACCCCATGCCACGGATCGGTGGGGGGCGAGAAGTCGCTGCAGTAGCCGTGCGAGGCGGACTCCATGAAGTCGTGCCAGATCGGCGCGGCCAGCGTGCCGCCGAAGCCGGGGCCCAGGCCGTTGACGTCGTTCATCGACGTGGTCGCGTTGGGATAGCCCACCCACACGGCCGTGGACAGCTGGGGGGTGTACCCGGCGAACCAGGCGTCGGTGTAGTTGCTGGTCGTGCCTGTCTTGCCGGCCGCCGGGCAGCCGTAGTTGGCGGCGGTGCCGGTACCGCTCGTGATCACGGTCTTGAGCACCTGATCGGCCGCGTAGGCCTCGCCGTCGGTGAACACCCGCTTCGGCTTGGGGGTCCCCAGATTCTCGACGTTGCCGTTCGGGTACACCACCTTGCTGATGATCGTGGGCGCGATGTGGGAGCCGCCGTTGGCCATGGTGGCGTAGGCGTCTGACATCTGCAGCGGCGACACCCCGATCCGCAGGCCACCGATCGCCTCCGAGGGGTTGCCGAACAGCGGTGAGGTGATGCCCATCTCGTGGGCGATCCTGTCGACCTTGTCCATGCCGAGGTCGACCCCCAGCTGCGCGAACACCGTGTTGTCGGAGACGGTCATCGCCTTGGTGATGCTGATCGCGCCCTGATAGCTCTCCTCAGCCGTGTGGACCGAGTACGTCGGGTAGCCGGGCAGCCACCCCGGGGCCAGGAACTTTGAGGTGTAGTAGGTGCTGTTGGGGTCACCGTCGTAGTCGTGGATCATCGTCATCAGCACGAACGGCTTGAACGACGAGCCGGTCTGGCGCTGTGACTGGGTGGCGTAGTCGAAGGTGGTCTGGCCCTTGCCGCTTCCGTACTGGGTCGACTGCGCCATGGCCAGTATGTGGCCGTCGGTTGGATCGACCGAGACCAGGGCCGCCGCCGGATCGCCCGGTTCGCTCATGTGAGCGAGGATTGCCCGGCGCGCCTCGGTTTGATCGGCGAGGTTGATCGTGGTGTAGATCTTCAGTCCGCCGTTGTGGTAGGCCTTGTAGCCGAGCTTCTTTATCAGCTGCTCGCGGACGTAGTCGAATACGTAGGGCTGGCGGTGGGTCTGGTAGGTGGCGTTGGCCTTGACCTGCAGCGGTGAGGCAGCGGCCGAATTGGCCTGTGCCTGCGTGATGTACCCCGAGCTGGCCATCGCTTTGAGCACCTGATCCCGGCGCGCGCGGGCCAGGCCGGGGGCTTGGAAGGGGTTGTATTGAGAGGGCGCCTGGGGCAGGCCGGCCAGCAGCGCGACCTGGGCCAGATCGAGCTTCTGCACCGGCTTGTCGAAGAACACTCTCGACGCGGCCCCGACGCCGATGGCCGTCTGGCCACCCACGGTCCCGTAATCGACATCGTTGAGGTACTGCTCCAGGATCCACTGCCGCGAGTGCGTGGACTGCAGCTCGTTGGCCAGTTTGGCCTGGATGATCTTGTACTTGACGTTGTGGTGGGCCTTGATCCTCCGCGGCAGGTAGACGTTGTCGACCAGCTGCATGGTCAGCGTGGAGCCGCCCTGGAGGCCGTTGCCCTCACCCAGCACGTCTCTCACCCCGGCGCGGACCAGACCCATGTAGTCGACGCCGCCGTGATGCCAGAAGCGGCGGTCCTCGATCGACACGGTCGCACGTCGCAGGGTGACCGGCAGTTGGGTGTAGGGCACGGACGTGCGCAGGATGTCCGAGGTGATGTAGCCAAGGATCGTGCCGTTGGCTGCGTACACGGTCGAGACCTGCCCCGGCACCTGCGGCTTGAGCTGATTGATGTTGGGTGCCGAGTCGGCCACCGCCACCACCCAGCCCACGAGCCCCATCGCCCCGAGCGCGATGCCGGCCACAGCGATGATCACGCCGACCA
Organism: Solirubrobacteraceae bacterium; assembly: GCA_035551795.1. Lineage (GTDB taxonomy): Bacteria > Actinomycetota > Thermoleophilia > Solirubrobacterales > Solirubrobacteraceae > Palsa-465. Next base: position 3,701 of record DASZMP010000147.1, on the reverse strand, counting down.
GGGCCGCCCGCTTGGCGGGATGTCCACGTTTGCGCTGGCGGCGCCGCTGTCTTTCACGTCGGCTCATCAGGAGGTGGGGAGCGACCGGGACGGAGGCGGATGGGGCAGTCTCGGTCGCCGTGCAGTGTATCTACCCGGGGGTTTCGGCCCGGACGCTTCCCCTCCTGCCGGGCGCCCAATCGTTGTCGTCTGCTAAGACGGCCCGGCGCGCCCCGAATTCATCTGGAACACTCGCACGGCTGTGTTCCCGGCCGACTTCGCCACGTGGCGGCTCATCGCCTGAGCCGGGAGCGCCACATGCGGGCCGTCCTGCTGGACGCCCACGGGACGCTGCTCGAACTGGAGCCGCCCGCGGCCGCCCTGCGGGCGCTGATGGAGGGGCGCTTCGGAGTCCGGATCACCGTGGAGCAGGCCGAAACCGCGATCGCCGCCGAGATTCGCTACTACCGCGCCCACCTGCACGAGGGTCGCGACGGGCCAAGCGTCGACGAGCTCCGCGGTCGCTGCTCGGAGGTGCTCCGCCAGGCCCTGGCCGCCGAGCACCTCCTCGAGCACGCGCTGGACGCGATCGGAGCCGACGAGTTCACCGGGATCCTGCTCGCGGCGCTCCAGTTCCGGGTCTATCCGGAGGTCCCGGAGGTCCTGCGCGAGCTCCGCGGGCGCGGCCTGCGCCTCGTGGTGGCCAGCAACTGGGACGCATCGCTCCCTCAGACGCTCGACCTCCTCGGTCTGCTCGGCGACCTCGATGGCGTCGTCACCTCGGCCGAGTGCGCGGCTCCCAAGCCCGAGCCGCCGGTATTCCGGCGAGCGCTGGAACTGGCTGGCGTTCCGTCCTGTGACGCGCTCCACGTCGGTGACAGTCCCGAGGAGGATCTGGCCGGCGCCCGCCGGTCTGGCATCGAGGCCGTGCTGATCGCTCGCGATGGCCGCCCCGCGGTCCCCGGCGAGCGGAGCATCTCCTCGCTTCGCGACCTGCTCGCCCTCCCCGAACTGCGAACGTAACCTCCCACCCGTGCTGCCCCAACCTTCGCCCGAGCGCGTCCCTCCGGCGCTGTGGATCGCCCCCGCCGCCGTGCTCCTCGGCCTGGCCGGGGGAGTGTTCGTCTCGCTGTTCATAGAGATCCTCGGCAGTGCGTTCGGATCTCCGCTCGCCCACCCCACGCCGGCGGTCACCCTGATCGCCGACTACTTCTTCGACTTCGCGTTCGTCGCCGCCGCTCTGTGGTTCGCGGTGCTCCAGGCCCGGATGCGCCCGGCCGACTTCGGCTACCGGCGGATCTCGTGGAGGCTCGGCGTCTCTGCCTTCCTGATCGCCGCGATCAGCTACTACGTGGTCACCTCCCTGTACTCGAGTCTGCTGAATCTGCACGGCACCGACCGCCTGCCCAGCGAGTTGGGCGCCTCGCACAGCACCGCGGCCGCGATCGGAGCGGCGGTGTTCGTGTGCGCGGTGGCGCCAATGGCCGAGGAGTTCTTCTTCCGAGGGTTCCTGTTCGGCGTTCTGCGCCGGCTGCCGATCTCCGTGGCCGGCCGCCAGCTCGGCCCCTGGGTGGCCGCGGTGATCGTCGGCCTGCTGTTCGGCCTAGCCCACAGCGGCTCGGCCGCCTCCCAATACCTCGTGCCACTCGGCTTCCTCGGGTTCGTGCTGTGCCTGGTCCGCTGGCGGACCGGCTCGCTGTATCCGTGCATGGCGCTGCACTGCGTCAACAACTGCCTGGCCCTCGGCGTCAACCAGCTGAACTGGGGTGCCGGCCTGATCATCGTGCTCACGCTCGGCTCGCTGCTGGCCATCGCGCTCGTGACCGGACCCCTGTCGCGGGGATCGCGGTCCCCGGCGGCGGCGGCCGGGTCCGGCTGACCCCCGCCCGCGTTTCGCAATCCGCCTATCGGACTGATTTACTTGCGTTTAGGTGACCCAACGCTCCATCCGGCGGAGGCTTCTCCATGTGGCTCTGCTGGCGAGCGGGGCTCTCCTGTCCGTGCCCGCGGCCGCCCTGGCCGATGCCACGTCCGCCCGGCCGCACGCCGCGCTGTCGTTCTCGCGGGTCTTCCGCGTGCACGGCCAGACGGTCACCGTGCCCGGTCGCTGGTTCCAGCTCAGCGGCACCGTGCACCCCTACGTGGCCGGCCAGACCGTGACCCTCAAGGCCTTCCGGGACGGTCATGTGTTCAAGACGGCCACCCGGGCCGTCCGGTCCACCCACCACGGCAGCGCCGGGGCCTTCACCTGGCGTCTCGGCGCCAGGCACGCGGGCCGGGTGACTGTGGTGGCCGATCACCGGGGCAACTCGGCGCTCGGCGCCTTCAAGGCCCAGTCCGGCGTCGATGCGCTCTCCGAGAGCGTCCACTACGGCTCCACCGGCCGGTTCGTGGAGCTGCTCCAGCAGCGCCTGCGCGCGCTGCACTTCTACGTCCCCGAGTCGGGCGTCTATGACCAGCACACCGGCTGGGCGGTCGACGCCTACCACCGGATCCTCCGGTGGGGAACCTCGGACGCGGTCAGCCCGGGCCTGGTGGCCCAGCTTCTCAACGGCCGCGGCACCTTCCACGTGCGCTTCCCCCATCAGGGCCGCCACGCCGAGGGCAATTTGTCACTGCAGCTGCTCGCCCTGATCGACGGTTCCAAGGTCCAGTGGATCTATCCGATCAGCTCCGGCAAGCCGTCCACGCCGACGATCCTCGGCTCCTACCGGGTCTACCGCCGCACCCCGGGGTATCTGCCCGACGGGATGTATTACTCCGACTTCTTTGTCCGCGGCTACGCCATCCACGGCTACGACCCCGCCCCGAACTACCCAGCCAGCCACGGCTGCATGCGCCTGCCGATCATCGACGCGATCTTCGTGTTCCACTGGCTGGCCATGGGCGACTGGGTCGACATCTACTACACGTAGGCTTTCGGCCGCCGACTTGGCGGTTCGGCGGCCTCATCCGTGCGGCTTTCCTAGGATGGAATCCCGATGTCCGAACCACTTGCCCTGCCCCCCCGCGAGCGCCTGCTGAGCGCGCTGCGCCGCCATGCGCTGGTGATCGGCGAGGTGACGCTGACCAGCGGCGCCACGGCGCAGTACCTGGTCGACGCTAAGCGCGCGATTCTGCTGCGCGACGGCTTCCTGGCCCTCGGCGAGCTGGTCGCGGCGCAGGCCGCCGCGTGGGACGCCACCGCGGTCGGCGGGATGACGATGGGCGCCGACCCGATCGCTTGCGCCGCCCTGGCCGGCGGCGCTGACGTCAAGGCCTTCTTCGTGCGCAAGGAGACCAAGACGCACGGGCTGTCGCGCCGGATCGAGGGTCCGTTGCTGGTTCCCGGGGTCGACCGCTGCATGCTCGTCGAGGACGTCGTAACCACCGGCGGCTCGACCATCCGCGCGCTCGAGGCCGTCCGAGCCGAGGGCCTGGACGTCGTCGGCGTGCTAGCGATCTGCGACCGGCTGGCCGGCGGCGGCGAGGCGATCCGCGAGGCAGCGCAGGCGCCGTACGTCGCGCTCAGCACGATCGACGAGGTCTACCCGGAGCGGCCGGACCGCTACTAGGCGGCGCGTGCCCTCGACCGGGGCCCTCCGAGTCCGCCGTCACGGCCAGTGGGCCTTGGCTTCAGAGCGCAGGTCCTGCTCTGGAAACGGCTTCCTGCGCGAGACTCAGACGCCGATCCGGTAAATGGCGCTCATCGTCGCCCGTTCGTGCCCTGCAGCGTCGATATG
>DASZMP010000146.1:0-8184 GCA_035551795.1 Solirubrobacteraceae bacterium | reverse complement strand
CACACTCAAGAAGCTCGAGGCACTGCCCGAGGCGCAGCGTCTGCGCGACGCTTCCTGATTTTGCGTCGCGTGTCGACGTAGCGGGCGCTGTGCTCGCCACCGCAGCCAGAGGTCGGCGACGGCGGCCACCTCGCCGGCCTGATCAAGACGTCGACGTGCTTCTACGGTGGGCGCTATAGCGTGACGCTTGCAACCCGTGGCGGAAACCAGAGCTGGAACGGTTTGGTGAAGCGCCTCGACTCATCACGGTGCGACTACTTGTTCGTCCACGTCGGTGACGGGCGCCGATGGTTCATCCCCTCCGCGGCCGTCGGTGGTGGATCGGGAATTGCTCTCGGCGGCCCCAAGTACGCGGACTACGAAATCGAGTCAGGCAAGCCGCTCCAGGCACGTCCGAAAGCCACTCAATAGACTCGGTTGAGAGCACCTGGCGGGATTCCGGAGCGGTCAAACGGGCGCGGCTGTAAACCGCGTGGCTACGCCTTCGCAGGTTCGAATCCTGCTCCCGCCACTTGAGCCAGGAACCTGACCACGACGCCCAGACGGCGTGGTCGGCGCTTCGTGAGGCCGCGGCCCGTTTGGACAGCGAGCCGCGGGTACTGGAGGCACTTCGCACGCTGAGGCGCCGGCTGCCCGGGGATGAGAAGTTCGGTGATCCCCTCTCGACCGGGGGAAACACGACGGTCGCGTACATGGCCCGCAGCATCTCCGGCCGGCAGGCGGAGCGCGACAGTGCGCTGGGCGAGCTCGGCCTGACGGGCCTGCAGCTCTGGCAGTCGCTGTCGGAGGGCGTCGGGAGAGGGCGGGGGGAGCAGGAGCTGGCGCTGCTGTTCACCGACCTGGTCGACTTTTCCAGCTGGGTGCTGGCCGCCGGGGACGCCGCCGCGGTGAACGTCCTTCGGGCGGTGGCCGACGCGGTGGATCAGCCGATCCTCGACCGGGGCGGTCGGATCCACAAGCGCCTGGGGGACGGCCTGCTGGCGACATTCATCGATGCGTCAGACGCCGTGGCGGCGGCATTGGAAGCTCAGGGCGCCCTGGCGAAGGTCGACGTGGACGGCTACCGCCCGCAGATGCGGGCGGGCGTGCACTGGGGCCGGCCGCGCCGCCTCGGCGGCGACTACCTGGGACAGGACGTGAGCATCGCGGCGGCAGTGGGCGCGAACGCTGCGGCGGGGCAGGTGCTCGTCTCGGCCCCGGTGCTCGCCCACCTGGACCGGCGACCGTCCAGGCTGAGCATCTCTCCGCTGCGCAGGCTCCGCACGAGCTCGGTGCCGGCCGACCTCGAGGTGGCGGACGTCAGCTCGGACTGAACACGGGCTGACGGGGGTCGGGGCGGTCGCCTAACGCCGAAACCGTCAGCGCTCTTACAGCCAGTTCCGGTTGGGTCCCGGAGAGCGTGCAGTCTCGGAGAGTGACTTCCGCTCGGCCCGGGCCGAGGCCCGCTTGACCACGGCCAACTCAACTCCGCCACGTTCGGAGACACTGGCCCGTGCGGCCCCGGGCGCTGAGCCGACGGTGGCGCGCCGGGCGAGGGCATGGTTGGCTCACTCCAAACTCGGCCTGGTCATCATGGCGCTGCTCGTGGGTGGCGGCGCCGGTCTCGGCGCCGCCGGGTTCCGCGAGCTGATCTTCCTCTTTACCTGGATATTCACCGGACATCGGCAGTTCGGGCAGCAGGGCCACGCGGCGAGCTTGCACCTGCCGTTTGCCGGCTTCTATTTCGTCTTGTTCGTCCCGATCATCGGAGGACTCCTCTACGGACCGCTCATCCACCGTTTCGCCCGGGAGGCGCGCGGACACGGCGTTCCCGAGGTGATGCTGGCCGTGGCCGAGAACGGTGGCCGCATCCGTCCGCCGGTGACGATCGTCAAAGCGTTGGCCTCCGCCATCTGCATCGGGACCGGGGGGTCGGTGGGCCGCGAGGGTCCAATCGTCCAGGTCGGCTCGGCGTTCGCCTCATCTCTGGGCCAGCTGGTGCGCATGACCGAGACTCGGCTGCGGGTGATCGTGGCCTGCGGCGCGGCCGGAGGGATTGCCGCCACCTTCAATGCCCCGCTGACCGGCCTGTTCTTCGGCTTTGAGATCGTCCTGCGCGAGTTCTCCCTGGATGCGCTGCTCGCCACCAGCCTTTCGGCGGTGGCCGCCGACCTCGTCAGCCGGGCTCTGTTTGGCGGCGGCCCCTTCTTCGCGTCCATTCCGCACGGCCTGACCGTGGGCAACGACAGCACCTACCTGCTGGTGGCGCTGCTGGGTCTGGTGGCGGGGCTGATCGGCTACGGCTTCAAGACGTTCCTGTACGGCATGGAGGACCGGGTCGACCAGCTGTGGGGCCAGCGCCCGGAATGGCTGCGACCGGCCGTCGGCGGCGTGTCCCTCGGGCTGCTCCTTCTGGCGCTGCCCCAGATGTACGGCGTGGGCTACCCGGTGATGGATCAGGTGTTGGCCGGTCACGAGGTGCTCTGGTTCGTACTCATCCTGATGCTCGGCAAGATCGCGGCGTCCAGCCTCACGCTCTCGATCGGCGGCTCGGGCGGGGTGTTCGCGCCGTCGCTGTTCACCGGGGCCGCGGCGGGCGAGGCATTCGGGATCGTCGTGCACCACCTGTTCGGACCTGCGGTGGGGCCGCCGGCCATGTACGGCGTGCTGGCCATGGGCGGCGTGTTCGCCGGCGCTGCTCAGGCACCGCTGACGTCGATCGCCAGCGTGGCCGAGATGACGGGAAACTTCACCCTGACGCTGCCGATCATGCTGGTCACGGGGATCGCGTCGGCGCTGTCCCGGCGGCTCACCTACGGCAGCATCTACACCACCAAGCTCCTGCGTCGTGGCATCGACATCGAGCGCCCGAAGGCCACGGCGGCGCTCAGATCGATTCTGGTCTCGGACGTGATGCAGCCGCTATCCGATCTCGGTGGACGTGCCGAGCTGCGAAACGCCGATGAGCCGGCAGAGCCGGTACCGACGGTGATCCAGGCGGTCAAGTCGCTGGTGGGCCCGGTGCGGGGTTCTCGTCGCCCGCAGGTGTTGTTTGCAGACGAGGATCTCGCTCAGGCTCTGCGCCAGCTGGTCCTATTCGGGCGTGACGGCCTGCCGGTCCTCTCCCAGGACAGCGAGTTGACCGGGTGGCTCACCCGCAACAACGTGCTACAGGCTCTCGCCCAGGAGGTCAGCTCATCCACGGCCAGCATCCAGCAGGGCGCCCGAGCAGTCGATCCGGACTACGGCGAGTCGTCGCACGCCTCTGCTCGGTCCCCCCAGCCAGGCACGCCGCTGGTCGGCTACGAGCTGCTCGAAATGGAGGTTGCGGTGGGATCACCGGCGGCGAATCGCCGTGTGCGGGAGGTGCAGTGGCCACCCGCGACGGTGCCGGTGGCGATCACGCGCCGTGGCGAGATCCGGGCCTTGAGACCAGAAACCACGCTTACGCCAGGCGAGCGCGTCACCGTCCTGGTCCCCTCCGGATGACTACTTGTCCCGGCGCGACTTGAGCATGCTCGCCGCGCCGGCCAGCACGCCGAGCAGCACGGCCCCGAAGATGCTCAGCGGCACGGCTCCGCCCCCGGGAGCGTCGCTGGACATCTCGGTGCACATCCACACGAAGTAGCCGACCAGCAGCACTCCTCCCACCACGTAGGGCAGGACGGGGGCGACCTTACGCAGCGGGTTGCCCGGCTTTGACTTCCCTGAGCTGCTGCTCTCAACGGCCATTGGCGATCACCCCTCCTGCTCCGGCCCAGATCTGGCATGACAGTGGGGATGCCCACCCAGATCTGCCGGCGCTTGTGGTGCGCCGCGTAATGGATGGCGTCGGCGGCGATCTCCGGCTGGTAGATCGGCGGCACCGGCGTCGTCTGCTTGGGAAGCTTGCGTGCTCTGAGGCGAATGCCCGAGCCGCGGCTCGGCCCACACCCCGAGACGCACTGGTGATCACCACCACTTCATGCGTCCCGCTCATCTCTCGCTCTCCTTTGTCGTCTGCGTAGGGGCTACCCGCTGGGCCGGTGTTCCACCTCTGACCTCTGCTCGCCCGGGCCGGCGGCGTCAGACGCCGGCGGCCACCGAGCTACTGGGCGGGGCGATAACCGTCATCGGCGGAAGGGGGGATGAGTTGCCGTGCCCTCCCTCAGGTCGGTGCCGGGTGTTTCGGCGCCGGGGACCTCCACCTCCTGGATCTCCAGGAATTCGCCTGGTGGCTCCCCGATCAACAACCAGCCGTGATCCACCGCTCGCACGAGACCCCGGTCGTACAGCTTTCCCAACGCTCCCGTGACGGAGGGGCGCTGAGCCGCGATCAGGTCAGCCAGCAGGCTGTGGGAGAGGCCCAGGGGGAGGGTGATGCCGTCGGCGCCGACCCGGCCCCAGCGGTCGGACAGGTGCCACAACAGCATGTGCAGTCGCACCTCTATCCGCGGGTGATGAACGATGGCCATCATCAGCGCCAGGCGCCGAGCCCGGTCCAGCGCTCGTCCGGTGATCGCTCCGAACAGCGCCGGATACCTGGCCAGACGCGCGGTTGACCGCTCGTCGAGGATCGCCAGACGGGAGCGGGTGATCACCTTCCAGCCGGTGGTGGGCGACAGGTTGGAAGTCGGGTCGTCGCCGTGCCACGGCCGCAGCAGATCACCTTCGCCCAGGAGTTCGCCGCCGAACCGGCCGTCGATGCCCACCCTCCGCACCAACAAACCGTCGAGCACGATGTAGCCGATACCTCCGGCCGGCAGCTGCTGCTCGCTGCTCCAGCTGCCGCGCGGGATCGTGATGGCCGGGACGACGCAGTGCTCGACGGCCCAACCAAGCTCGCCGGGCGGGATCGCCGCACCCAGATCAGGATCCTCGCGCAGCAGGTGAACTCGTGCGAATGCGCTTCTATCTCGTGGCTGCATCACTTGAGTTGGTTGAGAAATTGACATTCCGTCCTGTTTCCCTCAATACCCCCAACATACGGCTATACCACCGGGTCGCCCTCAACGCGATTCAGGATCGCCCGGGCGCCGGACCGCTCAAGGCACGTGGTGGTCTCGACTCGATCAGCGCCTTCATCTCCCCGGTCTCACGACGGACGGCCGGCGGCGAGAGAGCCCGCCGCCGGCCGTCCGATGTCACGCGAAAAGGGGCACAGAGCCCCGCGCTACTGGCCCTGCCGCACACCCGGCTCGCCCCAGTGATACTCGAGCGGGCGGGTGAACTCGGCCCCGGGGATGTTGGCCTGCTTCTTGGGCACGCCGAGTGGAAGCACGACTCGACGGAACGAGGCCTTGAACATCATCGCGCTCGCCGTGTAGAAGGCACAGATCGATGACGCGAACAGGACCCACCCGCCGGCGCTCAGCCAGCCGTGGATGCCCGTCAGGTAACCGACACCGAGAAAGGCGGCTCCGGTCGCCAGGCTGGCCAGGGTGGCGGTGACGCCGAGGTTCTCGCCGATCGAGGCGAGCGTGCCCGACAGGGTGATCGCCGCCAGGGGGAAGAACCAGAAGGCCAGTTCGGGGAACTTGCCTGCCGGCAGCGTGATGTCTCCTGCCGCCACCAGCAACCACAGGATTCCGTACGCCATCCAGAACGCGCCCCACATCCCGTGCATCGCGGTGGCCAGGGCATCGCGGGCCCGGTAGGCCCACAGCCCGGCGGCGAACTGGGCGATGCCGCCGAACGTGGCGGCGAACGGGAACAGGTACACGCCGCTGTGGGTGTTTCCGTACCAGCCGGCCAGGTTGGTGGCCACCATGAATGTGGCCGCGGCGAAGCCGAACAGACCGAGTACGGACGGGGCGGCGATCGGTTGCAGGAACACTCGCGTCGACGAGCGCCACTGGTCGAACTCGGCTGCGCTTCCGTTGGCGCTTGGAGTTCTGGGTTCGGCGGTCGTTGCCATGAGAACCTCCCGGAATTGAGGTGTTGCTTCGATCCCACGCGACGCTTACCCCGGCCCCGGTCGGCCCGCGGATGGCCTGTTAGCGCTATTACGGGACGGTCGTCAAAGCTCTTACCGGCCCCGGCTCAGCGCAGACCCGATGCCGTGGCCGCCTCGATCGTGTGCTCGCCCTTGCCGCGGATCAGCGGACCCTCATACGGGCCCGGCTTCGGACGCGGCTTGCCACCCGGGAAGGCCAGACGCAGAATCGTCCGCTGGACCATCCCCAGCTGCTGGGAGAACGGGCCGCTGTTGTAGGGCAGTCCGTAGCGCTGGCAGATCTCGCGCACCTTGGGAGCGATCTCGCCGTAGCGGGTCGAGGGCATGTCCGGATACAGATGGTGCTCCACCTGATAGCCGAGATTGCCGCTGATCACGTGGAACAGCGGGCCGCCGTCGATGTTGGCCGCGCCGACCAGCTGACGGACATACCAGCCTCCCCGTGACTCGTCCTCCACCTCCTCCTGGGTGAAGGTGTAGGTCTGGTCGGGGAAGTGCCCGCAGAAGATGATCGCGTAGGACCACAGGTTGCGGATGATGTTGGCCGCCACGTCGGCGGTCAGCGTGCGCTGGAACGGCACCCGGAACGACTTGCGCTCCACCAGCTGGCGCAGCACCTCGCGGGGACCGGTCCGGCGCTGCACGCGGCGGACCGTGCGCTCGGCTACGTCCACCGGATTCTTGGACTTGCCGGTGGCCCGGTCGCCCAGCGCCACCATGCCCAGGTCAAACGCGCTCATCACCAACCCGCTGATGATCGGCCAGGCCAGGTAGTCCTTCTGGATCTGAGTGCGCGCCTTGCCGGCGATGCCCTTGAGCTCCTTGCGGACCTGCTTCATGTCCTTGTCGCCCTTGCGGATCGCCTCGAAGTCGAGGTCATGGACGGCGACTCCCCACTCGAACGTGAGGGCCAGCAGAATGTTGTAGATCGGCTGGAAGAGGTAGACCGGATGCCACTTCTGATGCGGGTCAATCCGCATGATCTCGTAGCCCAGATCGCGGTCCTTCTCCAGGATGTTCGTGAACGTGTGGTGGATGTAGTTATGGGAGTGGCGCCAGGCCTCGGCCGTGGAGGCGGTATCCCAGTCCCAGGCACGCGAGTTGATCACCGGGTCGTTCATCCAGTCCCACTGGCCGTGCAGGACGTTGTGGCCGATCTCCATGTTCTCCAGGATCTTGGCCATGCCCAGCGTGCTGGCGCCGATTACCCACGGGATGCGCCAGCGGGAGAAAAACAACTCCGCCCGGCCGATCAGGGCCAGGCGTCGCTGCAGGGCGATGATCGAGCGGATGTAGCGCGCATCGCGGTCGCCCAGCGAGTCCTTGACCTCCTGATGGAGGGCGTCGAACTCCTTGCCGAGCTCCTCGATCTGCTCCGGGGTCAACCGGTGCAGCGGGTTTTCCGGCACCTCCATGCTGCTCACATGACCGTTGGTCCGGTGCCCGTTCATGGTTGCCGCTTCCACAAGTCCTCCTCGTTAGACATCGAGTTCGATCGGCCCCTCCGGCGCGCTGATGCACGTCCGGATCATCTCGCCCTCCTGGCCGTAGACCTCTCCGTTGCGCAGGTCGCGCACGCGACCCGACACGAGCTCACACACGCAGGTGTGGCAGATGCCCTCCCGGCACCCGTACGGAAGATCCAGCCCTTCGTCCTCTCCGGCCACCAATATCGGCTTGGTGCCATCCGACTGCGCCTCGGTATCGGACTTGAGGAACGTGATCGTTCCCCCCTCGCCCTCCGCGCCCTGATCCAGGCCCAGCTTGGGCTGAAAGCGCTCCATGTGAAGCTGCTCGCACTCGGACTGCTGCTCCCAGTGGTCGCTGAATGCGTCGAGCATGTCGCTCGGGCCAGAGATGAAGCTCTCCCGCTCCCGCCAGTCCGGGCACAGTCGATCGAGGTCCTGCGGCCCGATCCGTCCCTGCTCGCCGGTCACCTGCTCATGCAGACTGAAGCCATCGTTGCGTTCGGCCAGCTTTCGGAGCTCAGGACCGAAGATCACCTCGTCGGTGCGCCGGGCGGAGTGCAGGTGCACGACGTCGCGCAGCTGGTTCTCGTGATCCAGGTGACGCAGCATGCTCATGATCGGCGTCACTCCGGAGCCGGCGCTGATGAACAGCAGCTTCTCCGGAACCGGGTCGGGCAGGGTGAAGTCACCCTCGACGTTGGACAGCGTGACGATCGTGCCGGCGCCGACCTCGCGCACCAGGTACGGCGACACCTTGCCCGCATCGACGACCTTCGGCGTGATGCTGATCAGGCCGTCCTC
>DASZMP010000145.1:0-5058 GCA_035551795.1 Solirubrobacteraceae bacterium | reverse complement strand
CGCTCGACGGCGTCTGTCGCTGGCCGGCGATTCCGGACAGTCGCTTGTAGTCGTCGTGCTCGCGATGTTCGTGATCATCGCCGTAGCCGCGATGGCTGTCGACCTGTCGACCTGGTATCAGAAGCATCATCGGGCGCAGGTCTCTGCGGACGCTGCCGCGCTGGCCGCCGCCAACTGCGAAGCATCCGGATCGTGCAACAACACGACGGGCACGCAAACAGCGGTCAACTACGTAGCGACGAACTCGGGGGTGACGATCCCGAGCACCGATGTCTCGATCGCCAATCAGACGGTGACGGTCACCACCCCGCTGCCGGCCCCGTCGTTCTTTGCCGCGGCCGTTTCCTCGCTCTTCGGAAACACCACCCAGACGGCCGTCGCTAAGGCGTCCTGGAAGATCGCCGGACCCAACTGCTCGAGCACCGGGGGCCGGTGCGCGTTCATCTTCGCGAACGACAACAGCTGCACTGGCCCAGGCGTCGTTATCAGTACCAGCGGATCTTCGGGGGCGGTAACCGGCACGGTCATCAGCAACTCAGGAATCTCCTGGTCTGCCTCGGGCAATCCGGGTGGAACCGCATACGCGACCGAGAACGTGAATTGCGGCGGAGCGACTGGTTCCAGCTGGGCGAGCAAGTCGACGTACTCAGTCTCTTCCTACTGGCCCAACGACTGGCCGATCAACTACGCGAATATCTATTCCGCGTGCGGGACGGGCTTGAGCGTCGCCTGCACTGGGCCATACGGAACGCCGAGCTACTGCACGGCCGCGTCCTCGACTGGTTTCGGGGGCAGTAACACCGCCTTAACCGGCAACCAGTTCTATTGCGCGTATGGGAGCGGCACCCCAGCGAACCCGGCCAGCTGGAACGGAACGATCAGCGTTCCAAGCACCTTCACCGGTACCAACGCCACGTTCATCGGTGGAACGATCACGATCTCGACGAAGGCCTCATTCGGTCCGTACACAGGTTCGAAGCTTCTGGCTTACGCCACCGGCACAGGGGATTCGTCCACGTGCTCCGCAGACGCAATCTCCCTCACAGGGGACGGCAACAGCGGAACGGTCTCAGGAGACGTCTTCGCCCCGAACGGCGGCGCCTGCGTCAACATCGGCGGCAACGAGACCTACTCCGGCTTCATTCAGGCTTACGACGTGTGGTACAGCAGCAACGGCAACGACACGGGGGATGGGCCGCTCACGTCGTCCACCGGCGGCGATCCGGCGCCGCCCGAAGACTCGTTGACCGGCTGAACCTGGCGGGATCCGATCAGCTGACTCAGTAGGCGACGTGCGGAGCGAAGCCGCACGGCTACCAGTGGACGCCGCGCGTGGCCCGCGCGAACGCCTCCTGTTCGAGACGGCGGCGATCGTCTGACGGCTTCCCGTCGCCCCCCTCGGGAAACAGCCTGATCGCCTGGTTGGCCAGGATGTCCTGGGCGCCGGGCGCCACGGCGTAGGTGAGCTGGCCAAGACTGCCCAGGGTCGTGGCGATGCGCTTGGGCCGGCGGCGGATCGCCTCCATGATCAGGTCGGCCGCCTCATCAGGGCTGAGCGTCGGGAACCGGTCGTAGATCTTGGTCGGGGCGATCATCGGGGTCTTGACGAGCGGCATGTAAATGGTGGTGACGTGGACGCCGTCGTCGACGATCTCGGAGGCGATCGAGCGGGAGAACGCATCGAGAGCGGCCTTTGAGGCGACGTAGGCCGAGTAGCGCGGCGTGTTGGTCTGCAGCCCGATCGTCGAGATGTTGATGATGTGACCGCTGCCACGCTCGCGCATTCCGGGCAGCACGTCGAGGATCAGCTTGACCGCGCCGAAGTAGTTGAGCTGCATGGTGCGCTGGTAGTCGTGGAAGCGGTCGTAGGCGTTGCGCACCGACCGCCGGATCGACCGCCCCGCGTTGTTGACCAGGACGTCCGGGATCCCGACGGACTCGATCACCTCGTTGGCCATCCGGTCGATGTCGTCGGGATCGGACAGGTCACAGGGCGCCACATGGGCGGTGCCGCCGCGAGCCTCGACCTCGCGGGCCGCCTGCTCGAGCTTCTCTCGCGTCCGCGCGACCAGGATCACCGATCCGTGGGCCTCGGCGATCTTGTAGGCCGCGGCCTGGCCGATTCCCGATGAGGCCCCGGTGATCATCACCGTCTTGCCGCCCACGGCGCCGTGGAGCGAGGGAGCCAGAACGTGGCCGGCTCCGGGCACGCGCTGGCCGAACGCCAGGGCGGTGCGAACCCCGCTGGAGACGAGCTGTCCGACGTTCGGCGCCACGCGGGCACCCTAGCACCGGACCTGAACAACCGCGCAGCTAGGAGCGCCTGTATTTCTGGACATGTGATCTAGTCGTAGCCGTGCACATTTATAAACGTTCGTATGAGGGCCGATGCATGGGGGCAATCCTGAGACGGCGTCTTCCGGCGCCTGGTTCGACTAGCCACCGGGGCGGCCGTCTGAAACAGCTATGGCTGCCGCCTGCCCTCACACGACCCCCGCCCGCCGCGTTACGGCTCGACCGGACCGCTGGCTCAGGCACCGCCTCGAGCAGAGCGGGTCCCAGAGCGGCCAGGCGCTGATCATCACTGCGCTGGCGATGACGCTCGTCCTGGTCATCTCGGCGTTCGCGATCGACCTGGCCACCTGGTATCAGAAACACCACCAGGCTCAGGTAGCAGCCGACTCCGCGGCTCTGGCCGCGGCCAACTGCCTGGCCAACGGCAAGACAAACACGTCGGCGGGCAACATCAGTTGCTCATCGGCTACCGATGCGGCTGACGCGCAGAGCATCGGTACCCAGATCGCCACCACCAACCTCCCCGGCTCGAACGATCAGGTGACGGTGAACACCACCTCGCACACCGTGACTGTCACCTCATCCTCTTCCCCGCAGGTCGACTTCGCCGGCCTGATGTCGCTACATCCGACGGTTAACGCCCGCTCGGTGGCCAGCTACGCAACCGCGACGGCGGACTATTCGGTGTTCGTGGGCAACGACACGTGTCCCAACGTGAGCAGCTACGGCGGAATCGGCGGCCTGCAGATTCAGAGCAACGGCGGGGGTAACGCCACCGTCACCGGCCTGTACAGCGACGGCATCATCCAGAACAACGACGACAGCGGCTCGGCGAACTATTCCGGGGGGATCTCGGACGGGCAGACCACCGGCGGGTATGACGCCACGGCCACACCATTGTGCGGAAACGGCACCGTCAATTCGAGCAACACCAACTATTGGGAGACGAAGAACACCACCGTCGAGCCGGGAGAGGAGACCGCCTACCCGGAGCAGTACAGCCTGCCGGCCGTCAACAGCACCACGATCACGACGACTGAGCCCACCTCAGCTCCAACGGTCACTCCGGGCGTCTGCACCTTCGGCTCGACCTACTTCTCCACCAGCGTCACCAGCGGCATCCATGCGATGAACTGGCCCGGCATCTACTGCATAACGAACTCCTCGGGGAGCATCGTGACGTCGTTGCCGACCGGAGATGCATGCAATGCCAGTTCCTACAACCAATCAACAGACTCGATCTGGGTCGAAACAGAGCTGGAAGGCGCCTACGAGTTCGTCGGGCCGTGCGTGATGGGGTATGCCCAGAACACGCATGACACCGGCATCTCCAGCAGCATCCAGGCGATCGTTAATCCGAGCGCAACGCCTCAGGTGCAGCCGATCGTCTACGGCACGCTGATGACGGGATCAGGGCCATGCCTCGCCCCGACCACCACTTTCGTAAACCCCGGCTCGATCGCATACAGCGACTCCGTATGGCTGTCCGGCGAGAACATCACGCTCAACGGCCCGATCTACGCCCCGTGCGGGACGGCTGAGCTGACCGGAAACAACGCGTTCAACACGTTCCTGGAAGCGGCCAACGTGACGATCGACAAGAACAACTTCCAATCCTGGGCCGGCACCGGGCCGCCCAGCGTGCCCGCTTCAGACGGCCTGACCAGCTGAGTTTCAGCCCCTGCCCTCGGCGCCGGACGCTACCCCCTTTGTCCGGCGCCGAGGGCACCCCCCTTTCAGCGGAGGGAGCTTTCCGGCGCCGTAGGAAGGATCAGACCGGAACGCCGGCGTCGTGCAGCAACCGGCGGACCGGCACGGCGTCCAGGTGATGGACGCGAAGGTCCTGCTCGAGGCGGCCCAACTCGATCAGCGTTGCCGCCAGCGTGCCGCCGTTGACCTCGATCACCTCTCCCGCCCGGAACCGGCGGAAGGGATCGTCGGTGCCCGCCATTCGGACGGCCCCGGCCACCGGCCGGCCGCCGGCCCCGTGGGCGAACAGCCACTGACCCAAGCTCGGCCCGCTGGAGGCATACAGGAAGTGGTGCCCCCAGCCCAGGCTGTGGAGCAGGCGGTGCAGCATGCCACGCGTGTGCAGCCAGCCGACCAGGCCGCTATCGGGCAGCCGGGGCAGCGCCTCATCGCCGAAGTCACCGACGTGGTCGGCCGACCCCAGCGAGGGGTTGGTCACGGCGAAGGACACATGTAGGCCGTCCGCATTCGCGGCGGCCAGCAGCGGCTCGAGCTGGTGGCTCGTGGCGTCCACCATCACCCCGACCTCGCGCCGAGGCGTGGTGACCGCGGTAACCGGCTTGATGTTCGTGAAGTGCGACACCAGCGAGTAGGACATGCTGGCGCTGAACGTCCAGCCGGCCACGACCGCCAGCGCCGCCCCGGCCGTGGCGGCGCGCACGGCGCGCAGGCGCCAGGTGGGCACCGGCTTGACGTAGCGCTCGTTGCCGAGGATCAGCGCTGCCGTGGATGGCCGGCGCGCAAAGCGCGGATCGGGCTCGACGCGCTTCTCCAGGGCACGGGCCACCGCCGGACCCAGCTCGTTCTCGCGCTTGACCACCTCGGCCAGCCCGAACCGCACCAGTGCCTTGTTGCTCTCACGCACGTGGCCGTAGCCGAAGCCGTAGGAGATCACCGGGCAGCCGCGGATGATCGCCTCCAGCACCGTCAGGCCGGCGCTGGAGTGAATCAGGAGGTCGGATGCGGCGAGCACGTCGCCCATCCGATCGGTGAAGCCCATCAGCTTGAGGCGCG
>DASZMP010000144.1:0-17744 GCA_035551795.1 Solirubrobacteraceae bacterium | reverse complement strand
GTGCCGGTGGGTGAGCACGCGCTGGCCCAGCTGGCCGGGTATCTGGAGCGAAGCCGCCCGGCTCTCCAGGCGGCCGCCGGACCGGCGGACCCCGAGAGGGCTCTGTTCATCTCCAAGTCGGGACGGCGGCTCGGGACCTCCGATGTTCGGCGCCGTCTCCGGGCCTGGGCACGGGCGGCAACCGGACAGGCCCCAGCGCTGGCCGGCGCCCATCCACACGCGCTCCGCCACTCGTTTGCCACCCACCTGTTAGAGGGGGGAGCCGACCTCCGCGCCATCCAGGAGCTGCTCGGCCATTCCACTATCTCGACTACGCAGGTCTACACTCGGGTAGAGTCGGCGCGCCTCAGATCCGCGTATTCGCGGGCTCATCCCCGGGCTTAGGGCAATCAGGGGAACACGTGGAAACCAACGTAAAAGCGATCGAGCTCAGAGATCTGTGGAGGCGCTACAAGGCTTCCGGTGACGAACGTGCCCGCGAGCGGCTGGTGGTCGCTTACGCGCCACTGGTCAAGTACGTGGCCGGCCGGATGAGCTCTGGGTTGCCGGCGCATGTGGAGGAGTCCGATCTCATCTCCTACGGGTTGACCGGCCTGATCTCGGCCATCGAGCGGTTCGACCTGAGCCGGGAGATCAAGTTCGAGACCTACGCCATCACCCGCATCCGGGGCGCGATCATCGACGAGTTGCGCACGCTCGACTGGGTGCCCCGCTCTGTCCGGGCCCGCGCCCGGGACATCGAGCGGGCCAACATGAAGCTGGAGGCCAAGCTCCAGCGGGCGCCGACCGATGAGGAAATGGCCGTGGAGCTGGAAATGAGCACGTCAGAGTTCCAGGACGCGCTGCTACAGATCTCTCACTCCACGATCGTGGCCCTCGACGAGCTGTGGAACGTGTCGGATTCCAGCGGGGATCAGGTGTCGCTGCTGGACACCCTGCCCGACCGCGATGCCCCGGATCCGCAGGCTCTCGTCGACCAGGGCGAGCTGCGGGACCGGATCGCCGATGCAATCGCCGCGCTGCCCGAGCGCGAGAAGCTGGTCATCGCTCTCTACTACTACGAGAACCTGACGCTGCGCGAGATCGGCGAGGTACTCGGAGTCACCGAGTCGCGCGTCTCGCAGCTGCACACCAAGGCCGTCCTGCGGCTGCGGTCCAAGCTGGGCACCGAGCTCGACTAGCCCGGATCCGTCCGGCGAGGCGGCGCTGACGCTGATCGAGCGGGTCGTGCGGCGCCGTGGCGGCGCCTGGTTGTCGGCGCACGCCGACCAGGAGGCGGCCGAGGTCCTCGGACTGGCCGACATGCAGGCGCAGGAAGTCGGCGGGAAGACCGACATGGGCGAGCATCTCCAGGGCGACGCCCCCTTGCGTGCCGCGCTCGGTCGGCTCGATCCCGAGGCGGCCGAGCGACCCGGGCCCGCGGCCACGCCGTCGTTCCCGGGCGCCGCGTCGCCCGCGCCTGCGCGCTGGGTCGCGCCGTGGTCAGAGCCGGAGCGCCTTCTCCGAAGCGATAAGGTCAGCCTTTGCCTGACTTGAGTGCGCTTCAGGCGCTCCCGGCGCTGAAGCTCGAGTGAGAGGAGAAGAGAATGCACAAGGCCGCGGATCGCATCCGGAACGTGGCGCTCGTCGGCCATCGCGGAAGCGGTAAGACCTCGCTCCACGAGGCGCTGTTGTTCCAGGCCGGAGCCATCAATCGGCTCGGCTCGGCGCCCGACGGAACCACCGTGTCGGACGCCGACCCGGACGAGAAGTCCAGGCAGCTGTCGATCTCGGCCACGCTGACCTCGTTCGAGTGGCAGGAGCGACGGGTCAACCTGCTTGATACGCCCGGGGATCCGAGCTTCGTGGCCGACGCTCTGGGCGCGCTGCGCGTGTGCGAGTCCGCGGTGTTCGTCGTCAACGCGGTGATGGGCGTGGAGGTCCAGACGACACGGCTGTGGAAGCGCGCCGAGGAACTCGACCTGGCCCGCCTCGTGTTCGTCAACATGCTGGACCGCGAGCGGGCCGACTTCTTCCGCACGCTCGACGCGCTGAAGACCACATTCGGTCCGCACGTGGTCGCCACCGAGATCCCGATCGGGTCCGAGCACGAGGTCACGGGCGTGATCGACCTGGTCGACATGAAGGCCTACCGCTACGACGGCGCCGCCCGCGAAAACTCCCGGGAGATCCCGATCCCGGCCGAGCTCGAGGACCAGGCCCAGGAGTATCGGGAGAAACTCATGGATGAGGTCGCCGAGGCCTCCGATGCTCTGATGGAGCGCTACCTGGAGGGCGAGGAGATCAGCCACGAGGAGATCGTCGCCGCGCTGAAGGACGGCACCAACCATGGCGCGGTGTTTCCGGTCACCTGCGGCGTGGCCAATCGCAACCTGGGTACCAACCGGCTGCTCGATGCGATCGTGGAGGACCTGCCCTCCCCGGTCAAGCACGGTGGCCTGGAGGTGGGCGAGCTGACGCTCGAACCGGACGAGGAGAAGGAGCTGTTCGCCTACGTGTTCAAGACGCGGGCCGATCCGTTCGCCGGCCGGATCAACCTCTTCCGGGTCTACCAGGGAGTTCTCAAGCAGGACAGCCACGTCCTCAACACGCGCACCCATACCAAGGAGCGATTGGGCCAGCTGCTCACGTTCCAGGGCAACCAGACGGTGCACGTGACCGAGTTCGGGCCCGGCGACATCGGTGCCGTGGCCAAGCTCAAGGAGACCAAGGCCGGTGACTGGCTGGCCGCCCGGGACGAACCGATCCAGATGCCCAGCATCAAGCTCCCGGCCCCGGTCATGGCGTTTGCCGTAGAGCCCAAGAGCAAGGGCGACGAGGACAAGGTGTTCACCGCCCTGCGGCGCCTCCAGGAGGAGGATCCGACGATTGACCTGCACCGCGATCCCCAGACCGGCGAGCAGATCGTGGCCGGTCTGTCCCAGGTCCATGTGGAGGTCATCACCGACCGGCTGCGCTCCCGGTTCGGGGCCGAGGTCACCCTCAAGCTCCCGCGGGTGCCCTATCAGGAGACGATCCGCAAGCCGGCCAAGGCCCACGGCCGGCACAAGAAGCAGACCGGTGGCCGCGGGCAGTTCGGTGACTGCCATATCGAGATCGAGCCCCTCACGGGTCTCGACGACGCGGGTGGCTTCGAGTTCGTCGATGCGATCAAGGGCGGGGTGATCCCCGGTTCGTTCATCCCCGCCGTGGAGAAGGGCGTGCTGGAGGCCATGCAGGAGGGGGTGGTGGCGGGCTATCCGGTCAAGGGTGTCCGGGTACGGCTGTACGACGGCTCGTTCCACTCGGTGGACTCCTCCGAGATGGCGTTCAAGCTGGCCGGCTCCCAGGCCATGAAACAGGCGCTCGAGGATGCCGCCCCGGTCCTTCTGGAGCCGATCATGACCGTCACCGTCACCGTGCCCGAGGACTCGGTGGGAGATGTGATCGGCGATCTCAATTCGCGGCGCGGGCGCCCGCTGGGGATGGAGCCCACCGGCGCCGGGATGACCGAGGTCAAGGCCGAGGTGCCGATGGCCGAGCTGCTCTTCTACGCGCCGGACCTGCGCTCGATCACCGGCGGCCAGGGAGAGTTCACGATGGAGTTCCTGCGCTACGAAGAGGTGCCCGGACATCTGGCCGGCAAGGTTGTCTCGGAAGCCAGGGCGGAGGCCGTGAAGGCCTGATTTGCAGGCAGGATCGGCGCAACGTCCGGTGGGTCGCCCACCAGATGTGAAAGGCTGATTGCAGAAAGCAGCGATTGGGGCGGGCGGCTCGGCACCGCTCGCCCGGTCCGCTACGGTTGGGCGGGAGGGCCACCGACGGACCTGTTTTTGAGATGACCACGAAGGACATCCGCACCTCCCATGCCCACACCGTCTGCGACGTCTGCGGGCGCACCCTGCTTCGCGGCGAGCGGGCCGAGACCTACATCAACGGCGGAGCGCGGCGCTCGGTATGTGAGCTGTGCCGGCCCCGGGCTGTGCACGAGGGATGGGTGCGCGAGGGGACGCTGCCGGACTACAGCCAGTCCGGCTCCGGCTCCGAGCGCCGGCGGACCCTGCTCAACCGGCTGCGCAACCGTAACGGCGGCCGGCGCAGCCAGGCGAGGCCGAGCCTCGACGACGAACTGGCCGGCTACGAGGCACCGATCGAGCCGGTCCGCCGCCGGTCAAACGCCCGGCTCCCCCTCGACGATGACCGCAGTGGCGATCACTGGGATGCTCCGCAGCCGGGCGACGAGCATCCGGGGCCGCCGCCGTATCCGCCGAGCGACGCCCCGGCGCCCTACCGCGCCGGCGAACCCGATCATCACTGGCCCGAGGATGACCCGGACGATCTGCCCGCAGGCGGGCATCTGCTTGATGTCCCGCCCCCGGCGTACGACGCACCCGAGGAGAATCCAGATCAGCCCGACGACGCTTCCACCGAGGATCCGGCGCCCCGGGCGCGGCGACCCTGGAGCCGCCCGCCCCGCTCCCTGCGCTCCGAGCCCGGAGCTGACCCGGATTCCGATCGTCCAGCACGCCCGGGGCGCGCGTCTCGCCGCCCCCGGCGAGCCAGAGCCGCCGACCCGCCTGAACAGATCCGCAGCCGGCAGGATCGGCGCGCCGAGGCACGGGAGCCGCGCCACGTCCGGGCCGTGCCGGCCGGTCACGCTCAGAAGATGGCTGCCGCGGTCGACCTGTTCAACCAGTCCGAGCACCGGCGGACCGTGGCCGGAGTCGCCCGCTCCCTGGGCGGGGCAGGGGTGGCCGTGCTGCCCGCCACCGAGCCGCCGAGCCTCGTCCACATCGTCGTCTGCTGGGAGCTGTGCTGGTACCGGTACACGGTGGATCTGTCCGATGCGGTGCCCGGCGTCCGCGTGGACGGCCAGGGCTATGAGCTCTCGGAATTGAGTGAGCCCGAGCGCGCGGCCAACGCCACCGCGGACGAGAGCGGCCAGCTCATCCTCCGGTGAGCCCGACGCGAGACCGCGCCCGGAACCATTAGCATCACGGCCCGTGATCTACTGCGTCGTCCCAGAGGCTCTGGCCGATGAGCTGTTCGACAAGCTCACCGGCTACTACGCCGACGATCCCAACGTCACGGTGATCATCGAGCGCCGGAGGGCCTCCCGCCGCACCCAGGCCGCGCCCGCCGCGCCCGAGGAGGCCCGCTCCGTGCGCGATCGTCGCCGGCCGCGCGTGGTAGGTGAGCTGCCGGAAGTGCCTCCCGGCGGCTGAGCAGCCCGTGAGTGAGTCCGAGCTGGTCCTTCACGTCGACGGTGGCGCCCGGGGAAATCCCGGGCCGGCCGCGATCGGGGTGGTGATCTCCCGACCCGACGGGATCGTGGTGGAGGAGGTGGCCGAGACAATCGGTGTGGCCACCAACAACGTGGCCGAGTACCGGGCGCTGATCAGGGGATTGGAACGAGCGGCGGCTCTGGGCGCTCAGAGGATCCGCATCGTCAACGACTCCGAGCTGATCGCCCGCCAGGTCACCGGCGCCTACAAGGTCAAGCACGCAGCGATGAGGCCGCTGCATGCCGAGGCGATGTCCCGGCTGGCCCGGTTCACCAGCTGGAGGATCGAATCCGTCCCGCGTGTCCGCAACGCGGACGCCGACGCGCTCGTCAACCGTGCCCTCGACGCAGTCGCCTGACGCCCACAAAGCGGCGCCCCCACAGGGCGCCGGAAAGAAATCCCGTTCACCGGACCTGGGGTGCCCCGAACATCTCACCCAGCCGCGCCGCCACGGCCAGCTCGCCGCTCACCAGCGCCCGCCCGGCCAGGACAGGCTCGACGGGATCGATCACCCCGCTGGCGATCCGCAGCAGGTCGCCCACCGGGAGGCGCACCTGCAGCTGCGCCGAGCCAGGATCGGGACGTCCCGGCCGAGACTCGGCAACCCCATCCGAACCCACCGAAACCATCCACCAGGAGGCCGGCCGTCCGCTCGCCGGCCGGGTCAGCTCGAATGAGATCAGGCCCTGAAAACCATCTCCCGCGCTCGGGTCGTATGAACTGGCGATCGTCGCGAAGATCAGCCGCAGCATGACCTGAGTCCCGACGCGCTTCTCCAGGTCGGCGTCGCCGGTGTGCCGGACGATCTCGCGCAGAGTTCGGCGGGCGAGCCACTGGAGATCGCCCGGCCAGCGGGTCTTGGGGAGGCGCATCGAGCGGTCAGTCTAAGAGTCTGTATACAAACCCTCGGACCGTCACCGCAGTGGACAGGTAAGCTTCACAACGTGACCGAGCCCCTACAGGAGCTTCGCTTGCGGTTGCACGAGGCGGCGCACGACCTGCGGACGGGGATGTTCGAACCCGACGCGACGCTGACGCTGATCGAGGACTGCGCGCGGCTCGCCGGTGAGGCGGCAGCGCAGGTGGACGAACACGTGAGGGCCGCTCTGGAGCCGCTTCCGGATCTGCCCGGGCAGCTTCCGCTGCCTGCAGCGTGAGCGTCCACCGGGCGTCCCCCTCAGTGGTACCCGCCGCCCCGAGCTATCCAGACCATCTCCGCGCGGAGATCGACGCCTACCTGTCCACGCTGCGGTTCACCGGTGAACCGGACACCGCCGGCCTGGAGGAGGCGATGCTGTACAGCCTGCTGGCCGGGGGTAAGCGAATCCGTCCCGTGCTGGCTCTGGCCACCGCTCAGGCGATCGGCCGCGCCCCGAGCGAGATGCTGCCGCTGGCCGCCGCGCTCGAGCTGATCCACACCTACTCGCTGATCCATGACGATCTGCCGGCGATGGACGACGACGAGCTGCGCCGGGGGCGCCCCACCTGCCACGTGGCCTATGGCGAGGACGTGGCCATCCTGGCCGGCGACGGCCTGTACGCCGAGGCGTTCCGCCACCTGCTCACCCGCCAGCTGGGCGAGCCGCGAAACCTCCTGCGAGCGGCCGCGGAGCTGGCCGCAGCCACCGGTGTGGACGGCATGGTGGGCGGCCAGTACCTTGACGTGGCCGGGCGGTCGCCATCCGGCCCCGAAGGGCTCCGCCGCCTGCACGGGCTCAAGACAGGCCGACTGATCCGCGCGAGCATCGAGTGCGTCCTGCTAATAGATGGACAACAACCTGCTGCCACAATGAGGTCGTTCGCCACCTACGCGAGCGAGCTGGGCGTGCTCTTCCAGATCGTCGATGACATTCTCGATGTGACCGGATCCCAGGAGGCGCTGGGCAAGCCTCACGGCAGCGACGAGCGCCACGGTAAGCGCACGTACGTAACCGAGTTTGGATTGGATGGAGCGCGCGAATTAGCGGAGAGCTGCCATAACAGAGCTCTCGAATCCCTCCACGAGGCCGCCCCAGCCGACCCGGAGCAGCTCCACCAGATCACCGACTTCATCGCCCACCGCAGTTTCTGATTCGACCTTATGCCTGAACTTCTCGATCGCATCAACCGCCCTCAGGACCTCCATGAGCTGACCGACGATGATCTGCAGCGCCTCGCCCAGGAGGTTCGCGAGCACATCATCGACACGGTCGGCGAGATCGGCGGCCATTTCGGCGCCAACCTCGGCGCCTGCGAGATCGCTGTCGCGGTCCATTCCCTGCTCGATTCGCCGAAGGACAAGATCCTCTGGGATGTTGGCCATCAGGCCTACCCCCACAAGGTTCTGACCGGCCGGCGCGAGCAGCTGCAGACGATCCGCCACTACGAGGGCCTGGCCCCGTTCTGCGCCATCCACGAGTCAGATCACGACATCATGGGTGCGGGCCACGCCTCCACGGCGATTGGCTATGCGGTCGGCCTCAAGGAGGGTATGCGCCGCGGGCACGGCGAGGACGGCAAGGTGGTGGCCGTGGTCGGCGACGGCGCCATGACCGGCGGTGTGGCCTTCGAGGCCGTCCACCAGGCCGGCGGTCTCGGCACGCCGATCGTCGTGTTGCTCAACGACAACGGCATGTCGATTGCGCCCAACGTCGGCGCCCTGTCGCGCTACTTCAACCGGGTCCGGCTGAACCCCAAGCTGTGGCACTTCCGCGAGGACGTGGAGGAGGGCCTGACCAAGCTCCCCGTGGGAATCGGCGCGACCTTCGAACGGCTCGGCCCCCACGTCAAGGACACACTCAAGACGTTCTGGTCTCCGAATATGTGGTGGGAGGAGCTTGACTGGGCCTACATCGGGGTGATCGACGGGCACAACGTGCGCGAGCTGCGCCACGCGCTGCGGGAGGCCCTGGACGCCGATCGCCCGGTCGTCGTCCACGCTGCCACGGTCAAGGGCAAGGGCTTCGCGCCGGCCGAGGAGGGCGGCCTGGAGGGAATGGAGAAGTGGCACGCCGCCAAGCCCAAGTCGATCGCCAACGGAGCGCCTGCGATCGCCAAGCCCAAGCCGGCCAACGGCAAGAAGCCGATCCCTCAATACACGCAGGTGTTCGGGGAGGCGCTGGTCAGCGAGTGCCGTCGCGACGACCGGATCCTGGGCATCACCGCCGCGATGAACTCGGGCACGGGGCTGAACATCCTCCAGCGCGAGCTCCCCGACCGCTACTTCGACGTGGGTATCGCCGAGCAGCAGGCGATCCTCCTGTCCGCCGGGCTGGCGCTCCAGGGCTGCAAGCCGGTGGCGGCGATCTACTCGACCTTCCTGCAGCGTGCCTACGACCAGATCGTCCACGACGTGTGCCTGCAGAAGCTGAACGTGACCTTCGTCATGGACCGCGCCGGACTGGTCGGCGACGACGGCCCGACCCACCACGGGGCCTTCGACATCGCCTACCTGCGCTGCCTGCCCAACATCGTCCTGATGGCTCCACGCGACGAGGCGGCTCTGGTGAACATGCTGCACACGGCGCTGAAGTACGACGACGGGCCGGTGGCGCTGCGCTACCCGCGCGGCGAGGCCGTGGGCGTGGCGCTGCCAAAGCATCCGGTCGAGCTCCCGATCGGGACCGGTGAAATCCTGCGGGAAGGTCAGCACGTGGCGCTGCTCGGCTACGGCACGGGCGTGCAGAAGTCCCTCGACGCGGCACGGCTACTGGAGGAGCACGGAATCTCGGCCACCGTGGCCGACGCTCGCTTCGCCAAGCCGGTCGACGCCGCACTGGTCGCCCAGCTGGCCGCTGAGCACGAGCTGCTGGTGACCGTCGAGGAGGGCGTCCTGGCCGGCGGGTTCGGGTCCGCAGTATGGGAGACGCTCAACGACGGCGGGCTGGCGATGGGCGGGTGGGGGCGGATCCTGCGTGTCGGCCTGCCCGACCGCTACGTCACGCACGGCGCCCCGGCGCTGCTGCATGCTGAGGTCGGCTACACGCCCGAGCGGATCGCCGAGCGGATCCTGGCGGCGGTCGCCGACCGCTCCGGCGTCGCCTGAGCATCACTCTTAAAGGCGTCTGACCCGCAATCAGGCGGGCCAGACGCTGAGGGAGGAGAGATGTATCTTCGTTACATGGCCGCCGGCGATCGGCACAGCGGCAATACGGATGATTGCCGCGAGGGAGCCGTTTCTCTGTGAGGTCGATCACTTGAGACGCGTTCGCCTGGACAGCCTGCTCTCCGAGCGGGGGCTGTTCGAGTCCCGATCGCGCGCGGCTGCCTCGGTTCTGGCCGGCGATGTGCTGTTCCTGCCCGGCCGCCGGCGGGCGGCCAAGCCCGGACAGCTTGTCCGTGAGGATGTCCAGGTGGAGGTTGTCAGTGCGCCCCAGTACGTCTCTCGAGGAGGCGTGAAGCTGGCCAATGCCCTGGACGCTCTGGGACTGGAGGCCCGCGGGCGCCACGCGCTGGACGTGGGCGCCTCCACAGGCGGGTTCACCGACTGCCTGCTGCAGCGCGGTGCCGAGCACGTGGTGGCCGTGGACGTCGCCTACGGCGAGCTCAGCTGGGCTGTGCGCCAGGATCCGCGGGTAACCGTGGTGGAGCGCCGCAACGCGCGCTCGCTGACCGCGGCCGACCTCCCGTACGCTCCCGAGCTGATCGTGATCGACGTCTCGTTCATCTCCCTGACCAAGGTGCTTGGTCCCGTGCTGGCCTGCGCCGCTGCGCGCTACGACTGCCTGGCGATGGTCAAGCCGCAGTTCGAGGTCGGCCGCGACCGGGTGGGGAAGGGAGGCGTCGTGCGGGATCCGGAGGCCCGGCGGCAGGCAATCGTTTCCGTCGGCCGCGCCGGCTTTGGGCACGGCGCGGCCGTCGCAGGCTTCGCCAGCTCTGGATTGCCCGGGCCGAAGGGCAACCGGGAGACGTTCGTGTGGTTCGTCGAACCGGCACGGGGGACGGGTTTGGGGGATCTGGAGGCCGCAGTTTCGGAGGTGGAGGTGTGACCCGCATTGCCCGTGTCCTCACGCACCGGCGGGTGGCCGAGACGCGCCCGGCCCTCGAGGAGCTCTGGCGCGAGGCCCTGCAACTGGGCGTCGTGCTGCGCTTCGACACGGAGGAGACGCGCAAGCACGAGCTGGTGGCATCCGAGGGCCTGGAGGTCGACGCCGACCGCGACGAGGGAGTGGACCTGTGCGTGGCGCTGGGCGGCGACGGCACGATCCTCACGGCGCTACGGCGGTATGCCGGCATGGGGGTGCCGGTGTTCGCGGTGAACTTCGGCGAGGTGGGGTTCCTGGCCACGGTCGACCGCGACTGCGGGGCGATCGGCTTCCGGCGGGCGCTGCAGGCCGACTTCGAGGTCATGGTCCTGCCCGGCATCGAGCTGCGCAACGACGGCCGGCGGTGGATGGCCATCAACGACGTGGCCATCCACCGCGAGCCCGGCAACCGCGTGGCCGAGCTGGCCTATTCGGTTGGCGGCGACGAGGTGGGGCGGGTGCGCTGCGACGGCCTGGTGGTGGCCACCCCGGCCGGATCGACGGGTTACAACCTGGCCAACGGCGGCCCGATCATGGCCTGGGGAGTGGAGGGCTTCGTGGTGTCGTTCATCGCCCCGCATTCCCTGACCGCGCGGGCGCTCGTGGTAGCCCCGGGCGACGTACTCACCGTTCACAACTTGTCGCAAGAGGAGCCCGTGGAGGCCGCCGTGGACGGCCGGCCGTCAACCGAGATCGCGCCTGGCGGCACGCTGGACGTGTCGTTCGTGGCCTGCAAGGCATGCCTGGCCCAGCTGCCGGGCGCCAGCTTCTACGGCCGGCTGGCCCACCGCTTCGGGCGGCTGACCGCCGCGCGCTGATTTCTGTCGGGGGCGGCTGGTAGACCGTGCCTCGTGCTGCATGAGCTCCGAGTAGAGAATCTGTTGCTGATGGAGCGCGCTGAGCTGCGCCTGGCCCCGGGGCTGAACATCCTCACGGGGGAGACCGGGGCGGGCAAGACACTGCTGGCACATGCGCTGGATCTTCTGTTGGGCGGGCGCGCCCGGACGGGAGCGGTGCGCGACGGGGCCGCCGAGGCGTACGTGGAGGGGGTTTTCGAGGTGCCTGCGTGGCTTTTGGACTCCGATGAGCGGATTCCGTCTGGCGCCGACGAACTGGTCCTGGCTCGCCGCGTATGGCCGGACGGGCGCACCCGCGCCTTCGTGTGCGGTCGGTCGGCCACTGTGGCCGACCTGCGCGAGCTGGGCAGCCGCCTGATCGCCTTCTACGGCCAGCACGAGCACCGCAAGCTGATGCTGACCGCGGCCCAGCTGGATGCGCTGGACTCGTTCTGCGGTGCTGATCAGGCAGCGCTTCGGGCCCAAGCGCTCGATGCCCATGAGCGGGTACGGTCGCTGGCGGCGCGCGTGGAGGAGCTCCGGGCGCGGGCCGGGGCGCGCGACCGCGAGCTCGACCTCGTCGGCTTCGAGCTGCGGGAGATCGAGGAGGTCGCCCCAACCGAGGACGAAGAGCGCGAGCTGGTCTCCGAGCGAGACCGCCTGCGCCATCTGGAGACCCTGCACTCGGCTGCTCTGACCGGCGCCGAGGCGGTCGCGCCCGAAGAGGGGGAGGGCGCGGGAGCGCGGCTTGCCGCCGCCGCCGCTGCCCTGGAGGGTGCCGCACCCTTCGACGCGACGCTGGCGCCCTTGGCCGAGCGCATGAACGCCCTGCGCTACGAGGCCGAGGACCTGGCGGGCGAGCTGCGCTCCTACCTGACCTCGCTCGACGGTTCCGAGGGATCCACTCGCAGCCTCGACGAGGTCGAGGACCGCCTCGGCCAGTTCGCCCGCCTGGCCCGCAAGCACGGCGGCAGCATCGCGGCGGTCTTAGCTCATGCAGACACCTGCCGCGCCAGGGTGGACGAGCTGAACAGCTCCGGTGAGGCACTCGAGTGTGCCGAACAGGAGCTATCCAGTGCGGCCGCCGAGCAAGCGTCTGTCGCAGGTTCATTGAGGGCTGCCCGAGAACACGCGGCGCCCTTGCTGGCTGCCGCGGTCAAGGAGCGCCTGGCCGAGCTGGCCATGCCCGACGCCCGCTTCGAGGTGTCGGTGAGCGACCGCCAGGACGGGGTCGGCCCGCGCGGGGGCGACGTGGTGGAGTTCATGATCGCCGCGGGCGCCGGGCTGCCGCTGGGGGCGCTGCGCGAGGTGGCCTCAGGCGGCGAGCTGTCCCGGGTGATGCTGGCGCTGCTCGGGGTGGCCCACGCGGAGGGCGGGTCGGCCGCCGATGGGGAGTTGCTCGTGTTCGACGAGATCGACGCCGGCGTCGGCGGCCGCACCGCCCGGGCGGTGGGCGAGCAGCTGCGCGGACTGGCCGAGGGTCGCCAGATCCTCTGCATCACCCACCTGCCCCAGGTCGCCGCTCTCGCCTCCCAGCACTTCACGATCGTCAAGGACGGGTCAGTGACGCCTCCCCGCACGTCGGTTTCGGCGCTCCGGGGGGATGCGGTCGTTGCCGAGCTCGTGCGGATGCTGGGCGCGGAGGACGGCGACCGCGCCGCTCGCGGACACGCCCGGGAGCTACTCAAGGCCGCCTAGACCCGAGCCGCTACACGAAGGCGTTCTCCCGCGGTCGGTGGGCGCGGGAGCCATTCTGCACCGCCCAGGTTCGCCGCGTGGCGGTCAGCATGCGCCGGATCTCCGCCCCGGGCTAACCCGGGGGGACTTTCGTGTCATTACCGCAAGTTTCTCCCCCAGAGTGCGGCAAGTCCGGTGGTTGCCGTCCGCCCTCGGGGGTAGCTTCGAGGCCCAGCGTAAACTCGGCTAAAGAAGGACGCTGATCTATGACGCAGGGCGAAACCAGGTTCATCTTCATCACGGGCGGAGTCGTCTCGTCGCTGGGCAAAGGCATCGCTGCCGCCTCAATCGGGCGCCTGCTGCGGGCGCGCGGGCTCGATGTGCAGATCCAGAAGTTCGATCCGTACATCAACGTCGATCCCGGCACGATGTCGCCCTACCAACACGGCGAGGTGTTCGTCACCGAGGATGGGGCGGAGACGGACCTCGACCTCGGCCACTACGAACGCTTCACCGACGCCAACACCTCCCGGGCGTCGAACGTCACCGCCGGTGGCATCTACAACACGGTCATCCGCCGGGAGCGGCGGGGCGACTACCTCGGCGCCACGGTTCAGGTGGTCCCTCACATCACCGACGAGATCAAGCAACGGATCCGCCTGATGGCCGACTCCAGCGACGTCGACTTCGTGATCACGGAGATCGGCGGCACGGTGGGCGACATCGAGTCGCTGCCGTTCCTGGAGGCGATCCGTCAGTTCCCGGTCGACGTCGGCCGGCGTCGCTGCATGTTCATCCACCTCACGCTGGTGCCCTACATTGGTCACGCTGGTGAGCTGAAGACCAAGCCCACCCAGCACTCGGTAAACGAGCTGCGCCGGATCGGTATCGCGCCGGACATGGTCATGTGCCGTTCCGAGGCGGTTCTGTCGACGGACATCCGGCGCAAGGTTGCGCTGTTCGCCAGCCTGCCCATCGAGGCGGTGGTGTCCGCGTACGACGTCAAGGACATCTACAGCGTCCCGCTGGTCTACCACGAGCAGGGCGTGGACGACTACATCCTGGATGAGCACTTCGGGCTGTCCACGCCCGATCCCGAGCTGACCGGCTGGCAGGCGATCATCGACCGCGGTCGGGAGGCCGGCGATGCGATCACGATCGCGCTGGTCGGCAAGTATGTCCAGCTCGAGGACGCCTACCTGTCAGTCGTCGAGGCACTCCGCCACGGCGGCGTTGAGCATGGGTGCAAGGTGAAGGTGGAGTGGATCGACTCCGAGTCGGTCGGCGAGCGCGAAATCGACTCGCGGCTCCGGACCGCTGACGGGATCCTGATCCCGGGAGGCTTCGGTGGGCGAGGCTTCGAAGGCAAGATCGCTGCGGCCCACATCGCCCGGGAGGAGCGGATTCCCTATCTCGGCGTGTGCCTGGGCATGCACGTAGCGGTGAGCGAGTTCGCCCGTCACGCGGCGGACATGCCGGGAGCCAACTCGACCGAGATGGATCCCGAGACCCCGTTTCCGGTGATCGACCTGCTTCCCGAGCAGAAGGAGATCGCCGACATGGGGGGGACCATGCGCTTGGGCGCCGATCCAATCAAGCTGCACGAGGGAACCTGGGTGCGGGAGATCTATGACGAGGCGGTCGTCTACGAGCGCCACCGGCACCGATACGAGGTCAACAACCACCTGCGCCGCCGGCTGGAGGCGGCCGGACTGGTGTTCTCCGGGACATCGCCGGATGAGCGCCTGGTGGAGGTGACGGAGCTCCCCCGGGAGGTTCATCCGTTCTACGTCGCCTCGCAATACCACCCTGAGTTCAAGTCCCGACCGGATCGCCCGGCTCCGCTGTTCCGGGAGTTCGTGGGAGCAGCCCGGCAGCGGGCGCAGGAGAAGCCTGAGCGGGCGGCGTCGGTCGCCGGGTCGTGAGTCCGGGCGGCCCGGACGACCTCGAGCGCCGTCGTCTGCACAACACGTTCGAGACGCTGTGCCGTCTCGAGACCCCCGCTGGCCAGGAGCGGCCGGTTGCCGATTGGCTCACACGGGAGCTGCGGGACATGGGGCTCAAGGTGGAGGAGGACGACGCGGGAGACGAGATCGGTTCGGATTCCGGGAACCTGTTCGTCCGGATTCCCGGCCAGAGCGCCCGGCAGCTTTTGCTCTGTGCCCACATGGATACCGTCCCGCTGACAGCTCCGGTGGAGCCCGTCCTTCGGGAGGGTGGCTGGGAGAACGCCGGCGAGGGGATCCTGGGCGCCGACAACAAGTCCGCGGTGGCCGCGCTCGTGGAGACCGCCCGGCGCCTGATGACCGGCTCCCGACCCGAGGTGGGAGTGGAGCTGTTGTTCACCATCGCCGAGGAGACCGGACTGAACGGGGCCACGGCGTTTGACGTCTCGCGGCTCGGGAGTGAGTTCGGGTATGTGTTCGACCACGCGTCCCCGTTGGGGGAGGTCGTCCTCGCCTCGCCCAGCCTTGTGAGCATCGTGGCCGACATCCGGGGCCAGGCCGCTCACGCGGGACTCCACCCTGAGAAGGGCTCCAGTGCCATCATCGCGGCGGCCCGAGCACTTGCGCAGATGCCGCATGGCCGCCTGGACGCCGAGACCACCGTGAACGTGGGCACGGTCACCGGGGGAACGGCCACCAACGTGGTGGCCGAGCGCTGCCGCGTGGAACTCGAGGTGAGGGCTGTCGATGCGGGGCGGGTGGAGGAGGTGGTCACCACGGTCATCGACGCCTTCCAGGATGCCGTCGACGCCTCCGCCTGTGACCTCGACGTAACCACGGAGAAGCTGTTCACCGGCTACCGGCTGCGCCCGACCGAGCCGGCCATCGAGCTGGCCGGACGTGCGCTCTCGGCGATCGGCTACCGGCCGGAGATGATCAGCAGCGGCGGTGGATCCGACGCCAATGCGTTCCGGGCGGCCGGTTTCGCCTGCGTGAACCTGGCCAATGGGACGGAGCGGGCTCATCAACCCACCGAACGGGTCAGCGTGCAGGCCCTGGAGGGCGGGCTCGAACTCGTGCTCGCCCTGCTCGACGAGGCGGCCGCATGAACAGGCTGGACCGGTTTGACCTGATCGGCGAGGAGCTGGGCTGGGAGGGCAAGATCATCCGGGCCGGCACCCAGCGCTTTCGTCACTCAGACGGCGAGGAGGTCACGCGGGACAAGGTCTGGCATCCCGGCGCGGCGGGCATCCTCGCCGTCGATGAACGGTACGTATGGCTCACCCGCCAGCCCCGCGAGCCGGCGGGTGAGCCCGCCTCTCTCGAGATTCCCGCGGGCAAGCTGGACGTCGAGGGCGAGTCCCCGCTCGAGATGGCCCAGCGCGAGCTCAGCGAGGAGATCGGCAAGCAGGCCATCCACTGGCGGGAGCTCCTGTGCTTCTTCACGAGCCCCGGCTTCAGCGACGAACGCGTCTGGCTGTACCTGGCCACCGAACTGGGCGACGCCACCGATGGCGCAGAGGCCGACGAGAACGAGCGGATCGAGGTCGTCCCCTGGCGGCTCCGGGATCTCGATGCTGCCCTCGCCGAGTGCCGGGACAGCAAGTCCCTGATCGGCCTGCTCTGGCTGAAGGCCGCGTTGGCAGCCGGTCAGCTCGTCGGATAGCAACCGGGCATGCGCCGGCAGGAGGGCAGGCGAGCGACGCGAATAGCCGCTCATGCCCACCACCGAGCTCGCGCCGGCGCATCATCTCACTGAGCTGACGCTGGACTTCCTGGCCTACCTGGAGCTGGAGCGCGGCCTGTCCCGCAACACCCTCGAGGCTTACCGATCCGACCTACAGCAGCTCGGTGAGTTTCTCTCCCGGCGCGGAATCGATCCGCTGGCCGTCAGCAATGTCGACCTGGCCGATTTCCTTACCGAACTGGCGCAGGGGGGAGAGGGCCGCCGGGCCGCCGCGCCGGCCACGCTGCAGCGCAAGGTGGCATGCCTGCGCTCGTTCTACCGCCACCTGCGGCGTGAACAGATCTTGGACTCCGACCCGACGCGCGAGCTCCGCCCGCCCCGTCCTCGGGGGCGCCTGCCCAAGGTGCTGAGCCGGGACGAGGTCAACCGTCTGCTGGCCCAGCCTCGCGGGAACAGCCCGGCGGCGCTGCGCGACCGGGCTCTGCTGGAGACCATGTACGCGTGTGGCCTGCGCGCCTCCGAGGCCATCGGACTGCTGCTCAGCGAGCTTGACCTGGAGGCAGGCGTCCTGCTCACCCGGGGCAAGGGGTGCAAGGAGCGGATCGTGCCGGTGGGCAGCAAGGCTGGCGAAACACTCCGGGACTATCTGTGCTCTGGGCGTCCCAAGCTGGTAGGGCTGGGCGACGAGCCGCACGTTTTCGTGAACCTGCGCGGCGGGCGCCTGTCCCGGCAAGGGCTCTACAAGATCGTCCAGCGGCATGCCCGGACCGCGGGCCTCGAGGCGCGCATGAGCCCGCACACTCTCCGCCACACGTTTGCAACCCACCTGCTGGCCGGAGGCTGCGATCTGCGCTCCCTGCAGGAGATGCTCGGCCACGCCGACATCGCCACCACTCAGATCTACACCCACCTGTCGGCGGACCGGCTCCGCGATGTCTACTTCGACGCTCATCCGCGGGCTCACCTCCAGCGCGACGCTGAGGTGCCGGGCGCTCCAATCGAGCCCGGCCGGTCGGCTCGCGACAGCGTCGAGGACCCACCCCAAGGCTGACCAGCTTCACCCGGGCTGGGGGCCGGGCCGGCGCTCAGCGAGGGCTGGGAGCGCCGGCTCATCATTTCCCGCTTCGCCCGGACGCTCCGTCCGGCAAACCCGACCCGGGCGCCTGGCTGCGCACGCCATCCGCTCCGCCGGGGCTGCCAGAATCCGGGGGTGGTCCAGCTGGACAGGTCTCTTGCACCCGGCAGAGCTCCGGTCACTCCACGGTGAGGCGAGCATTTGTGATCGTGCTCGACGCTTGCGGCGTCGGCGCCCTTCCGGATGCTGCCGACTA
>DASZMP010000143.1:0-28971 GCA_035551795.1 Solirubrobacteraceae bacterium | reverse complement strand
TGATGCGCTGAGCCGATCCGGCGTAGCTGAGCGGCGCGTTGATGATTACGTCCTCGCTGGCAAGGCGTGCTGGCTGACCTGCCATGTTGCCCCTCCTTCTGCGCCACTTCATTGCGGCGCGGTATCAGCGCGACCCTACACGGTGGGACGCTCTCGGCGGCAATCATTTCGCTTCGGCACCCTCACCTCCGCATACGGAACAGACGGTTGCGCGGCCATCGAGGACGGGCGGTGAGCGGGAAGGGATCTCGACGCCCGACCCGAGGTGTGTCGGGGAACGTGGGTCGAGCCCATGGCTCGTTCCCCCCTCAGGGGGGAACGGTGACCATGTGGCTAGCATCCGGGGTAGTAGGACAGTAGGATCACAGCCGGGTTTGCACCAACAGGATTTGCGGAATCGGCTGTTCCCGCCGATCACCACCCCATGACCGCCAGGCGTGACACGGACTTGAAGGCCCTCACTGAGGCCACCGCTGAGCAGGGCTGTGTGACCACGGCCGGGGGAGTCGTGGTCGCGAAGGCCGAACGCTGGTTCGAGGATGGCGTCCACGTGATCCGGAGCACCGAGTTTGACCTGATCGCCGAGGATGAGGACGCCGAGAAGGTGATCGAGGTGTTCGTGGACAATGCCGTCGATTTGGCCATCGCTCTGAATGAGTTGCAGGCCGACGGAAAGATCACCGAGGACGAGTCCCGGGTGCTCAACCTCCTCTCCCAGCGGTTCTTTGAGGCGGCTCGAGCGTCTGAGCGAGCACGGCATCGGCACCGTATCCAGATCCAGCTACGGAACCGCGGGAACCGCTCAGGACATTGGCGCCGACAAGCTCAACGCGCGAACTCCACGACGCCCTCACTCGCCTAGCTGGCAAGCCTCTCCGCAAAGCACGTCACGGCTGCATCTACCGGATAGCCGTAACGTCCAGCGATGGCAAACCGTGCGCGGTCATGATTGGACCGGTGAGCAAGCACCGTCCACGGCCCAGCAGCGCCACGCTAAACCACATCGCGGACGTGCTGAGAGTTGACCGCGCCGAGTTGGCCGATGTCCTCGCCAGCGACCCGACCATCGTGATCGAGCGTCTCGCCAAACTCACCGCCGAACAACTCCGGCCGCCGGCCAGCGCCATCCACCGCGCCCCTGGAAGCTAGACGAAGCCCGAGCGCTCCGCTTGCGGTTGACTGCCACCGCTCGCGCTGCTCGTCACCGACCCCACTCGGCGTTCAACACCGGCACCTGGAAACCGGGTGTTCGCGAGCTCGGCGTCCTCCGGGTCACAGTGCGTTTCCGAACGACCCGCGCGAGCGGCCGTGTTTGCACTTCCGTTAGCACTCTGGCCTCTGAGCCTCTTGAGCAGAGCCCCACGAAACGACGGAAGCCCCGCACGTGCAGGGCTTCCGTGAAAGCGGACGACGGGGCTCGGACCCGCGACCTTCGGCTTGGGAAGCCGACGCTCTACCAACTGAGCTACGTCCGCGCGGGTCGCAGTGTACGCCCGAGAGGACCCGGTCAGGGCTTGACGGGAATGCGAGCCGGTTCGGGCTCGTGATCGCGCCGCGGGCGCGGTGGATGCAGGTCGGCCAGGTTCTCGCCCACCCGGAGGCGGCGCGGGGGAAGCTCGGTCTGATCTAGCGGCAACCCGCCGCTTGGCGCTACCGGAGCCGGGTCCAGCGGCGGCTCGAGCCCACCGCCGCCGTCGGCACCGTCGGCGCCCTCTTCGTCTCCCCGGCCAGGCTGCACCATTGCCGCGAACGCGAACAGGCCGCCCAGGGCGACGAGGTGGGGGATGATCAAGAGGAGATAAAACGCCACCGCTTGGCTGGAAGCTAGCGGATCCGGGCGCGGGTTTCGACGGCTGTGACGTAACGGCCCGTAAATCGCCGACGGGTACCCTGTCAGAGGCATGCGTCGGCTTCTGGTGCCCGGTCTGATCACCTGCGCTGCGGTGGCGCTGCTGGCCGTCCTGGCCTCCGGTGTCGCCGATCAGGGCACGAGCAACTCGATCGACGCCCAGGTGGCTCGCGGGCACTATCCGGCCGCGCCCGGGCTCCACCAGCAGCTCCCGCTGCTCGGCGACAATCGAAAGGAGAGCCTGGCCAGGCTTCGCGGCAAGGTGGTGCTGCTCAACGTGTTCGCCTCCTGGTGCCCGCCCTGTGCCGCCGAGGCTCCGCTGCTGGAGCGCGCCCAGCGGCTGCTTCAGCGCCACGACGGCACGGTCCTCGGCATCACCTACCTGGACGCAGCGTCAGACTCGGAGGCGTTCATGCGCCAGCACCATCTGACCTATCCGGTCGTGCGCGACGTCAACGGGAACTTCGTGCGCAGTTATGGCGTGAACGGCGTCCCGGAGACGTTCGTCATCAACCGGACCGGCCATATCGCGGCTCTGGACCGCCTCCAGCTGACGGCTCGGTGGATCAAGCAGACGCTCCCGAAGATCGTGGGGGAGAGCTCGTGAGGCGCGGGCGCAACCTCCGGCCAGCAATCGGCGCGCTGATGCTGGCGATCCTGCTCCTGACGGTCTGCGCTCCGCTCTCCATCGCCGCCCGGCCGAAGGTCTCGCTGACCGGCACCGAGAGCCAGTACATGTGCACCTCCTGCCACGAGCCGCTGCCTCTGGCGCAGTCCCCTCAGGCTCAAGCGGAGAAGCAGTACCTGGCGGGCCTGGTCAAGCAGGGCCTGACCGCGAGCCAGATCCGAGCGCAGATGGTGGCCAACTTTGGCGTGGCCGTGCTCGGCCAGCCGCCGGCCCATGGCTTCAACCTGACCGTGTACGTCCTGCCGCCGGCTCTCGTGGTGCTGGGTCTGGCCGGGCTGCTGTACACGCTGCCCAAGTGGCGGGCGCGCTCCCGGCGCGCCGCCGCAGAGCATCCGCAGGGGGCACCACCGCTCAAGCCCGACGAGGCCGAGCGCCTGGACGACGATCTGGCCCGGTTCATCTGAGCGTCCTGCGTCCCGGGGCGAGGCCGTCACCGGTCGCCGCCGCGTCACATCGAGTTGGGGGCGCTCACGCCCAGCAGACCCAGCACCAGCGCCAGCACCCGTTGCGAGGCGACACAGACCGCCACGCGAAACGACTCGACGCCCTCCGGCGTGGCTCCCACCACGTGGCAGTCGCGGTAGAAGGCGGTGAAGTCCTGGGCCATCTCGAGGGCGTAGACGGCAATCCGGTGGGGAGCCCGGCGCTCGGCCGCCTCGACCACCTCTTCCGGGAGCGCCACCAACTTGCGGATCAGCGCCCGCTCGGACGGGTGAAGGTCGGTCTCGGCGGACCATCCGGCCTCCGGGGCCAGCGCCGCCTCGACCCGAGCAGCGCCCAGCCGGGCGAGGACCGAGGAGATCCGAGCGTGGGCGTATTGCACGTAATAGACGGGGTTCTCCTGCGACTGCGAGCGCGCCAGGGCCACGTCGAGCTCGAGCGTGCGGTCGTGGGAGCGCTGCAGCATGAAGAACCGGGTGGCATCGACGCCGATCTCATCGATCAGGTCATCCAGCGTCACGAAGTCACCCCGCCGCTTGGACATGGCGAATACCTGACCGCCCTCCACCAGATGGACGAACTGGATGATCAGCGGCTCGAGCAGGTCGGGATCGCCGCCGAGCGCCGCGAATGCCGCCTTCAGGCGCCCGACATAGCCGTGATGATCCGCACCCACGGGGACCAGCTGCCGCTCCCAGCCCCGAGAGCGCTTGTTCTGCATGTAGGCCACGTCGGCGGCGAAATACGTCGGCTCACCGGCGCTGCGCGTCAGGACGCGATCCTTGTCATCTCCGAACGCGGTGGTCCTCAACCAGACGGCGCCCTCCGAGCGATAGACGTGGCCTCCCTGCGCGAGGAGGTCCATGGCCCGATCCAGCTCACTGGGCGAGCCCTCGCGCAGCGTGCGCTCGCTGAAGTACCTGTCGAAGTGCACGCCGTAGCGCTCTAGGGTGCCCTGGATCTGCTCCAGCAGGATCGCCACGGCGCCCGCGGCCACATCGTCCACCGGGACGATCTCGTCGGCCGCGCCGGCCACCACGTCGGCCAGCTCGGCCACATATTCGCCCTGATAGCCGTCCTCGGGGACCTCACGCCCCAGCGCCCGCGCTCGGACCGACTCGCCAAGCCGGCGGATCTGCGAGCCGGCATCGTTGAAGTAGTACTCGCGCGCGACGGTGTGCCCGTGGTGCTCCAGGATGCGGGCCAGGGCGTCACCGTAGGCCGCGTGGCGTCCGCTGGCGGCCACCAGGGGCCCGGTGGGATTCGCCGACACGAACTCCACCAGGATCCGCTCGGGAGCGTCGGTTCCTTGGCCCCCGAAGTCTTCCCCGGCTGCCAGAACCGCCCGCAGAGCCTCGCGATACCACAGGTCCGAGAGAACCAGGTTGAGAAATCCGGGCCCGGCCACGTCGAAGCGGAGCAGCCGCTCATCCAGCCGCTGTGCCAGCGCGTCACCCAGTCGCCCCGCGATGTCCCGAGGGGCGGCACCGAGCACTGGCGCCAGCAGCAGGGCGGCGTTGGTCGCATAGTCGCCCTGCTCGGCCCGCTTGGGCCGCTCGAGCCTCAGTGCACCCGGAGGGCTGTCCTCGCCTGCGCCCCGCACTGCGGCAACGGCCTCGAGTACCGCCGAACGCAGGTGGGTCACCGGATCTGAGGAGCGCACGGGGCTCACGCGCCGAGCGTACCGACCGGATCAGTAGTGGTAGGACTCGCCGGCCAGGATCTTGTGCGCCCGGTAGATCTGCTCGAGCAGCACAACTCGAGCCAGCTGATGGGGGAGCGTCATCTTGCCCAGGCACAGCCGGTGGTCGACGTGAGCGAGATCGAGCCCGAACGGCCCGCCCACGACGAAGCACAGGTCGCGTCCGCTCTGCCGGCGATCCTCCAGGAAGCGGCTGAACCCCGGGGAGTCGTAGACCGTGCCCCCCAGATCGAGCAGCGACACGAAGGCCCGCTCGGGCAGCCGGCGCGCCACGTGCTCGTCCTCACGCACCTCGACCAGCTCCAGGCGCGTGTGCCTGCTCAGAAGCTTCCGGTAGTGCTCGACGTCGTCGGCGAACGGAGGGCGCAGCCGGCCGACTGCGACGACGATGATTCGCACGGCGAGCAATACTAGGTGTCATATGACGACACCCAATCCCCCCGAGCGCCACATCAACATCCACTTCGCCCCCGAGCTGATGGCCGGGCACTACGCGAACTTCGCCAACGTGAGCCACTCCGATTATGAGTTCAGCCTCACCTTCGCCCGCGTCGACCATGAGATCGAGGACGAGGAGGTGCCGGGCGTGGTCGTGTCCCGCATCAACCTCTCGCCTAAGTTCATGCGCGAGCTGATCGACGCCATGCAGGACAACTACTCCAAGTGGCAGGCCCGGGAGAGCATCAAGAACCTGCCCGAGTACGGCGGCCTGGACTCGCCGGGCGACGACACGGACGTCGTCGGCGACGACGGCTGAGCCCGCGTAGCGGCTTCTTCAGTGGGCGGCCTTTGAGGCCGCCCGCCTCTCGTATGCCAGAGCCGCCCCGATCCGCTGGTCGGTCGGCGGGTGCGAGGCCAGCAGGTTGAGGATCCTGGGCGGCGCCGGGTCGGCGACGTTCCGGCGCACGATCTTCTGCTCGAAGGAGATGAACGCATCCGGGCGCTCCGCCAGGTCCAGCGAGAAGGCATCCGCCTGCCTCTCTATCTGACGCGAGAGGCGGCCGGCGAGCAGTCCCAGCGGGGAGGACACCAGGCCGGTCGCCAGAGCCAGTGCCGGCAGGGCACCCGGCTCTCCGCGGGCCGGAGACAGCGTCCAG
Source organism: Solirubrobacteraceae bacterium (assembly GCA_035551795.1). Classification (GTDB taxonomy): domain Bacteria; phylum Actinomycetota; class Thermoleophilia; order Solirubrobacterales; family Solirubrobacteraceae; genus Palsa-465. The sequence goes on along the minus strand of DASZMP010000143.1, from coordinate 23,194 downwards.
CTCAGCCGTTGGACGGCCAGCGCGGCGGCGGGGGCGATGAGGGCGGCCAGAGCGACGCTGCGCACCACGTCGCGGTGGCGCACGTGCCCCAGCTCGTGCGCCACGACGACGCGGACCTCCTCGCGGCTGAAGTTCTCGATCAGCGTGTCGAACAGCACGACCCGTTTGGTCGGACCCAGGCCGGTGACGTAGGCGTTGACGGCGGTCGTGCGGCGGCTGGCATCAACCGAGTAAACCTCGCCCACCTTCACTCCCGCCGCGCCGGCCAGCTCGAGCACGTCGCGCCGGGTCTGACCCTCCGGCAGGGGCGTGAACTCGTTGAACACCGGGTCGAGCACGACGGGTGCCAGGGCGGCCAGCCCAGCGCCGAACGCCACCGAGCCGCCGGCGGCGACCAGCCACCACCGACGCGGCCAGCGCCGGGTCGCCGCGGTAACTGCAGCTCCGCCCGCGGCGGCCAGGGTGGACTGGATCGCGGTGGCCTTGGCCAGATCCTCCAGCCATCCCGGCCATGACTGGGTGGAGAGTCCGATGGCCAGCGAGCGGCGCCGGGCCACGGCCGCCAGCGGGAGCCCAGGAAGCGACAGCCCGACGGATAATCCCGCCGCGTAGGCGGCGCTTCCGAGCACAGCTGCCCGAGTCGAGCCCGGCTTGCGCGCTGGACCGCTCCGTCCTCGGGATCGCCGCACCACCCAGCCGAGCGCGGCCGTGTCCAGAGCCGCTCCCGCCATTGAGAGGGCGATCTGGGGGCGCTGGTAGCGGCGGGCACGATGTATCTCCTCCGGGCTGAAGAAGTCCGGAAGGCGAACAGGCTCGGGAGGGGGAAGCCTCCGTCGAGGAGCCAGTAGCCGGGTCGCGAGATCGGCGGAAATCAGGGCCAGAACGCCGGTGGCGGCCACCTGGAAGCCCTCGGAGCGCTTCACCGGGGACACTGTACGCGGTGCGGGTTGCCATCGTTTCCGACATCCACGCCAACCGGCATGCCTTCGACGCCGTGCTCGAGGACATCGCCGGCTCCCCCTGTCGCGAGGTCTGGTGCCTGGGAGACCTGGTCGGCTATGGCGCCGAGCCCGACGGCTGCGTGCGGCGGGCCGAGACCCACTGTGCGGTGACGCTGGCCGGCAATCACGATCTCGGGGTGACCGGAGACCTTCCCCTGGAGGACTTCTCGGCCGGAGCTCGCCTGGCCGCCGAGTGGACCCGGGCCACGGTTCGCCCGGAGACCATGACCTACCTTCGGTCGCTGGAGCCGCTCAACGACGGAGAGGCGGTCGGGCTCTACCACGCCAGCCCGCGGGATCCCGTTTGGGAGTACGTGCTATCCCCGCTGCAGGCGGATCTATGCCTGGATATGCAGGCCCGCCGCGTGTGCCTGGTCGGTCACTCCCACGTCGCCCTGTCCTTCCGGCGCCCCGAGGGAGGCACGACCACGGGTGAGACGCGAACCAATGGCGAGGATCTGGACATCAGGTCCGGGGAGTGGATCATCAACCCGGGGAGCGTCGGGCAACCCCGCGACGGCGATCCCCGCGCCGCCTGGCTGGAGCTCGACCTGGATGATTGGCGGGCGATCTACCACCGGGTGGACTACGACGTCGAGGGCGCGGCCCGGGCGATCCGCGACGCGCGACTGCCCGAGTCGCTGGCCGAGCGCCTGCAGTTCGGGCAGTGAGAGTTACCTCACAGTGGTCTGGTGGGTCCTTCCTAACTCGTTGTCAACCACCTCAGCGGCTAAAGTCAGAGGGCCGATGCGCTTCGCTAACAGGGCACTCAGCGTCGGCGGCCTTCTTCTCACTGTCACGGGCCTGGCAGCCTGCGGAACCAGCGGCAGCCTCCTGTCCGCTGGCCAGGCCAGCGAACTCAAGGGTGAGCTCGCCCTGGTCTCGCAGTCGCTCAGCGCCCGGCAGTGCCAGCAGGCCGCCAACCAGATCACGACTTTCCGGAGCACGGTCGACGGATTGAATTCCGTCGACCAGAACCTGGTGGCCAACCTCGATCAGGGCGCCTCGCGCCTGAGCCAGCTCGCGACCAAGGAGTGCCCGGCGCAAACTGTGCATCACACGACGACGCCGAAGACAACGACCACCCCGACCACCACCACCGCAACCACGACGGCTACGACGACCACGCCGACGACCCCAACCCAGACCACCACCACGCCGACGACGCCCACCCAGACCACCACGACCCAGACAACCTCGACCGGCCCGGGCAGCGGCGGGGCCGGCCTGTCGGGCGGTGACGGGAACGTCAACGGCCAGGCCAAGGACAACGGACCCGTCACCGGAGGGACGCACTCGTGAGCAGCGCCACGTTCACGATCGCCGGCCGCTACCGGGTTGAGCGCCGGCTCGGTGTCGGCGGCATGTCTACGGTCCACCTGGCGTTCGATCAGCGCCTAGAGCGCTACGTGGCCGTGAAGCTGCTGGCCGAGCACCTGGCCGACGATGCCACGTTCGTCTCGCGATTTCGGCGCGAGGCTCTGGCCGCGGCCCGGCTGGTGCACCCGAATATCGTGCAGGTGTTCGACTTCGGTCTCGACGAGTCAAGCCATCAGCACTTCATCGTGATGGAGCATGTCGACGGCGAGTCCTGCGCGGAGCTCCTGCGTGACCGCGGCCACCTAGACGTCGATCAGGGGATAGAGATCGTCTCCCAGGCCTGCCGCGGACTGGACTACGCCCATCGCAACGGCGTTGTTCACCGCGACGTCAAGCCCGGCAATCTCCTGGTCTCAAACTCCGATGTGGTCAAGCTGGCCGACTTTGGGATTGCCCGAGCCACCGATCAGTCGAGCATCACGCAGGTCGGATCCGTCCTCGGGACGGCCGCGTATCTGGCACCCGAGCAGGCGAGGGGGGAGGAGGCGGGCCCGCGAGCCGACCTGTACTCCCTTGGAGTGGTGGCTTACCAGCTGCTGAGCGGGCGTCTGCCCTATGAGGCCACATCGCTTTCGGAGCTCACCCTCAAGCAGCAGCGTGAGTCGCCCCTCCCTCTTCAGCAGCTCAATCCCCGGGTTCCGCCCGAGCTGGGCGAGGCCGTGCTGGCGGCGCTGGCAATCGACAAGGAGGAGCGCCCGGACGACGCACTGCAGCTCGCGGAGGCGCTCAGGCAGGGCGCACAAGGCATCTCGCCGTTCGGCAGCCGGCGCCCGACGCAGCGTCTGGGAACCGGAGCCACCCGGGTCCTGGGCACGGCAGATAGCCCCACTCAGGCCACCCGGGTGGCTCGCCCGCCCACCGAGGAGACCCGAGTCAACCCGCGCCGTCCGCGCACCGTCCCGGCCGGGGCACCGCTCAGCCGCCCCCGCGAGCCGGAGCCTTCACATCGCCAGCCCCGGCGACGCAGTGCGCTGCGCCGGGGGCTCGGCCTCACCCTGCTGCTGCTCGTGATCATCGCCGTCGCGATCATCATCGTGGTGGTGGCGACGGGCACCTCATCGAGCCTCGTGCACACCCGCCAGATCATCGGACACGACGCGCAGAGCGCCATAAGTCAGCTGAAAGGGTTGATCGGCGTCAACAGCAAGAAGTAGGGCTCGGGCGGTCCGCCCGGCTTCCAGCAGTCTGCGATCGGCCAAACGGGTGAGGCCCGATGCATCGCACCGGGCCTCGCAAGGCTGCCGGACGCCGTGCAGGGCGCCCTCGCTTAGCGAACTACGCCGAGGCCGAGGCGAGCGCGGGGTCGGAGGCAGTGGTGCTGTTCTCTGAGCCCTCGATGGTCTCGGCCGGTTGGTCTGAGGTGTCCACCGAGATCTCGACCTTCTGGGGCTTGCGAATCTCGGGCTTGCGGACGTGGATCTCCAGAACGCCGTGGGTGAAGGTGGCCGTGACGCTGCTGGCGTCGACCCCTTCGGGGAGCGTCAGGGAGCGGGAGAACGCTCCGGAGGCGCGCTCCAGGCGGAAATAGCCCTCCTTGCGCTCCTCGTGCTCGGTCCTGCGCTGGCCCGAGACCGTCAGCACGTTGTCCTGCAGCTCGATCTTCACGTCCTTCTCGCTGAGGCCGGGCAGATCGGCTCGCAGCACGAAGTGGCTGTCGGTCTCCACCAGGTCCATGGCCGGAACCCAGCGTCGCTGGCCCGCGCCCGCGACCGGTGCCGGGGCGTCGAACAGGGTGTTGAATAGACGATTGATCTCGCTCTGCACTGACTGGAGCTCACGGGCGGGCTCCCAGCGGATGAGTGCCATTGCGGTACCTCCTGAATAGCAGGTTTATGGCTGCTCTCCAACTATAAAATCTAAGTCGGTACATGTCAAGTCTTGGATTCAGGAATCAGGGTTGCGCGGACTCACCGGTGGCGCAGTGGGAGAGACGCCGGCTCGGAGAGCCGCGGCGACCTCCGGGAGACGCTCCGCGTCGATGGCCTCCCGCAGGTCTCGCATGAGGCGCGCGATGAAGCTCAGGTTGTGCAGGGTCAGCAGCCGGGCGCCGGTGGTCTCTCCGGCTCGCATCAGGTAGTGCAGGTAACCCCGGGTGTGCCCGGCCCGGCAGGCCGGGCATGGGCAATCCGGTGACAGGGGCTCCTGAGAGTTCCGCCAACGGCCCTTGAACAGATCCACCCGCCAGCGGTTCGCCGGGTCCGGTACGACGGCCACCCCGTGGCGAGCCAGCCGCGTCGGCATCACACAGTCGAACGTGTCGATCCCCATCTCGACGCCGGCGATCAGATCATCGATATCGCCGATTCCCAGCAGGTGGCGGGGGCGATCGGGAGCCACTCGCGCCAGCGCCTGACTCGTCAAGCTCACCACGGCGTGCATCTGTGGCTTGTCCTGGCCCAGCGAGCCGCCGATGGCGATGCCGGGACAGCCGCTGGCGGCCACCGTCTCGGTCGATTCCAGACGCAGGTCGGGCTCGACGCCGCCCTGCACGATCCCGTACACCATCTGCTCGGGGTCTCCGAGCTCGGCATGCCAGCGCAGGCAGCGGTCGAGCCAGCGATGGGTACGGGCCATCGAGGCGGCCGTGTAGTCACGGCTCACGTGGAACGGCGTGCACTCATCGAACACGAGACCGATGTCGGAGCCCAGGGCGGCCTGAACCTCCATCGAGGTCTCCGGTCCCATGAACCGCTCCGCGCCGTCGACGTAGGAGCGAAAGCGCACGCCCGCCTCGGCTATCTCGAGAATCGCGCCGTTCGAGTCCTGGCCCCGGCGGCGCCCCTTGATCTCATCCGCCACCCCTCCGTGCCCGAGCGAGAACACCTGAAAGCCGCCGGAGTCGGAAATGATCGGACCGCTCCAGCTCATGAAGCGGTGCAGCCCGCCGAACTCGGCTACCAGCTCATGACCGGGCGCCAGGAACAGGTGGAAGGTGTTGCCGAGCACCATCTGATAGCCGAGCTCCAGGACGTCTCGAGGCTCCAGGGTCTTCACGGCCCCTCGGGTGGCCAGCGGCACGAAGGCTGGGGTCTCGACACTGCCGTGAGCCAGCCGCAGGGTTCCGGAGCGGGCACGTGAGGTGGGGGAGCGGGTGCGAATCTCGAACAAGGAGCGTCAAGCTAGCGACCCTTCGTCCGGTCGCCTCGCTCGGGTAGCGTGGCGGGCTGTGGAACCCGCGCCCTCAGGACAGACACCTGGCGAGCTGCATGAGCTCGTCCGCGCCCTGGTCAACGCTGCCCGCGCGCTGGCGGCTGCCGATCTGGTTTCGGGAACATCGGGCAATCTGAGCGCCCGGGCCGGCGAGGTCGTGGCCGTCACCGCCACGGGAGCCCGGCTGAGCCAGCTGGAAGCCGAGCAGGTGACGGCCGTCGACCTCGGCGGCCGGGTGGTCGGTGGATGTCTGGCGCCCACCTCGGAGCTGGCGCTTCATCTGGCGATCTACCGGCGTTATCGAGTGGGCGCCGTCGTGCATGCTCATCCGCCGGTGGCCACGGCACTGTCCTGCGTGCTGGATGAGCTGCCGTGCATCCATCCGGACATGCTCGCCCTGGGCGGTGCGGTTCGCGTCGCCGCCTACCAGCCGTTCGGGAGCCATGAATTCGCTCGTGCCACCGCGGAGGCGCTGAGCGATCGCCACGCCGTCCTGATGTCCAACCACGGGACGCTGGCGATCGGCGACGCACCAGATCAGGCGGTGGAACGGACGCGACTGCTCGAGTGGGCCGCCGCCCTCTACTGGCGAGCCGCCCTGATCGGCACGCCGCGGGTCCTTTCCGGCCCCCAGCAACAGCAGCTGAGAGAAACGGTCAACCGGATGGGCTACGGCCGGCTGCATCCGCTCGGCCCCTGACCCGTGGCGATCCTCCTCGCGCTGCTGTCGGCCGTCTGCTACGGCACGGGCGACTTCTCGGCAGGTCTGGCCTCCCGCCGGTACACGGCGGCGCCGGTGACCGCCGCGGTGACCGCGCTGGGAGCCGTGCTGGCGTGTCTGGCCGTGCTGATTGGTGGCGCCCGAGCGCCAGACGCCGCCGAGCTCCTGTGGGGCGCGCTGAGCGGAGTCGGCAGCGCCGTAGGGACGTTCGCCCTCTACCACGGCCTGTCGGTCGGGCGGATGAGTGTGGTGGCGACCCTCTCTGCGATCCTGACCGCGGTCATTCCCGCACTGCTGGGGGTGGCGCTGGGAAACCGGCTCGGGGTGGTGGCGGCGGCGGGGATCGTCATCGCCATCCCGGCCATTGCGCTTGTCTCCTGGCAGCCGGCGGAGCACCGCGAGACGGGACAGCGGTCGGGGGTGCGGTTCGGCGTCATCGCCGGGCTGGGATTCGCCCTGCTGCTGATCGCGCTTGACCGGGCCGGGACCCGTGCGGGCGCCTGGCCCCTGGTTCCCGGGGAGGGGATTGCGGTACTCCTCCTGTTGCCGGTGGCGCTTCGGGGCGTCGCTGGACACGGTCACCCCACGCGATCAGCGGCCGGACTGACGGCGCTGGCCGGTACGTTGGCGGGCACCGGCAATCTCCTATATCTGGCGGCGACAGGTCACGGACAGCTGGCTGTGGTGGCCGTGCTGACGGCGCTCTATCCCGCCATGACGGTGATCCTCGCGCGCACGGTGTTGGCAGAGCACTGGACCCGGCGTCAGATCGCCGGGCTGATCAGCGCGGCTCTGGCCGTGATTCTGGTCAGCGCACGCTGAGAGGGGCGGTCAGTTGCAGATCGCGCAGAACCCGTCGGCGCAGCCACAGTGCGGTTGGTCAATCACGACCTGCACCGGACCCCACATCCGCAGCCAGGTCCGGGCCACTCGGTCGGTTCGGTCGGCCGAGCCGCCCGGCCACAGCGCCGTGGTCAGCACCCGCAGCAGCCGCTGACTCTCCGCACTGGGTGGCGCTGCCGCCCGGATGTGCAGCGCAAGCATCCCGGGGAGCTCTGGGTAGTTGGGCATCTCGTCGGGGTGATTACCCGTTCCGAGGCAAACCCATCGCGTTCCGCGGCAAGCCCATCGGGTGAGATGCGTCACTCTTGCCGGGCTTGTCCGCTGCCGTTGCGCGTCGCTCGTAGCGAAGAAAAAAGGGTAGGGTCCCGCGTAACCCCCAAGGTAAGACCCCCAAGGTAAGGAGACAGATCGAATGCCGCAGCCCAAGCGCGGTACCTCAGGTTCGAGCGGTTCCAGCTCGTCGTCGTCGCGTTCCACGCGGTCGCGGTCCGGTCAGTCGAGCGGCGGCTCGGCCGGACGGTCCACCGCCCGCAAGACCAGCTCCTCCCGCTCGAGCTCAGCGTCTGGCTCGCGGTCAGGCTCCAGCGCCCGGTCCGGGTCTGCGTCTCGCTCCAGCGGAGGGTCCCGGTCAACCCGCAGCACGAAGTCCAGTGGCAGCACGGCCGGTCGCTCGCGCGCGACCTCGGCCGGCCGCTCCGCAGCCTCCAAGGCCGGCGCCGGCTCGGACGTCCGGATCGACGCGATCGCCAACCGGGTCCGCAAGCTCAACGAGCGGATCATCGAGGCCGGTCGCGAGGCCGGCGAGACGACGCTGACCACCTACGAGAAGGCGCTCAAGACGATCGCCAGTGGGATCGAGAAGGGCCCGGGTCGCAGCGACATCGACTGGATCTCGAACCTGGCCACTGCTCAGGCCAAGTTCATTCGCGACCTGACCAACAGCTGGACCTCCACCGCTCGCGGCGTTCTCAAGCAGTAGCGGCACAAACGGCAGGGGGCGTGGCGTGTGAGCGCCGCGCCCCGTAAATTCGCGCCTCTACCAGGCCTGCTGTCCGCCACAGTGCGGGCAGTCCACCGTCGTGTTCACGGGCGCCTCGAACACCATTCCGCACTGGCAGGTATAGACGGCAGTGTCCTGGCTGAGGTCCCGGTCGCGGCGCTCCCGTGCGGGCTCGGCGGCTTGGCGCCCGCGCGGCCACCGGTCCGGACTCGCCGGCCGCGGGCGGATCCGACGGCCGAGCTTGTTTGCGTTGAACGATCGAGCCGGCATCTATTACCAGGAACGGGAAAATCGGGAATTGGTTTCGCGCGACGGGGCGGTATTCACCTGGTGCTAACACAGCTTTCACCTCGGGTCGGACGGATGAGGAGGGCTCCTGTGGGAGAATGGCCAGACGCATGGATCCAAGCCGTAAGCGCGTTATCCGGCTGACCGTGGCGTTGAGCGCCGCACTTCTTCTAGCCACCGCCCTCATCTACGTGAGCTTCAACGCCGGCCGTGACGAGTTCACCGCGTCGCAGCTGCTGGCCAAGGCCCGCCCCGGCGGGACGTACATCCTGGCGGGCACGGTCCTGGACGGGTCCGTTCACCAGCGAGGCTCCACGCTGCTGTTCAGCATCCGGGATCCCAAGGAGCACGTGGCCGTGCCGGTCCGCTACAGCGGGATCGTGCCCGACCCGTTCGCCCAGGGGCGAGCGGTGTTGCTGGACGTGACCGATCGAGACGGAAGGTTCGTCGGGCAGGCGAACTCGCTGACCACGAAATGCCCGTCGAAGTACCAGGCCGCTTCGGGCGCCTATAACTAACCCGCATGGCGCTCCTCGGCCGCACGCTGCTGCTCCTTGGACTGGCGATCAGCCTGTACGGGATCGGTGCCTCGATCTACGGGGCGCGAGCCCGACGCCGCGACTGGGTCGCCTCCGGCCGCCGGGCCGTCTACGCGCTGGCCGGAGTCATGCTCACGGCCTTCGTGCTGGTCGAGATCGCCTTCCAGCGCAACGACTTCGCCTTCAACATCGTCGCGCAGACCTCGTCCACGACACTGTCGACGTTCTACAAGCTCACCGCCCCCTGGTCCTCTCAGGCCGGTTCCCTGCTGCTCTGGGTGATGCTCCTGTCGTTCTGGTCCAGCCTGGTGCTTTTCGCCACGCGCCGGCGCCTGCGTGAGATCGCGCCGTACGCCACGGCGGTCCTGATGGGGTTGGCCACGTTCTTCGATGCGTTGGCCTGCTTCGCGGCCAACCCGTTTAACACCACCGCGCCCGCGCCGACCCAGGGCGCGGGCCTGGACCCGCTGCTCCAGCACCCGACGATGATGTTCCACCCGCCGATGCTGTACTCGGGGTACACGCTGATGGCGATCCCCTTCTCGTTCGCGATCGGCGCGCTGATCACCGGCCGGGTGGGCTCGGAATGGATCCGCGACACGCGCCGGTTCGCGCTGGCCGCGTGGCTGTTTCTCGGCGTCGGCATCACCCTGGGCGCCCTGTGGTCCTATACCGAGCTCGGGTGGGGCGGGTACTGGGGCTGGGACGCCGTGGAGAACGCGGCGCTGATGCCGTGGCTGTGCATCACCGCCTTCATCCACTCCATTCAGATCCAGGAGAAGCGGGGGATGCTGAAGGTGTGGAACGTATCCCTGATCCTGCTCAGCGGAACCCTGGCCGTGTTCGGGACCTTCCTGGTTCGCTCCGGGGTGCTCGACTCGATCCACGCGTTCGGCGCCTCCACGCTTGGCGTGCCGTTCGTGATCCTCCTGGCCGTGATGATCCTCGGGTCGATCGGGCTGGTGCTGTTCCGGCGCCCGGCGCTTCGCTCCGAGCACAGGATCGACTCACTGCTATCCCGCGAAGCGATGTTCCTGTTGCAGAACCTCGTCCTGGTGGCGATGGTGTTCGTGATCTTCTGGGTGACGATGTTCCCGCTCATCTCGCAGGCGATTACCGGGACCAAGGTGTCGGTCGGACCGCCCGCCTTCACGCCGTTCGTGGTGCCACTGGCGCTCGTCCTGGTGGCGCTGGCCGGAATCGGGCCGCTCATCTCCTGGCGCCGGGCGACCGTCGCCAATCTGCGGCGCAACTTCCGGTTCCCGGTCGGGGTGGCCGCTGTCGTGCTGATCGCCGTGCTCGCACTGGCCCACGCGACGAGCAAGCCTCTGGCGATCGCGATGTGGACGCTGGGCGCGTTCGTGATCGGAACCGTGCTCCAGGAGTTCTACCGGGGGACCAGCGCCCGGCGGGCGATCACTCACGACGCGTGGCCGGTCGCCCTGGGGGCCCTGGTTCGTCGCAACCGCAGGCGGTATGGCGGGTACATGGCCCACCTGGGCATCGCCGTGCTGCTGATCGGGGTGGCCGCGTCGTCCTCCTTGCAGCATTCGCGCGATGTCGTCCTCAAGGCCGGACAGTCCGCTCGGGTCGACGGATACCGGTTCACCTACGTGCGGCCTACAGAGGCCGCTATGGCGTCCAAGATCCAGTTCGGCGCAGTTCTGCGCGTGAGCAAGGGCGGCCGGCACGTGACCACCATGCATACGACGCGGGGCTACTACCCGAGCACCGATTTCAGCACCGGCGTGATCGGCCGGTTCTTCGCGGGCGAAGCCGACAGCACGGTCGGTCTTGACGCCGGTGTCACGCGCAACCTTTGGGCGGTCACCTCAGCCAACCCGCAGCCCCTGACCGGATACATCAATCAGGGCAACCGTTACTTCTCGGCCTACCTGTCCTCGGTGACGAGCAGGCTGTCCAAGCTGCCGCGGGCCCAGCAGACCCAGTTCCTCGATCAGTACTACACCTACCGAGACGAGGCGGTGGCTGGGATCGCCCGCCGGTTCGTCACCCATCCCTGGCCGGTGGAGTTCCTGATCATCGTGGCCCCGCTGGTCACCTGGGTCTGGGTGGGGGCGGGGATCGTGGCGTTCGGCGGACTGATCGCGCTGTGGCCGATCCCGGCTCTGGTGCGCCTGCGCAGCATGGCCGTGTATCGCGCCCGGCTGGCTCGCGAGCTGGCCTAGTTCGCCCGGAGACGAAAGTGGTCTACGTGATCGTCCTGGTGATCCTGTTCGCGGTTGTGGTCGTGATCACGGCGCCGCTGCGTCGTGGACCCGCGGGAGCCAACGCCGAGGCCGAGCTCGAGAATCCGGACGTGTCTTCGGAGGTGCTGGAGCTGGAGGCCGAACGGGACGCCAAATACCGGGAGATCCGCGATGCCGAGCTGGACCACCAGACCGCCAAGCTATCCGATGAGGACTTCCAGGCCGTTGACTCGACACTCCGGGCCGAAGCGATCGACATCCTCCGCCGGCTGGATCAGGCCAAGGCCACCGAGCCGTAACCGCAGTCCGCCATGCGGGCGAGCAGCGGCTACCATCCGCTGAGCCATGGTCACCATCCTTGACGTCGTTCAGGTGTTCGTCAGCGTCATGCTGATCTTCCTCGTGCTCATGCACTCCGGGAAGGACGCCGGATTATCCGGCGCCTTCGGAGTCGGCACCGGTGCCGGACCGATGGGGGGCGGCTCCCTGGTGGAGCGCAACCTGAACCGCTGGACGATCGCGTTCGGCATCGCGTTCGCGGTCGTGACGATCATCCTGATCAAGATTTCCTAGCGCCCGGCTCGAGCGGTCCCCGGCTGACCCGGCGGCGCGGGCTGGCTGGCCCAGCGCCGCCGCGAACTCCCGGACCGGCCGGAGTCAGCCCGACCGGGCGTGTGCGCGCCGCTCGGCGCCGGCGTTCAGTCCGGCGAGGATCCGCAGCAGCTGAAGAGGACTGAACGGCTTGGTCAGGATGATGTCGGCGCCGGCCTCCTGGGCCCGGCGCTCGAAGCCGTCGCACCGATCAGCGAGCAGCACGATCGTCGCGTCATCCCCGTCCGACGCGCTGCGCAGCCTCTGGCAGGCGGTGATGCCATCAAGCCCGGGCATGTCGAAGTCCAGAAACACCAGTCGAGGCTGGGTGCTCTGGGCCATCTCCACCGCCTCGACCCCGTCGGCGGCCTCGTATAACTCGAACTGGCCGACATCCTCCAGGGTGGTCGTGATCAACCGGCGGGTGAAGGGGTCGTCGTCGACGACGAGTACCGATTGGCTCATTGCACGGCCTCGCCGATCACTTCGAAACGCTTGTCGGGAATGCGCTGGAACGCCTCCACGACCTGGGGGTCGAACTGGCGCCCGGCCTGCGCCACGATCATCGCCCGCGCCTCGGTCACGGGCGAGGCGGGACGGTAGGGGCGGTCCGAGGTGAGCGCGTCGAGCACGTCGGCGACGGCGAACACCCGGGCGGGGAGCGGGATCGCCTCGCCGGCCAGCCCATCCGGATACCCGCGGCCGTCCCAGCGCTCGTGGTGGGAGCGCACGACGGCGGTGCCGTCGCCGAGGAAGTCCCGAACGATCGTCTCGCCGATGATCGGATGCTGCTGCATCACGGCGCGCTCCTGTTTCGATAACGGACCATCCTTGAGCAGGATCGCGTCGGCGATGCCCACCTTCCCGACGTCGTGCAGCAGGAAGCCGAATTCCGTGGTCGGGTCGTCCGCCAGCCTGGGGTCGACCTGGTGCAGGATCTCCGTGCCGTAGGCGGCCACGCGCTCAGCGTGCTTAGCCGTGTAGCGGTCGCGAGCCTCCACCGCGTTGGCCAGCGCGGTGACCGTGGCCCGGTAGGCCTTGACCAGCAGCTGGGCCCGCGAGCGCTCCTGCTTGTAGATCTCGCGCACGTCGGCGGCGTAGACCTCCAGCTGCCGCTCCTTGTCCTCGGCCTCACGTTCGCGACGCGCCAGCTCGGCCCTGAGCCCCACAACCTGATCGCGCAGCTGCTCCAGCTCGGGATCCCCGTCCACCTCGAAGCGCTCCGCGGTGTCCCCTGGCACCGACATGGACGGAAAGCCTACCGACTTCGCAGTGGGAAACCAATCAGTTGTCCAGAGATGCCACCACGGCCACCGGATGTTCGTGGAGTGCCGGCGGAGCAGCTTGGGCGCTCGGCGCGGGTTCAGACCACGTGGACCGGCACGCCCAGCGTGATGTGGTGCGCCAGCCAGGCGTCGGCCGCGACCTCGAGCCTGATGCAGCCGTGCGAGATGTGGCCAGGGATTCCCTTCGGGTCGAAGTACGGCCCGTGGATGCCAACCACGCCGCCTCCCGGCCAGTCGGTCAGGGTCGAGAAGTCGGTGGTGCCGAATGCGAACGGGTAGTAGCCAGAGCTCGGATTGGTGATCTTGAACCGCTCGCGGATCCAGAAGTGTCCTTTGGGCGTGGGCGTCGAAGCCTTGCCAACCCCGACCGGTGCACTCCAGATGCGGCGTCCGTACCGGTACACGTACATCCGGGCCTTCTCCCGGTTGACCACGATCATCTCGTGAGTGAGATGGAAGTTGCCCAGCGCACGCCGGGGCACCCAGCCCACCCGGCCGTTCGGCCGGCCGGGGATCCGCAGCTCAACCCAGGTATTACCTTGGGAATCGCTGGTCTGCTTGAGCAGCAGATACAGCTCGGGGAACCCGTCCGGGGTGTACCAGTTGGTCCGCACGATCCGCCTGGACGACGCTGACGGTTGCTTGTGGATCCAGGCGATCTGGTTGGTGTAGGCCCAGCGGCTGAAGCTGTTCTCGTTGGACAGGACCAGCGTCTTCTTCTTGGGGGGAGACGTGGGGGTGGTGGTGGTCGGAGTGGTTGTCGTGCTCGTGGTGGTTGTCGTGGTTGTCGTCGTCGTGGTCGTGGCTGAGGCCGAACGCGCCATCGACGCCTGCGCCGCCGCCGTCCGGGCGTGCTGGAATTGCGCCGGCACCGGGTCGAGGGACTGGATGCGGATGCCGTGCCATGTCCGAGCCGAACCGAGCAGCTGCGGCGAAGCGCCTGATGGTGCCGCCAGCCAACCGCCGGCGCCAATGGCCGCCGCAGCGGTGACCAGAGCCCCGCACCAGATGCTTCGTCTCATCTCGACACCTTTCTCAAACTGATTTCATCCGCCGTGTCGTACGGCAGTGTCCCCGACACCACGGACCGCGCACAAGGATAGATCGGCCAAACGGCGCCGCCCCCGTGGTGCAACTGCTGCAACAGATGAAAGCACCCCAGGTTGCGGTACGTTGCCGGCCGTCTGGGTACCTTGCCGGCCGTCTGCGGATCCCGGTGAGCTATCCAGCGGCCCGGCCTGGGCTCATGTGATCATCCAGCGAGCCTGGATATTCGCGCTCGGCTTCGGCTTCCAGGCGCTTTTCGTGCCGGCGCAGCCAGACGATGAACGAGACCACCACCACCGCGGCCAGGCCGCCCAGGGCGTAGTCGACAGGACCCCGCACGCCGGACAGCGCCGAGCCGGCGTAGTAGAACGCGATCGAGTAGATGCCGGCCCAGATGATCCCGCCGGACGCGTTGAACAACAGGAAACGCACGTAGGTCATCTGGTTGGCGCCGGCCAGGAAGGCGGCATACGTGCGCAGGATCGAGACGAATCGACCGAAGAACACCACCTTGCCGCCGTGGCGGTCGAAGATCAGCCGCCCGACCTTCAGCTTGGCCTCGTCCAGGCGGATCTTCGGTCCGTAGCGGCGGAGCAGCGCGTAGCCGCCGAAGCGGCCGACGGCGAAGCCGATGTTGTCGCCGACGATCGCTCCGATGGCGGCGGTCAGCCAGATCAGCCAGACGACCAGGTGGTGGGTCGCTCCCGCGTACACGGAGGCGGTGATCACCATCGTCTCGCCGGGAAACGGGATCCCCAGGCTCTCCACCATCACGAACAGCGCCACCGCCAGATAGCCGTACTGGTTGAGCAGGTGGTGCAGGGTGTGGGTGGCGAAAAACGCGGCGAGCATTGCTCAGGGCCGGCAAGACGTGCAATTGGGCGGGATCCGGTCGTGCATGTCAAGGTTGTACGCGTTTTCGGGGCGGCCCAACCACTGCCTGCCGCCATCGGGCGGGACGATCTCGCCGTTCACGGTCGGGTCTGGCGGGGCGCTGAGTCCGATCGCCTGCTCGGGGTCCGACTGAGCCACCGGTGCCGGAGCGCTCATGGCGGCCCTCAACCCAGCGGGAACCTATCTCTACGCGCTCAACGTGAACAATAACGTGAGCGTGTTTGCGGTGGGTACGGGCAGCTCGCCCACTCCCGTGACTTGCTCCAGCGCGGACTGCGGCACCGGGAATGGCCCCAACGACCTCGTCGTGACGCCGGATCAGGCGCCGACGGCGGCGTTCGTCGCCAAGCCAGCTCACGCCGGCCGGGCCACCCGCTTCAACGGCTCCGGTTCGAGCGCCGCGTCCGGCCAGACGGTGGCGCGCTATGACTGGAAGTTCGGGGACCGAAAGGCGCTGCGCAACGGTGGTCCGACTCCCTCGTACACCTACTCCAAGCCCGGCCGGTACAGGGTCACTCTCACCGTGACCGATAACGCCGGTTGCTCGACCGCCCTGATCTACACTCGCCGGTGCGGCATGACCCGGAGGGCACGCACGCGGCTATCGCCGCTCCGGCACTCGCTCCGCTCGCGCCTACGCAACGACAGCCGCGTATCCCGCATCCCTTACTGTCCAGTCACCTACACACTGTTGCGAGGACCGATTGAGTCCGGGTTGCGAGCCTCTATCGGAGTGGTGAACGAGCTGGACCTCCGCGCCCGGGCGCCGGGTGCCGAGCGCCATGCGCAGCGCGTCGAGGACCAGGGTGGTGCGCATATGCGAAGCCAGCTGCCAGCCGATCACCTTGCGCGAGTACGCGTCGAGCACGAACGCGAAGAACACCGTTCCCTCCCAGCAGCGCAGATACGACAGGTCGGCGACCCACAGCTGATCCGGCCCGGCAGCCGTGAAGTCGCGGCAGACCAGATCCGGTCGGTGGTGGGCCTGCGGGTCGGGTTTGGTGGTCCGCCACGGCTTCCCGCGCCGCTTGGCGCCCTGCAAGCCGTCCTGGCGCATCAGGCGAGCCACCCGGTCACGCCCGACCTGCTCGCCGACCCGGGTCAGGGCGGCGTGCACCCGCCGGTATCCGTAGCACTCATAGTTGGCCCGGTGGACCTCCCGGATCCGGGCCAGCAGCTGCTCATCCCGGATCCGTCGCGGCGGGCGATGGCCGCTGGCGCGTTGATAGAAGGCAGACACAGAGGCTTCCAACGTCCGGCATATCGGCTCGACGCCGAAGCGATCGCGATGGGTGTCGATGAACGCGCTCACTTCGGCCGGTCTGCGTCGAGCTCGGTCGCGAAAAACACCGAGGCGGCCTTCAGGATCTCGTTGGCGCGACGCAACTCGAAGTTCTCACGCTTCAAACGCTTGATCTCCTCCCGCTCCTCCGACGTCGGAAGATCCGGGCGCAAGCCCCGATCGGCCTCCACCTGCCGCACACGGCGCCGCAGCGACTCCGGCGGCAGACCGATGTCCTTCGCCACATGCGCGATCGGCCGGCCAGACTCCAACACCAGCCGCACGCCGCGATCCAACAACTCCTCTGGATACTTCCGAGGTCTGGGCATGAGATGGAGGGTCTCCTCTCCCGAGGACGGATCGTCCTCGCTTCAGAGCCTCCGTCAAGACCAGGTCAGCTCACAACTACCGGCATAGAGGGGACCGGGCCGTTTGGGTGTCTTGAGGGAGGTGCCCTGAAGTACCCTCGATCCCCCTCCCGCATTGGATCTCGCGAGCGCAGGTCCGTCGGAGCGCGAAGGGGCGCCGCGGCAAAGCGTGTCCCTGGGGACGGCAACGGACCGTCCCCAGGGGTTGCACGCGATCTCGACTTGGACTAGCCGGTGAACACCGGACTGGCGGCGGTGACCCGGATCGCCGCGACGGCTGACTTGTAGCCGGTCTTGGTCGCCCGGGCGTGATATGTGCCCTTCTTGAGGACCAGGCACAGCTTTGCCTTACCGTTGGCGGACGTGGTCGCCTTGTGCCCGGCCAACCTCACCGTGACCTTCTTGACGCCGTGACCGCCCGAGGTGGCGCGCAGCACGTAGCACGTGCTCCGGCCTGCCTTTGCCGAGTGCGGGGATACGCTCAGCTTCAGCGGCTTGGTCGATGACACCACCTTCACCGTGTGGACGATCCGGGCCGCCGGCGTCCCGTTGCAATACGCCGTCTGGCCTGTGAACACCTGGGTCAGAGAGCAACCCGAGTCGTCAGTCACGGTTAGCGTGACCTTGTACTTACCCGCCTTCCTATAGGTATGAGACGGGGTCGCGCCACCGTTGCTCAGGCTATGACCATCCCCGAAGCTCCAGTCATACACCGCGACCGTCCCATCCGAGTCAGAGGACGCCGACCCATTGAACTTCGTCGCCTTACCCGCCTTTCCGGCTGTGGCCGAGAACGCCGCCACCGGACCCTGATCCGGCGGAATGATGAATCCCCACAGCTCGCTTGCTCCAGAGAACGTAGCCGTGGCCGGGGTCTTTGGTGTAAGCGCCCCGGTGGACGACACGTCGTACTGGTAGACGGAACTTGAGAAGTCCGGAACGTAAAAACTACCTCCGTTTGCCGTCATCCACGGTAGGCCGCAGCCATCGGTCGCAACGGTTGCCGGCGACAGCGGCGCCAACTGGCCGTCACTGCCCACTGTGTACTGGTAAACGTAGTTTCCGGAGCAGCTGCTTGAATAGGCGTTCTGGCCGTTCGGGCTGATGATGACGGAGTACGCGTTCTGACCCGTCGAGACGCTGGCCGGGGTAAGGGCGGACAGTTCGCCCCCAGTACCCACGCTGTACTCGTAGATCGTCCCTGATTCGGACGATTCGTACAGGTACTTGCCGTTCGGTGTGATGGCGAGATCAAGATAGCCCACGTCAGACCCAGAGACACTGCCGATCGCCTTCGGCGTCAGCGCCCCACTGCTGGCGCGGTCGTACTGGAAGATCTCTCCGTTTCCGGAATCGCCAACGTAAACGCTTGACCCGTCCGGACTGACTGCGACCGCATCGGCCCCGGATAGACCAGAGGTGATCGTCTGCGCAGAGGTGAGCGTGCCGTCGCTCCCGATGTTGAACACCGTCAGATATCCGTTGTCGTTTACGGCGTACGCGTTGCGGCCATCGGGACTGACCGCTACCTGGATCGAGCCGTTGGAAGGCCCCGCACTAACACTGGCCGGAGACAGCGGTGTAAGAGTTTCATCCGCCCCGATGCTGTATTGGCTCACCGAGCCGTCGCCCCAGTTGGCGACGTAGAGGTACTTCCCGTTCGGTGTCACCGATTCAAACCACGGTTCTGATCCTGCCGAAACGGACCCGTTCGCCGACAGCGTATCGCCGGTGCCGAACGTGAACTGTGAAATCGCACCGTTACCGTAATCGCTGGCAAAGGCGCCGTTTGGCGCCGCAGCGGCTGTGGCGGGAAGAGCGGCAAGCGCGGCCACCGCGGAGCCCAAGATGACGGCTAACCGCGGTCGCCGCAGCAGCGCGCGTGGACGATATAGCAAAGCAAACCTCCGATAGGGTGCTGCAGGCGGACCGGCGCCCCGGTGCCGAAACCGTATGTCTGTGCCGGACGGCTGTCAAGCAGGTGGCGGGTCTGCCTCGAGCGCAGGCCCCAACGCTACGCGCTGATCGCTCGGATCCGTAGAACTGTTCGATCCGCGACCAACGGCAGCGAGAGCCGGGAAGCTGCCTAAGCTCTAACCACCTTCCTTGATTGAGGCGCCGGGAGCTAAAAGTGCCTCCCGGCCCCGGGCGGACCGGGGTTTTCCCAGGTGTTCGGTTTCAAAACCCCTTACGGCCTATCCCTAATCCATGTTCACGGCCACGTACTTGGTCTCCAGGTACTCGTCGATCCCCTCGACGCCGCCCTCGCGCCCGAAGCCTGACTGCTTGATGCCGCCGAACGGCGCGGCGGCGTTGGAGACCATGCCCTGGTTGAGGCCCACCATTCCCGTCTCCAGGCGCTCGGCCACCCGGATGGCCCGCTTGACGTTGCTGGTGTAGACGTAAGCCACGAGACCGAACTCGGTGTTGTTGGCGGCCGCCACAGCCTCGTCCTCGTTGGTGAATCCCTTGACGGGCGCCACGGGCCCGAAGATCTCCTCCTTGAGCAGCCGGGCTTGGTCGGGCACGTCGGTGAGCACGGTCGGGTCGAAGAAGTAGCCGGCCCCATCTCGGGCATGGCCGCCGACCAAGGCTCGGGCGCCGTTGGCGACCGCGTCGTCGACCAGTTCGGCCACCTTGTCGCGCTGGGTGGAGTCGATCAGGGGCCCCACCTCGACGCCGTCCTCGGTCCCGCGTCCCACCTTCATCGCGCCGAGGCGGTCGGCCAGCCGCTCAGCGAACTCCCCGGCCACCGACTCGGCCACGTGGAAGCGGTTGGCGGCGGTGCAGGCTTCGCCGATGTTGCGCATCTTGGCGAGCACCGCTCCTTGTACGGCCGCATCCAGGTCCGCGTCCTCGAAGATGATGAACGGTGCGTTTCCGCCCAGCTCCATCGAAAGGCGCAGCAGCCCGTCCGAGGCCTGCTTCATCAGCATCCGGCCGACCTCGGTGGATCCGGTGAACGACAGCTTGCGCAACCTGGGGTCGGCGATCAGCGGCGCCATCGTCTCGCTTGAGGAACTGGCGGTAACCAGGTTGAGCACCCCGTCGGGCAGACCGGCCTCCGCGAGGATCTTGGCCAGCATCAGCATCGAGAGCGGCGTCTGCTGGGCCGGCTTGACCACCATCGTGCAGCCGGCGGCGATGGCCGGTCCGACCTTGCGCGTCCCCATGGCCAGCGGGAAATTCCACGGCGTGATCAGGAGACACGGACCTACGGGCTGGCGCATCGTCAGCAGCCGGCCCTGACCGTTCGGGGCCACGGCGTACCGGCCGTCGATCCGCACCGCCTCCTCCGAAAACCAGCGCAGAAAGTCGGCCGCGTAAATGATCTCGGCCTTGGACTCCTTGAGCGGCTTGCCCATCTCCAGGGTCATGATCAGGGCGAGATCGTCGGCCCGCTCGATAATCATCTCGAAGGCCCGGCGAAGAATCTCGCCCCGCTCCCGCGGGGGGTGCTCGGCCCAGTCCGGCCCGGCCTTCACGGCGGCGTCGAGGGCGGCCTTGGCGTCGGCGGGGGAGCCGTCGGCAACCTCGACCAAAGTCTGGCCATTTGCGGGGTCCTCCACGGCTAACGTCCCCTGCTCACCTTTTTCCCATTTGCCGCCGATAAGGAGTTGAGTGGGGACTTCGGCGAGGATCGCCTGCTCGTTGGCTGCGCTGATCGTGCTCATGTAAGGAACCTACCCATCCGTTTCGTTCGTGTCATTGGTCCAAATGGAAACTGATAGCCCTTCAAGCGCGCCGCGCCGACTTCTCGCGCGCGTGAACCTACGCCGGGCAGCCGCACCAATCGCCATTGTGGCGACCGCCGCGCTGCTGGCCGGCTGTGGTACCGCGTCTTCCGGTGGCGGGTCAAACACCACCACCGGGACGTCAACCACGAGTACCAACGAGTTCAACCCCAATCTGGTCCCCGCAGGCGGCAGCTCTCCGGGCACGCCGCCGAAGTCGGCTAAGAGCAAGTCCGGTAAGAGCAAGTCCGGGTCGAAGTCCAGTGGTGGCGGCCAGTCGAGCGCCGGCACCAACGGGTCGACCGTCGGGGGATCGACCGGTGGAGGCTCGGGATCCGTCTCTAGTCCGGGCGGCTCCAGCGGTGGGGCCCAGACGATCACGGTCACCCATACGAGCACCGTCACCCACACGGTGACCCAGACCAAATACGTCCGCCCCGACGTTCCGGCCGGCGCCGGGCTCCCGTCTCGCTCGGCCGCCCTGTCGGTCAGCAGCTTCGATGCCGCGAGAGGCAACATCGGCTGCCGGATCTCCAGTGGCACCGTCCGCTGCGACGTGGCGCGCCGGGTCTGGTCGCCGCCCCGCCGTCCCCGTTCGTGCCGTTCGGGTTCCTCCGCCTGGGGTCAGGGACTGATGGTCGGGTCGTCCGGATCCTCCTTCTTCGTATGCGCGCGCAACAGCGTGCTCGATCCCACGGGAACCTACATCCGGTCCGGACATGACGACAAGGTGGGGTCCGTCACCTGCCAGGTCCGCGCCTTCGGCGTCACCTGCTTCGAATCCGATGGCCGCGGGTTCTTCATCGGACGCACCGGCTACACGAGGTTCTGACAAACCGGCGGACCGAATGGTCCCCCGCCAGGGGCGTTGACCGCGTTGCGGCAAACGGGGCCCGGCGCCTGGGGAGACACCGGGCCCTTCTCTATGCGTTGGGGTGGTGCCTGGGCGAGACACCGGGCCCCCTTCTATGCGTCGTGTCGACGTTTCGCTGAGCGGGGAGAAGCTCAGGCCGCCGAGCCGATCGCCGCCGGCTCGAGCGCAGCCGCCAGAACCTCGTCGATCGTCATCGCGAATTGGAACCTCATCGCCTGTTTAACCTCGTCGGGCACATCGTCCATGTCGCCGCGATTGCGCTCCGGCAGGATCACCTCGGTGAGGCCGGCGGCGTGGGCGGCCAGCACCTTCTGCTTGACCCCGCCGATCGGCAGTACCCGGCCCTGCAGCGTCACTTCGCCGGTCATACCCACCGTGTGCCGGACCGGCCGGCCCGTGAGCAGTGAGGCGAAGGCCGTGACCATGGTCACTCCCGCGCTGGGGCCGTCCTTGGGGATCGCTCCGGCGGGCACGTGGACGTGGAACGTGCGGTCCTCAAAGGCCGAATGGTCGATGTGCAGGTCGTCGCCATGGCCGCGCACGTAGGACAGCGCGATCTGGGCCGACTCCTTCATCACGTCGCCGAGCTGTCCGGTGAGCGTGACGCCGGTGGTTCCGG
Organism: Solirubrobacteraceae bacterium; assembly: GCA_035551795.1. Taxonomy (GTDB): domain Bacteria; phylum Actinomycetota; class Thermoleophilia; order Solirubrobacterales; family Solirubrobacteraceae; genus Palsa-465. The sequence continues at coordinate 1,367 of DASZMP010000143.1, read as the reverse complement.
TCTCCGGATCGGCCAGTGACGCCTCGATGAACAGGACGTCGCCGCCGGTCCCGGTAACCGCCAGGCCGGTGGCCACACCGGGCACCGCGGTCCGCTCCGCCGAGTCCGGCGTGTGGCGCGGGTGACCCAGGTAGCCGTGCAGGTCAGCCTGGTCCACGGTGACGGGCAGCGTCGTCGTGCCGCCAGCCACCTGCGCGGTGATCTTCCGCAGCACGCGGGCGATGGTCCGCTCCAGCGACCGGACTCCCGCCTCACGGGTGTACTCGCCCGCCAGCGTGTGCAGGGCGGCCTCGGTGATGGCCACGTCGGACGCCTCCAGGCCGGCCCGCTCCAGCTGGCGCGGCAGCAGGTGGCCCTGGGCGATCGTGACCTTCTCGGCCTCGGTGTACCCGTCCAGCGTGATGAGCTCCATCCGGTCCAGCAGCGGGCTGGGGATCTGCTCCAGCACGTTGGCCGTCGCGATGAACAGCACGTCCGACAGGTCGAGCTCGACCTCCAGGTAGTGGTCGCGGAACGTGTGGTTCTGCGCCGGGTCCAGGACCTCCAGCAGCGCCGCGGTGGGGTCGCCGCGGTAGTCCGCGCCGAGCTTGTCCACCTCGTCCAGCAGGATGACCGGGTTCATCGAGCCCGCCTCACGGACGGCCCGGACGATCCGGCCGGGCAGCGCACCGACGTAGGTGCGCCGGTGACCGCGGATCTCCGCCTCGTCCCGGACGCCGCCCAGCGCGACCCGGGCGAACTTGCGGCCCATGGCGCGCGCCACCGACTCGCCGAGCGAGGTCTTGCCGACCCCGGGCGGGCCGGCCAGGGCCAGCACCGCGCCGCTGCGGCGGCCGCCGACCAGGGCCAGGCCCTTGTCGGACCGGCGCTTGCGCACGGCCAGGTACTCGATGATCCGCTCCTTGACGTCATCCAGGCCGGCGTGATCCGCGTCGAGGATCGCCCGTGCGCCCGCGATGTCGTAGGCGTCGTCGCTCCGCTCGTTCCACGGGATCTCCAGCACCGTGTCCAGCCAGGTCCGGATCCAGCTGCCCTCCGGGGACGCGTCCGAGGAGCGCTCCAGCTTGGCCGCTTCCTTCATCGCGGCCTCGTGCACCTTCTCGGGCAGCACGGCGGCCTCGATGCGGGCCCGGTAGTCCTCTTCCTCGGTGCCCGGCTCGCCGTCCAGCTCGGACAGCTCCTTGCGGATGGCGGCCAGCTGCTGGCGGAGCAGGAACTCACGCTGCTGCTTCTCCATGCCCTCGCGGACGTCGTTCTGGATCGTCTCCGCGACGTCCAGCTCGGCGAGCTGGTCCCGGGCCCACCCGGTCAGCAGCTCGAGCCGCTGCTCGGGGTCGATGGTCTCCAGCAGCTGCTGGCGCTGCTCC
>DASZMP010000142.1:0-17734 GCA_035551795.1 Solirubrobacteraceae bacterium | reverse complement strand
ATTGCCCGCCTAAACCGTGAGGTCCATGGCTCGCCCCTGGAGCAGCTCGACGATCCGCTTCGTGTCTCCCTGCTTCTTTAAGACGCGCGGGACATCCATCGTCCAGGTCGAACCGTCGGTGAAGGTGATCGACAGCTTCGGCACCATCCCGTCGTCGAGGCTCGCTGCGGTGACCGTGTTCCGCGGCACCTGCACGAGCACCTCGCTGGGTTTGGAGGACACGAACCCTGCCTTGACCTTGACCAGCGCAACATCGGCATCGGTCAGGGCAAGGACCGCCTGCCCCTTGAACGCCGGGGTCTCTGCGCCGCCGGCTGCGCCCCGCTTGGCCGCCTTCCCGCTGGCATACTCCCCCGCGCCGGCGCCGACGACGCCCCCGGCGACCAGCCCGCCCTGGCGCCAGGCCTTGGCCCAGGTTGCCCCGCGCGGATACACGTTCACGCCTGCTATCTGCGGCGCGCCGAGGAGCGCCGAAGCATCAATCGCCATCTGTAACCTCCGGTCCCGTTTTGCGTTAATGCAACCCTAATACTTCAGGGCAGAATCAGGTGGCTATCTCCGAACTCGTGCCAGAGGTACCCGGCGGCCAGGGCAGCGTCGTAGGAGCGCTCGATCAACTCGGGCCCGGCGATCGCCTCCAGCATCTGCAGGTGAGAGGCGCCGGGCTCGTGCCAGCCGGTGATCAGGCCGTCAACGGCCGCCGGCGCATGATCTGGCGAGATCACCAGTTCGGTCCAGCCGCCCGCCGGATGGGCGGTGCCGTCGGCGGCGACCGCTGACTCGAGGGCGCGGACGACCGTGGTCCCCACGGCCACGACACGCCCGCCCCAGCCGCGTACGGCATTGACCAGGTTCGCGGTGGTCTCAGGGACGGAGTACTGCTCGGCATAGGGAGGCTCGTCTCGCTCCGGAGAGGAGACCCCGCAGTGCAGGGTGATGGGTGAGATCAACGTCCCGCCGGCAGCCAGCGCGGTGATCAGCTCCGCGGTGAACGGCCGCCCGGCGCTCGGCATCTCGGCACTGCCTGGGGTCGTGGCGTAAACCGTCTGGTAGGCGCTCAGCGGCCACGGCCGCCGTACGTATCCGTAGCGGATCGGATGGCCGTGGGCCAGGAGATATTCGTGCAGGGACCCGACGGCCACCTTGGCCACCCACAACCGGCCGGGAGCGGCATAGGGCGCGAGCAACTGGAGCATGACCGATGCGGGAAGCCGGATCTGCTCGCCGGCGCGCCCTCGGCCCACCAGCGGCTCACCGCCGGGACCGCGCAACTCTACGACGAACAGATCCGGCCGGTGCGCCCGTGGCACCGGCGTGGAGAACCGCACCTCGATCTCTTGCCCGTCGCTGCGCCTGGCCGGAACCGCTCCGGGAACCGTGGCCGAGGTGTTGATCACCAGCAGATCGCCCGGACCCAGATGCTGCGGCAGGTCGGCAAAGTGCGCGTGAACGATCTCCTCACCGGTGCGATGAGCGACCATCAGGCGCACCGCGTCGCGGGATAGCCCTCGGGACTCCGGAGGTGCGCTCGCCTCGAGGGCGGGTGTGAGCTCAAATGCCAGCGCGCTCACTGCGCCTGCGCCATCAGCTCGCGGGCCTGATAGCGGCCGCTCGGCAGCGCCCCCTCGATCAGCGCCAGCAGTCCGGGCACGCTTTCCTCGGGTCCCGGACGGTCCGAGATGTCCTCGCCCGGGAAAGCCTCCTGGTGCATGCGGGTCCGCATGTCACCGGGGTCCACGGAATAGATCCGCAGCTCCGGATGCTCGGCGCCGAGGATCGCGGTCAGCTGATCGAGTGCGGCCTTGGAGGCTCCATAGCCTCCCCAGCCGGGGTAGGGCTCGACCGCCGCGTCCGAGGTCACGTTGATCACACAGCCGCCGCTCATGCGCGGCACGGCAAGCTGGATGAGAGCCAGGGGCGCCAGGAGATTCACTCGTAGGACATGCTCGAGCTCGTCCAGCGGATAGGCGTCGAGCGCCGGCTGGGGACTCGGGCCGAGATGGCTCGCGTTGTTTACGAGCAGGTCGATGCGCTCGCCCGCCGCCGCCATCAGGGCACCACGGTGCCAGTCATCGGCCACGTCACCGGCGACGGCGTCAACGTCGGTGAGCGCGCCGAGCTCGTTGGCTGCCCGCTCGAGGTCGCTCTGGGTTCGCGCGTCGATCACGAGCCTCCAGTTTCGGTGCGCCAGCTCCTGCGCCAGCGCGAACCCGAGCCCCTGTGAGGCGCCCGTCACGATCGCCGTTGGGGAGGCGCTCATCGCTGCTTCCCCGTCTGGGTGACCCGGTCGTAGTTCAGGCGCAGGAGCGCGATCACGTCCTGGACGTCCGCGTCGCTGGCAATCCGTCGCGCCGCGGGGCCCTGCGCGTTGGGGAACACCGGATGCGGTCCGATCCTGCCCTGCCCGATCAGCTCGTTCCAGAGCGGTTTGGGGAAGTTGAAGTGCGCTGCGTGATCGCCGTGCAGGTGGCCGATCTCCCGGCGCCCGACGCGAAACGAGAACTCCCCCCGGCGCCCGGGCCCGGCCTGCACTCCGGGCCAGGTGGTCACTTCGCCGGTGATCTGCTCGCTCGCAGTCCGTTCAGATATGGGGGTATTTGCGTTCATGTCTCGCAAGCTACAAGTTCAAGTGAACTTGAAGTCAAGGGCTCATTGTGATTCTCTGGCAGATGTGGCCGAACCGCTGAAGATCTCTGATGTGTCCAAGCGCAGCGGCGTCGCCTCCTCCGCCCTGCGGTTCTATGAGGAGCGCGGCCTGATCAGCTCCGAGCGCGCCGGTTCGGGCCATCGACGCTATCCGCGGTCGGTCCTGCGGCGCGTCGCGTTCATCGTGTTCGCTCAGCGCATCGGTCTGACCCTGGACGAGATCGCCGCCGAACTGGCCAAGCTGCCCGCCGATCGCGCGCCGGGTCGCCGCGACTGGTCGCGACTGTCCAGTCAGTGGACGTCCCGCATCGATGAGCGAATCGCCGAGCTGGAACGGCTCAGGTCGGGCCTGACGGAGTGCATCGGGTGCGGGTGCCTGTCGCTGGACCGCTGCGCGCTGTCCAACCCGGACGACCGCGTCGGGACGCGCGGCCCCGGCCCGCGCTTCTGGATGGGGGATCGCCGCCCTTGAGAGAGGCCGCCGACCTGCTCGAGCGAACAAACCGACCCCGGTGCCGGTGATTCGTTCGCCTGAGCAGGTTTTCGCCTCGTGTTGCGCAGCGGGGTAGGGTTGGTCTCAGGGAAGATAGGCGACTCGTGACTGGGGATCGACGAAACAGCGACCGCGTGACCGGCGGGGCCGGTCGAGGCAGGCGCGGCCGATGGTGACCCCGGAGGAGATCGGTACGGTCGGGATCTTCGCGGGCCTTGAGAGCGCTCAGCTGCACCAGCTTTCGCTGGCGGCCGCCGACATCAGCCTGATGCCCGGCGAATACGCGGCGAACAAAGGTGATGATCGCGCTCTGTTCGCCGTGCTGGAGGGTCGTGTCGAGCCCGTGCAGATCGCCGACGGAGTCGAGCGTGTGGTCGGCCGGCGCGACCCCGGAGACATATTCGGGGAGTTCCCGCTCGTGTTCGGCACTTTGTTCCCGGTCGGCTTCCGCGCCGCCGAGCCTTCGCGTGTTATGCGCATCGAGGCCCGCGACTACCACGCGGTGGCGGCCGAGGTGCCGGAGCTGGGGAAGGAGGTCGGCCGGCTGGCCGCCCACCGCGCCAGCGGGCTTCGCGGACTCCAGGGCCTGGCCGCCGATCCACCGCCACCACGGGCGATCGTCGTTGGCCATCGCTGGGATGCGGCCTGCGCGGACCTGCGTCGCTTTCTCGACCGTAACCAGGTCACCTTCAAGTGGCTCACGCCCGACGCGCCGGACGCCGAGGAGGTATGGGGCGGGCTACTTCCGCCCCAGGCCGATCATCCGGCGGTTCGGGTCATCGGCGGCAAGACCGTGGTCAGACCGAAGCTGCGGCGAGTCGCGGACCTGCTCTCCCTGGGCACGGAGCCGGAGGCGGCTGAGTACGACGTGCTGATCGTTGGCGCCGGGCCGGCAGGTCTTGCGGCCGCCGTCTATGGCGCCTCAGAGGGACTGAGCACGATCGTGGTCGAGCGTGAAGCGCCCGGCGGCCAGGCGGGAACGTCGTCCCGAATCGAGAACTACCTCGGGTTCCCCTCGGGCGTGTCCGGAGACGAGCTGGCGATGCGGGCACTGCAGCAGGGGCGCAGACTTGGTGCCGAGATCCTCGTAACTCGCGGGGTGGAGCGCTTGGACGCGGTCACCCGGGAGGTCTACCTCGACGGCGGCGATGTCATCCGGGTCCGGACCGTGATCCTCGCCTGCGGGGTGATGTGGCGGCGTCTGTCGATTGACGGCTCCGACCGTCTCGCGGGGAAGGGAGTCTTCTACGGCGCCGCGCGCAGTGAGGCGCCAAACACCCACGGGCTCGATATCCACATCGTGGGTGCCGGCAATTCCGCTGGACAGGCGGCGCTCTTCTTCTCGATGCACGCAGCCAGCGTCACCATGCTCTGCCGCGGCGACAATCTGGACAAGAGCATGTCCCGCTACCTGATCGACCAGCTCAAGACGCGGGCCAACATCGAGGTTCTTCACCGGTCCCAGGTGGTGGCGGTCCACGGCGAGAACTCGCTCACGGAGGTGGAGATCGCCAACTCCGCCACGGGTGAGACGACTCGGCGCCAGTCAGGCGGATTGTTCCTGTTCATCGGGGCCGACCCGCAGACGGAGTGGCTGCCCGCCGAGATCGCCCTGGATAGCCGTGGCTTCGTGCTAACCGGGCCCGACGTGCGAGGGGCCGATCGATGGGAGCTCGAACGCGACCCGTACCTTCTCGAGACCAGCGTTCCCGGGATCTTCGCTTGCGGTGACATGCGGTTGGGTCCGGTCAAGCGCGTCGCCGCCGCCGTCGGAGAGGGCAGCATGGCGATCAGCTTCGTCCACCAGTACATCCAGCACACACTGGGTCGGATGCGGGATCGCGCCGTGGCGGTCTGAGCTCGCGTGAGATGTCCGTCCCCCAGCCGACCAATGGAGCGCATCGATGAGCCTTTCCCTCAGAGACATGATGGCCCGGGCCCGCCCGGCCGTGGGTGACATCGCACCGGACGCCGCGGCCGCCGCCGTCGAGGCCGGCGAATTCGACCTCGTCATCGACGTGCGGGAGCCGGGCGAGTTCGCCGAGCTGCACCTGGCCGGAGCCACCTGCATCCCGCGAGGACTGCTGGAGCGCCGGGCCGACCCGTCCTCGCCGAGCGCCGATTCGGCATTGGCCGGAAACCACTCGGCGCGGATCCTCGTGTACTGCACCAAGGGCCCCGGCGCCCGGTCGCTGCTGGCCGGGGAGACCCTGACGACGATGGGGTTCGAGCGCGTCGAAACCCGTGCGGGCGGGTTGGTCGCGTGGTCTGAGGCCGGTCTTCCGGTCCACGGCACCGGCGTCTCCGGGGCCGGCTGATGAGCGGCCGAGCGGCCACTCGGGTGGTGATCCTCGGGGCCGGGTTCGCCGGCCTCGAACTCACGACCCGCCTGTCCGAAGAGTTCGGAAACGAGATCGAGCTCACGCTGATCGACAAGAGCGACGCGTTCGTATTCGGGTTCTCCAAGCTCGACGTGATGTTCGGCCGAACCACTGCTGACCAGGTTCGCCACCCGTACGCGAACCTGATCAAGCCCGGCGTGCGCTTCGTCCAGACGGCGATCCGGGCGATCGACCCGGCGGCTCGGCGTGTGGAGACGGACGCGGGCGTGTTCGAGGCCGACGTGCTGGTGGTGGCGCTCGGCGCGGATCTGGATCCGGACGCCACGCCGGGCCTGGCCGAGGGCGGGCACGAGTTCTACACGGTGCCTGGGGGCTTCGCCGCCAGAGACGTGCTGGAGGGCTTCGAGGGCGGACGGGTGGTGGTCGGCGTCCTGTCGACGCCGTACAAGTGCCCGCCGGCGCCTTCCGAAACCGTGCTGCTGCTGCACGAATACCTGAACGAACGCGGTCTGCGCGACCGCTCGGAGATCGCGCTGGTGATCGACTTCCCCCGCCCCATCCCCCCCTCTCCGGCCGCGTCTGAGGCGCTGATCGAAGCATTTGCCGAGCGAGACATCGAGTGGCATCCGCGCACCGAGGTGTACGAGCTCGACGGCTCCCGCGGCGTCGCCCGGCTGCACGATGGCGGCGAGATGCCCTATGACCTGTTCCTGGCCGTGCCCGTGCACCGGGCGCCGCGCGTGGTGGTCGAGGCGGGCCTCACGAAAGACGGCTGGATCCCCGTTGACTCGCTGACGTTCGAGACATCGTTCCCGGGGGTCTACGGGATGGGCGACATCGCGGCCGTCGGCACCCCGCGGGCCGGCGTGTTCGCCGAGGGTCACGCGCGAATCGCCGCCGAGCACATCGCGGCCCGGATCCGGGGGACGACGAGCGCGGCCCAGTACACCGGGCGCGGGATCTGCTACCTGGAGTTCGGCGGAGGGGAGATCGGAATGGTCGACGTCACGTTCTTCGGCAACGAGCGTTCGGGTGAGCTGGTGGGGCCCTCCACGGAGTTCATGCGTGAGAAGGCGGAGTTCGGGTCAAGCCGGATCCGGCGCTGGTTTGACCGAGAGTGGAGGACGACCGAGTTGACCGCCTGACGGCGGGCAGGCTCAGCGCGTGGGGAGCGAGACCGTCACCTTCGACACGCGCACCGTGAAGTTCTGGTCGTTGCTCTTGCGCAGGTACGGTGCGTCGCTGCCGAGCAGCACCAGCTTGACCACGTCGCCCGACGGGAATGCGTAGCCGTTGCCGTGCAGCTGGAAGACGATCTGACCTGATTGGTTGTCCGTGAGCCGGTAGGCGCCCCGGCTGATCAGGCGCTCGGTGCCGTTCGCAGCGACATCGAACAGCTGCGAGTCGAGCTCTCCGTAGTCACCGGAGGTGCTGATCGTGGCGGTCACGGTGGGCAGCCCGAGCATCGTGAAGCCCCGGCTGGGGTACGTGTAGACGGCGGTCCCCGGCGCCGTCTCGGCCGTTATCGACTTGCACGCGTCGCTGTTGGCGATCGGGTCGAACTGCCCGCTGGCCTCCGGGTCGCCGGTGGCGGTCACCGTCTGGGCAGCGTTTGCCCCGAACCTGATCGTCCCGGTGCTGAGCGTCGACAGGCTGGCTGCGGTGTAGGGACCACCATCGGGCGCGCTGGCCGGGCAGGTCTGGGTGTAGGCGGTGACCGAGCCGGGAGCCGGTGGCTGGCCGCTGCCCTGCAGGTAGGCATTGAAGAAGGCGCCGCCCTGATCATTGAACGGCTGGTTGACCGTCGGCTTGTTCGATCCTCGGCTGTGGCCGAGGTCGCCGAACTGAAGCGACACAGGCGCGCTCGAGCCGACCTGGTTGTACACCCGGATGGCCTGCTCAGGTCCGAACAGGTCGTCGGTCCACCCGTTCTCGATCAGCATCGGGCTGGGCGTGCCCGGCAGTCCGTATGCCTGGTGGTGCGCGTAGATCTCCGCGAGGACGGACTGGACCTGGCTCCCGTACGGCTCGCCGGCGCTGATCAGTGAGTAGTCCTCAGGGATGTTCGCGTCCGGGTTCTGGCAGGGCGTCGTGGCGGGCGAGGTGCCGCAGTAGTAGCCGCTTGCCTGTCCTTCTGCATACAGCCCGCTGACGTAGCTCTGGATCTCGATGCCGATCGGATTGAGGCTCTGCTGGGGCGGCGCCACCTGGGTGGCCAGGAAACGGCCGTTGGGCAGCAGGGCGTCGACCAGGTCCGACCAGGGCCAGCGGGCCCAGGCGGCCGTGATCGAGAGCGGGGTCCCGTCCGGGCTGGTCCAGGGCGCGAACGATCCGTCGGGAAGCCGGATCCGATTGCGCAGGTAGGCCAGCTCCAATGTCTGGCCCCCGCCGTAGGAGATGCCGGTCACGCCGATCGCGCCCGGCTTGGTGATTCCCTCGTCGACGAGCAGCCCCAGCAGGTACTGGGTGTCCCGCGCCTCGTAGCGGGTGTCAGCCAGACGGATGTAGCCGTTGGCGCAGGGGTCACCCGGCGTATACGTGGCGGTGGCCTGCGGGCCACCGCCACAGGAGTCTCCGAATCCGCGCGCGGTGTAGTTGACCACCGCATATCCCTGCTGCGCGTAGTAGTCGTTGTTGTAGTGGTAGGTGATGGAGCCGTCGCCCTGCGGCGTGGTCGACTCGAAGTCCGTCTTGTCGCTGCCCCAGCCGTGCAGCATGACGATGGTCGGGAACGGGCCGTTGCCGTCGGACGCCGGCGGCAGGGTCACATCGACATCCAGCGGCACGCCATCGAACGACGGGACCCCGTTGACGGTGCGGCCGGGACCGGCATCGGTGGTGGGACAGAACCGCGTGCCATCGGCCTGTGTCGTGCAGGTGTGTGCGAAGGGGGCCGGGTCCGCCTGCGCAGCGGCCGGCAGCGCCCCCAGGAGCAGCATCGCGAACAGCCAGCTCAGTAGGTGAGCTCTCCTCATCCTCGCGGCGGTGCTACCCAGATCGGCAGGACGCTATACACGACCGGCGGCCCCGTTTGGCGGACTCTGGCCGAAAAGCCGAGCTTTTGCGGCAGGTATCCAGTGCCACCAGTCAGCGGCCGATAAGGGGTGAGGCCGCTGGCCGGGCGAGTTGGCTTTGCCCGGGCGGCCACCGGAATGGAATCCGTGCGGGAGAAGGGCAGCTTCAGGTGCTAAGGCTCGTGAGAACACGCAGGATGGACACGCCCGGCCTCGCAGGCGGGAATCGCGGCGAGGACGGCGCCAAGGCTGAGCGCGGGCAAACCCTGCTCGGAGGCGCCGGGATGGACTCGCGGCTCGTGAAGATCTACGGGGGGATGGCGATCCTGCTGGTCGCCTACATCGTCTCGGAGGTTTCGCGGCGCAACGGACAGACGTGGCCGGCGATCGACGGCTGGGCCGTGGGCGTCTTCGAGCTGGTGGCCAGCGGGCTGTGCATCGCCAGGGCTGCCGCTGCGGAGGAGACGCGGCGCCGTCTGCCCCTGGTGATGGGGCTGGGTCTGCTGAGCTGGTCGGTGGGCGACCTGGTGCTGGCGTCCAACGGCGGGGTGGCGCCGGCCTCCCCGGGATTCTCCGACGTTTTCTACATCTGCTTTTACCCGCTGACCTACGTGGCGCTGATGATGCTCATGCGCCGCCAGGTGCGCCGCTTCACGGTCGAGACGTGGCTGGATGGGGGCATCGCCGGGCTCGGAGCCGCGGCGCTGTGTGCCGCCTTCGTGTTCCAGGGTGTCCTGAAGGCGGCGGGTGGCTCGGACACTTCCGTGGCCACCAATCTCGTCTACCCGCTCGGGGATCTGATGCTGCTGGTGCTGGTGGTGGGGGGAAGCGCCGTGCTTCCAGGCCGCCGGCGCGTCCCCTGGCTGATGATGGCGGGCGGTTACGCGCTGAATGCCATCGGGGACACGTTCAACCTGTTCGGCTCCGGCATCGGTGCCACGCACGCCGGAACGATCGTCAATGCGGTGGCCTGGCCGACCTCGATCCTGCTGATCTCGTCCTCGGTGTGGGTCCGCACTCGACCAGCTCCGCCGATGTCACGGGCCACCACGCCAGGCTTCGGGCTGCCGGGAGTGGCCGCGGGGGCCGCCGTGGCCGTGCTGTTCAGCAGTTCGCTGATTCACGTCAGCCTGGCCGGGCTGATCCTGGCTGTAGCGACCCTGGCCGCGGCCGGTGTGCGCTTCGGGATCTCGCTGACAAACCTGCGGATCCTCACCGCCGAGCGCCATCAGCAGGCGATCACCGATCAGCTCACCACGCTGGCCAACCGCCGGGCGCTGTTCGACCTGCTCGACACGCTCGCCGAGGAGTGCGCCGACGGCGCCGATGGGCCGCGAAGCCTCGCCTTCCTGTTCGTGGATCTGGACCGCTTCAAGGAGATCAACGACTCGTTTGGTCACTCGGTCGGGGACGAGCTGCTCAGGCAACTCGGGCAGCGCCTGCAGAACATGATCCGCGGCACCGACCTGCTGGTCCGGCTGGGCGGCGACGAGTTCGCCGTCGTCCTGCTCGACTCGGATGCGGATTACGGATCGCTGGTGGCGCAGCGGATCAGCTCCCGACTCGAGGAGCCCTTCCAGCTCGGTGCGGTGCGCGCGCGGATCAGCGCCAGCATCGGAATCGCGGTGTCACCTGGTGACGCCGAGGAGGCACCGGAGCTGCTGCGCTGCGCCGATCTGGCCATGTACCGGGCCAAGCTGGAGCACAAGCCGTTCGCCATCTACAGCCATGAGCTGGACCTTCTGGGCAACCGGATCGGGCTGGTCGAGGATCTCCGGCTGGCCATCGAGAACCACGACCTTCAGCTCTGCTACCAGCCGCAGATCGACATCGAGAGTGGCGACGTGGTGGCGCTGGAGGCGCTCGTGCGCTGGAACCACCCCCGGCTCGGTCCGATCCCGCCGCTGGAGTTCCTGCCGCTGGCCGAGGACGCCGACCTGATGGACCAGCTCACCGCGCTGGTTCTGGACATGGCCCTCGAGCAGTGTGCCGAGTGGCGTCGCGACCAGCGACCGGTGGCCGTGTCGGTGAATGTCTCCTCCACGAACCTGCTCAACCCGGAGTTTCCAAGCCTGGTCAATACGGCCCTGGCCAAGCACGGCATTCCGGCCGAGACGCTCGTGCTGGAGATCACCGAGACCACGGCGATCACCGACTTCAACCGCTGCAAGCAGACGATCGCGGACCTCAAGGCGGGTGGGATCACGGTGTCCGTCGACGATTTCGGAGCGGGCTTTACCTCGCTCGCCTACCTCTCGAGTCTCGCGGTCAGCGAGCTCAAGCTCGACCGCAGCTTCATCAGCGGATTGGCCCACGGCGGCGATCAGCGCAACATCGCACTCGTACGCTCCACCATCAGCCTGGCCCACGCGCTCGGCCTGCGGGTCGTGGCCGAGGGCGTGGAGGACGAGGCTTCGCTCGAGCTGCTCGTCGGCTTTGACTGTGATCTCGCCCAGGGGTACCTGATCAGCGAGCCCAAGCCGGCGACCGAGCTGGAGCTGGAGCGGATCACCTCCCCAATCAGCGCATCGCGTGTGCCCGGACAGCTGCTGGCTCCGGCGCGCGCACCCAAGCCCGGCGTCTCCCTCCAGTCCGGCGTTCGGCCGGTCGAGGGTGAGGCGCTTGGGGACGCAGTCGCCTGATCTGACCGCCGCCCGGCCAGGCGGCGGTTTCGGTTTCAGCTGACGGCCGGAGCGACGCAGTGGTGGCCGGCCCGGCGGGGCTCAGTTCTCCTGCTCGATCCGCAACAGCTTGGTCATCGACTGCAGCAGCCCCCAGGCGATCGCCGCGTTCTCCCGCACGAGTGGCTGGAAATCCCAATACGTCAGGCCGTAGCAGACGAGGTCCCTGGTGGCGGTGATTGTCGCCGAGCGCTCCTTACCGTCGATCAGCGCGACCTCTCCGAAGTGGGCGCCTGGACCGATTGGTGGCCGTTGCCGTCCTCGCACCGTGATGCCCGCGGTGCCCGACTCGATCAGGAAGAACGCCGCCCCGCCCGAGCCCTCCTTGGTCACGGTCTCGCCGGTGGCGAATTGGCGCTTCTTGAACAGGCGCGCGACCTTCTCCAGATCGGCGTCGTCGAGGTCGGAGAACAGCGGGACGTTCCTGAGAAGCTCCAGGGGCGCGCCGGCCACTGGGTGCCGCCTACGTTCCCGCGCGCGTGATCGCGCGGCACTGCAGGAGGTACAGCTCGCCGCCGGCGATCGCCCACTCGATGTCTCGGCCCATCCCGTAGATCTCCTCGCACCTTCCGGCCAGCGCGTGGAGCCGGTTGAGGTCCTCGTCGGACAGGCACAGCGCTTCGACCAACTCGGCTGAGAGCTTCTCCTCGTAGGTGCCGCCTTCGGGCAGCGAGCGGATGGCCACCTTCTTGAAGCCGGCGCGGCGCTCCACGATCTCGCCGCTGCGGGCGATCCGGTACAGATCGGGGATCACCTGCGCGGCGACCACCGCCTCCCCCAGCCCCCAGCTGGCTTCGATCATCCGCTCATCCGCCCCGTTGATGGGATTCTGGGTGAACATCACCCCGGCCGTCGTGGGGTTGAGCAGAGACTGAACGACCACCCCGACGCTCGGGCGGCGGAACAGCCCCACACGCTGGCGGTAGGTGATCGCCGAGTCGGAGTTGGCCGACCACCAGATCTCCCGCACCGCCTCGCTCACCCCCTCCGCGCTGAGGATGTTCAGGAGGGTGATGTGCTGGCCGGCGAAGCTGGCGTCCGCCCCATCCTCGTCGACCGCCGAGGAGCGCACGGCCAGCGGGGTTTCGAGCGATTTGACGGATTCAGCCACCTCGCGGATGGCCTCCTCCTCTCCGGACGCGACCTCCTCCACGATCGTGCCGGCCAGCGCGATCCCGGGCGGCAGCGGGAGGCCGCCCCGCGCGGCCTCCCCCAGTCCAACGGCCTTCGAGCCGAAGACGGAGTCGTCAGACGCCTCCGCCAGCGGTACGACTGCCTTCACCCGACCACCGTCACTTCACCCTTGTCGCCGTCCACCCTGACCTTTACTCCATCCGCGATGCGGTCGGTGGCATCACGGGTCCCTACGACTCCGGGGATCCCGTACTCGCGACTGACGATCGCGGGATGCGACAGCAGGCCGCCGCTGTCGGTGACGAGGGCTCCCAGGAGCGGGAGCAGGATGTTGAACGCCTCCGAGGTGCACTCGGTGATGAGCACGTCGCCCTTGACGATCCGGCCGAACTCCTCGGGTCCGCTCACTCTGCGGGCCGGGCCCTCATAGAAGCCGCCGCTGGCCGCGAGGCCGTGCAGCACCTTCTCCTCGTGGGGCTCCATCGACGGGGCGAACATTGAGTCCATGGTAATGCCGGCCGCCCGCATCATCCGGGCCTCGCCGGGTGGCAGCCCGGAGGGGTCTGGGGGCGGTGGGCTTGGCGGGCCGAGGTGCATCGGCGCGTCCTTGGCCGTGTGCGTGGTGCGCCACTCGTAGTGGGCTTTGAGTTCGTCGGCCGGTGGGCCGTCCACATCTCGGATCAGGGCCTTCATCTCTTCGAACGATGCATCGATGAAGTGCTCTGGGTCATCGATCCGGCCACGCGCGGCCACCCGGCGGCCGCCTTCCAGTGCCGCCCGGCGCATGATCCCGGAGGCCCAGATGTCGCTGTACACGCCCCGCTCGTCACGGATCCGGTACATCAGCCGGGCCTCTTGCACCAGGCTGTCGAACTCGGATCGGTGCTCTTCGGGCACCTTCTCCCGGATCTCGGCGACCTTGGCTTCGACCTCGGCTTCGGTCGTCGAGTCGTCGGCACCGTCGACCTGGGCCCGGATCGCCCGCAGCAACGCGTCCGGCATCTCCAGCGCGTAGCGCCCTGAGATGTCAAAGCCATCCAGCAGCCGGTAGCCGGTGAGCTGCAGATAGGCGTTGACCGCCTCGCCGGTCTCGCCCTCGAGATTCCTCAGCTCCTCCAGGGTTTCGCCTGGATCCTGATCGCCGTGCAGGAGCTGCTGGGCCGCCGGGTCGGTCCGGATCGCCGCCACCATGCGGGCAAGCTCGTGGGACGCGCCGGCCGAGACCGGCGCCGCGCCCTGCATCATGCTCAGCAGCTCGGCGTGCGGCACGCCCGTCCACTCGCTCGCGTGGGCCAGCAGGTCCCCGATCGTCACCATCGCCGCGCCGGTGTGGCGCATGTGCTGGTAGATCATCTCCTTGTGATGCTCGTGGCAGGTCTCCAGGTAGGCGACGAGCTCCTCGTCTGACAGCGCCGCGGGGTCGACGGACTGCAGCTCGCGGTGCTTGCGGATCGACTCCGGCTTGAACTTCTCATCCCAGTCCCGGAGCTGGGCCCGCCACAGCTTCTTGGCCCACACCTCCTCGGCCCGCTGAAAGCGCTCCGGCGCCTGCTCGTGCGCCACCGGCCGCGGGCTGATGTATGCGAATCCGTGCAGGTACTCGTAGTCCAGGGTGTCCAGCAGCATCCCGTAGTAGCTGGTGAAGTCCTGAAACCCGCGCTTGAGCGCCTCCGGGTGCATGTCGCTCCAGTACCGCGTGGCCGGCCTGGGGAAGTGCACGGCGTCCAGGTCCCATGGACCCGGGTTCGACGGCTCGAACTTCAGCTCGGCCCCCTTGTCTACTGCTGACATCCGGCTCTCCTGTCCTCGTTGAGCGTGAAGCCCCCGCCACCCGGCGGGTGGCCGTCCGGGTCATTCTTCCGGACGGCCGAGCGCCGCTGGGCTTTTTCACATTTGCGGCGTGAGGTCCCTGGCGAACGCGACGTGTCCTAACGATTCGCCAGCATCGACTGCCTATGCGAGCTGACCGGCCGCAGGACTCAGTAGCGCCGAGCGCCCGCGTAGTACGGAAGGAGCTTTGACAGGGGAGTGATGTGAACGGCGGCGCCCGAGTGCGGCGACTCGATGATGTGTCCGCCGCCGATGTACATGGCCACGTGCGAGATGTCCCTGGACGGCGGGTCGGTCCTGAAGAAGACCAGGTCTCCTGGGCGAAGCGCCTTCCTGCGCACCGTGTGACCCACCTTCGCCTGGTCCTCCGAGGTCCGCGGAAGCACGATCCCGTAGAAGCCGTAGACCGTGTACGTCAGACCCGAGCAGTCAAAGCCGTAGGCCGAGGTTCCCGCCCAGAGGTAGGGCAGACCGAGGAACAGCTTGGCTGTCCTGACCAGCTGGCGTCCGGTGGGAGGCGCCACCGGCGCCGCCGGATCGCGGATCACGACCGCGGAGCTGGCGATCAGCGCGCTCGTGCCGCCTGGCGTCTGCACGGTCGTCCATGCGCCTTCCTGACTCAGCTCTGAAAGGCGGGTGTTGAAGCTCAGGTCAAGAAGGCGCCGGCCTGGCTGTCCGCTGCTCGTGTCCGCGCGCAGCCACGCCCGCCGGACCGCCACGACCGCCTCGTCTGTGCTCGGGGGAGGCGGTGCCGAGATCTCCGTTGACACCGGCGTCGGTTTCGTGAGCTGCCGCGCGGGAACCCATCCGGGCCAGCTGCGGCCGGTGCGCGTGGCCTGCCCAGTCAGCGAGATCTTCTCCCAGGCCCCGCGCCGCTTCCAGACCGCCACCCGCTGGCCGTACAGCCCCTGATCGATCAGATGACCGGTGAGCCACACCCGCTCGGATGTGCTCAGAGCCGTGAGCCAGGCACCCAGATGCACAGGGTTGGTGAGCGACGGAGCGTCGACCCGGCGCGGATAGCTGGGCCGCCCCCAGAGCGTCGCGACGGTCACGTCGATGAGCGCATAGGCGCTCGGCTTGGGCGTCGCCTTGGCGGCGGGCGCGGCGGAAGGCCAGGCGACTGCTGCTGACCCGACCGCGACGAGCGCCAGCAGCGTGACGCCGCCGCGTCGCGCCACGCTCGTTGGGTGGCGGGGAATGATGCGAATGTCCAAGCCCATGCCCACAGCCGATTCTCTCGCAAGCCACCGTCGTGCGGGTGCTCGGGTGATCGGACCGAGCCAGTCGGAGTGTCGCGGACCTCTGTTACGGCGGTTGGTTTGCCACCGGTCGGCCGTCGTGCTTCAAGCGCCCTCTGGCGGCCAGGTGGCAGCCGCGATCAGCTCCGCGATCGACCACCGACGCAGGACCTGGGAATTTGTTGCTGGGGATGATGTGTCACGGTCCGCGGCGCCAGCCAGCGAGGTTGGGGCGTGCTTGATCACGGCCGGACGCGGGTGGGCGACGGTACGGCGCGTGGCGCGCTCAGAGATGAGGTCACCAACGGCAAACGGAATGTGGATCGTGCAAGTACTCATGAGGTCTCCAGGCTGAGCTTGAGGTCATTGCTGGCTTGGGTTTGGACGGCGCGGGCGCGGGCGGCGCCGTCCCTCGGGAGGACGAGGATCGCCACGATCAGCCCGAGCGCAAACAGGCCGGCGGCCCATTCGAACGCGGTCGTGTAACCGTGGATGGAAGCGGCGCTCGCCAGACCGGCGGTCCGCGGGTGGGTGGAGGCGAAGCTGGCCGCCGAGCTGGCGAAGATCGTGCTCAGCAGGGCGGTGCCGACCGAACCTCCCACCTGCTGAGAGGTGTTGACCATCGCCGAGGCGATTCCGGCATCGCTGTTCTTGACCCCGAGCGTGGCTGTGGAGAAGGCAGGGGCGAACACGCAACCCATGCCCACACCGGTCAGGAGCAACCCCGGCAGGACGTGTGTGAGGTACGAGCCGCCGGGAGTCAGCTGGGTGAAGATGAGCATGGCGATGATCCCGAGCGTCATCCCGCCCATCACCAGGGGTCGTGCGCCGGTGCGGTGGAGGATCCGCGTCTGCACGGTCGTGGAGGTGAGGACGATCATGGCGCTCATGGGCAGAAAGGCGAGTCCCGTGGTCAGGGGCGAATAACCGAGGTTCTGCTGTAGGTAGTAGGTGAGGAACAGGAAGACGGCAAAGACGGCTGAGCCGGCCAGCGCGATCGACGCGTAGGCCCCGCCGCGGGCTCGATCCCAGACGATGTGCAGGGGCAGGAGCGGATGGGCTACGCGGCGCTCGAGTGTCAGGAAGGCGCCGAGCAGCAGCACGCTGACGGTGAGCGCGACGGTCGTGACCGGGTCCGACCAGGAGTGTGTCTCGGCATTGGAGAACCCATAGACCAGCGCGAACAGACCACCAGAGGCCAGCGCGGTGCCCGGCAGGTCGATCCGATGACGGGCGTGCTGGCGTTCGTTCACCAACAGCCGGAACGCCACGATGGCGGTGGGGATGGCGATCGCCAGGTTGACGTACAGACACCAGCGCCAGGAGATGACCTGGGTGAGTACCCCGCCGAGCAGCAGGCCGACGGACGCGCCGCCGGCGGCGATCGCGCTGAAGATTCCGAACGCCTTGGGCCGGTCCGGGGAGCCCTGAAAGGTCACGGTGAGCAGGCCGAGCGCGGACGGGGCGAGGATCGCGCCGAACGCGCCCTGCAACGCTCGCGCCCCCACCAGCATCCCGAACGACTGCGAGAGCCCGCCGATGGCCGAGGCCACGGCAAAGCCGGCGAGGCCGCCGATCAGCGTCCATTTGCGGCCGAACAGGTCGCCGAGCTTGCCACCCAGCAGCAGCAGGCTGCCGAAGGCAAGCGCGTAGGCGGTGATGACCCACTGGCGGTTGTCGTTTGAGAAATGGAGGGCCCGCTGCGCCGAGGGCAGCGCGATGTTCACGATCGTCGCGTCGAGCACGACCATCAGCTGCGACAGCGCCAGGACGGCGAGCACCCACCAGCGGTGCTCGTGCTTCGCACCTTGGCGGGCAGGGGCGGAGGTGGTGGTCGGTGATTCCAGCGTGGTGTCAGCCATGCGGAGCTCCTTCGATCGGTCGGAGGGGTTCCGCGCCACGTTGCGCAGAGCGGGCGCATCGGCGCCGTGGAGGGGAAGCCGGGACGGCTCCCAGCTATTCCCCGCCGCGCCGCAGCGTCAGTGCGCGGCCTCCTTCGCCGCGAGACGGGCCTTCCGGCCGAACGCGAGGCCACCCATCTCCTCGAGCGTGACGCCCTTGGTCTCCGGGATCAGGAAGAACACGAACACCAGCGAGATCAGTGCGAACAGCGTGTACAGGCCGTAGGTGAAGGGGAGGGAGAAGCTCGACAGCGGCGGGAAGGTCAGCGTGACCGCGAAGTTCGCGATCCACTGCGCGGCCGCGGCGACGCCGAGCGCCTTCGCGCGGATCCGGTTCGGGAACATCTCGCCGAGCAGCACCCACACGAGCGGACCCCAGGTCGCGCCGAAGCAGATCACGAAGAGGTTCGCGCCGATCAGCGCGACGATGCCCCAGGGGCTCGGCAGGCTGA
>DASZMP010000141.1:0-45335 GCA_035551795.1 Solirubrobacteraceae bacterium | reverse complement strand
CTTACGCGGCCGCGACTCGATCCGGGTCAGGTTGACTCCGCGGTCGGCGAACTCAGACAAACACGCGACGAGCCAGCCCGGCGCCTCGGACCCGATGCCCCAGAAGACGATGGCCGTCTTCCACGAGCCGAGCGATTCGCGGTTGCCGACCCCCGGGCCTCCGGGCGGCGCGTGGGCGGGGCCCAGGAACACGAAACGGGTCTCGTTGTCAGGCACATCCTCGACGCCGGCGCGCAGGATGCGACAGCCATAGCGCTCGGCGGCAACGCGGTTGCCCAGTGCGGCCCACGGCGCGTGTTCGGCCGCGACCAGGCGCACCGCCTCGGCCGTCGATCCGCCGGCCAGCACGCGGGCCTGGGGCAGGCGCGTGCGGATGAAGCGGGCGCACTGGGCGCTGGCCTGGGGATGGGAGACGACGACCTCGATCTCGGACAGCTCCAGGTCGGTGCGCGCGATGAGGCAGTGCCGGATCGGCTGGACCACCTCGCCCAGGATCCGCACGTCCTCGGTCTCCATGGCCAGGGCGTCGAGGGTGGCATTGACCGACCCCTCGAGCGAGTTCTCGATCGGGACGAGCGCTTGCTCGACCTCCCCCTCATGGACCGCCATCACGGTGTCGTAAATCGTCGGCAGCGGCACCTGCTCGATGTCTGCGCCCCGCGTGGCGGCAATCAGGGCCTCATGGGTAAACGTCCCCTCGGGACCGAAGTAGCCGACGCGCATCCCCATCGGGCGCCTCTCGGCTACTCGGCCAGGAGCTGCTCGTGGCCGCCGCCCTCGAGCGCAATGCGGATGGCCTCGTCCTCCTCCGGGGAGAGCTCGAGCTCTCCCCGGCCCTCACGGACCTGCTTGGCGTAGAGGCGGGCCTGGTCACGGTGGTGGATGGATGACAGCACCACCCCCGAGCGCGTCGCGTCAAGCAGGGCGATCGAGGTCGACTGACGGCCGGACATCTCGCCGTAGGCGTCGTAGCGGACCAGCGACCGGTAGGCGATTGTCCCGTCGAGCCGGCTTTCGGCGACCGACATTCGCTCCTGAAGGCGCTCGGCCACATCCTGGACGAAATCGTTGAGCGCCCCGAACTGGCCCTGCAGTCCGGCGGCGTGGGCGACCAGATCCTGGTTGCGGTCGCCGAGCACGAACCGTTGATCGGCACGCACCCGGCGCAGCCGCACGGCCAGGAAGAGAGTCACAAGCAGGGCGAGCACGGCCACGGCGCCTGCCGCCAGGGCAACGATGCCCGCGGTGCTGGTCAGGTTGTGCACCCGCCAGAGCATAAGGACCGAGCCGGAGCCCTGACCGCTGGCATGGAGCCACCCGGGCTGTGGGCGCAGACGCCACACCGGGCGCGCCGAGCAACGCAGCGCCCCTACGGCAGGAAGTCGACCGTGAACGTCTGGCTGTTGTTGGACGTGTCCGTTTCACCCGGCACCTTCTCGATCGTGGCGGTCACGGTCTGGGTGCCGGTCGGAGGCGACGAGCTGAGCGGCACGTCGCAGGTCCCGTTCTTGCCGGCCGTCGTCTGGGGCAGAGTGGTCTGGCCGGTGACGCCGGTTCCCGACACGACGACCTTGCAGATGACGTTGGTCTCGGTGTTGGAGCCGCTGTTGGTGAAGCTGAGGGTAAAGGTCGGCGGCGGACTGGCCTTGACGTGGTTGGTCACGCCGGAGACCATCGTGTTGGAGCCGACGGCGACCGAGTTCAGGGTGTGCCCGTGGGTGCCCGGAGCGGGCTTGCCACCGCGGGCGACGACATGGAGCTGGGCGGCGATGTAGGTGGGCGTGAGCCAGAGCACGTTGGGCACGAACTGGCCGCCGGCGATCGTCACGCCGGTGGGGCCGACGGCGATTCCGGCTGAGTGAAGGGCGCCGGCGACGGCCGGCGCCGTGTAATCCTTGTAGAGGACGTCTGATGAGTAGAACCGCGCCATCTCGGCGGCGATCGAATCGACGGCGGTCTGACTCGTCTGGTTGCCCAGGGCCGGCTGGATCTCGCCGGCGACGTTGCGGATTCCGTCCCGACGCATCTTCAGGGCGAGGACGAAGTTGGCGTTGGCCGGCTTGACCGTGTCCGGCGGGCTGTAGTCCCTCGCGGCCTGGTACTCCTTCTGAGCCTGGCTCAGCGTGCTGTTGATCTGGGTCTGGATCGCCGGGCCGTTCCCCTGGCCGCTGCTGGGGGCGAGCTGCCCGAAGAGTTGCTTGCCGGTCGCGTTGGACTGAGTGATCACCGACGAGATGTGGTTGGTGTAGTCCTTCAGCGCGCTCTCGTTGGCGCTCACCTGGCAGCTGTGGACCCCGAGCGCGATCAGGATGACCACGATGAGCAGGACAACCGCGAGCACGGCGCGACGGGTCTGGACGGATTGGTCGCCCGGGGGCCGGCGGCCGGTCCCGGAGGGGCGGCGCTGGCGAGGGGGATTGCGCGGGGGAACGCGGGTCTCGGTCCGAGGCTCGTCTGCCTCGTCAAAGAACGACAAGCACTCGCTCCTTTAAGGGACTGTGAAGGGCGCAGTATGACCGGCGGCACGGCTGGATGAACTTGTGCGCATTCCCACGTGGATGCGACGTTAAGCCCGGACGAGCCGGGCCGCCGGTCCGCAGGGACCGGGCCCGCGGCACCGAAATCCTCGCCATGCGTCCCAGCGAGGCCCGGACGGCCCCCGAGTCCGACTCTGGCCCCACCCGGCGGGACCGGTCCGCCGGCCCCGGGGCGCCGGCCGAAACCGCCTCCCGCCAGGCTGACACGGCGCCGACCGGCGCGACCCGAGCCGACCCCGCGGCCACGGCCGGTACCCGGCCTGATCGCAGCGGCGTTACCCGCCGGCTCCGGGGAGGAGGTCGCTCACGCCGCGAGACGATGCCCCCGCCCGTCGTCCTGGACCGCTACGTGCTGCAGCGCCGCCTGGGCTCGGGGGCCTTCGGGACCGTGTGGCTGGCCCGGGACGAGCGGCTCGAGCGCGACGTTGCGGTCAAGATGCTGCCCCGCGAGCGGATCATGGGTGGGCGGTTTGAGCGCGAGGCACGGGTGGCCGCCCGCCTCTCGCATCCCGGGATCGTCACGTTGTACGAAGCCTCCATGGACGACGAGGGGGCCTACCTGGTTTCCGAGCTCGTCCGCGGCCTGACCCTTGACCGCCTGCTCGACGAGGGCCGGCTCTCCGACCAGGACATCCTCGACATCGGTATCTCGCTGTGCGACGCGCTCGAGCACGCCCACGGCGAGGGCATCGTGCACCGGGATGTCAAGCCGTCGAACATCCTCATCCCCGAGCGCGCCTCGTCATCGGCGCAGAAGGCCAAGCTGACGGACTTCGGCGTGGCTCGCGTGGTCGGCGGGGACACGCTCACCCGCACCGGGGACATCATCGGCACGCTGGCCTACATGGCGCCCGAGCAGGCCGAGGGCCTCGAGGCCGGTCCGAGCGCGGATCTGTACTCGCTGGCCCTGGTCCTGTACGAGGCGCTGACCGGGATCAACCCCGCTCAGACACCGAACGGGACGATGCGTAACCGGCGCCTGGGCACCTACCTCCCGCCCCTGCGTCGTCAGCGGCGTGATCTGCCCCGAGCGCTGGGTGCCGGGATCGACATGGCCCTGCGCCCCCGAGCCCGCGAGCGCGGGCGGATGCTCGATCTCCGCCGCCACCTGGTGGCCGCGTACGACCTTGTCGGCGACGAGCCGGGCGTGGTCGGCGACGCCTGGACGACGCGTGAGCGGACGCCCGCTCCGGTCGCCGCTCCGGCCTCGACGCGGCGTCCCGGAGCCCGCGCCACCGACGATGCGTCCCCCGACCGCGCCGACAGCCCCAACCGTCGCTGGGTCAACCGGGCGCTGGCCGCGCTCGGGGCTGCCGCTGCCGCGGCGTGGCTGTCGCGCCACGCGCTCGCCCCGGCGCCCGTGCCGTCGGCCCTGGCGGCGCTCGCGTGCGCTGCTGTCACCCTGATCCTGCCCAGGATCGCCTGGCTGACCCTGACCGTGGCCGCCGCTGCCCTGACCACGGCCCAGGGTCATCCCGGCCTGGCCATGCTCATCGTGGCCGCCGGAACGGCGCCGGTGCTGCTCATTCCCTGGCGCGCAACCGCCTGGCCGCTACCGGCGGGCGCGGTCGTCCTGGGCCTGGTCGGAGCCGCCGGCGCCTGGCCCGCGTTGGCCAGTTGGGCCTCATCCCTTTGGCGCCGGGCGGCGCTCGGCGCCCTCGGTTGGGTGTGGCTGCTGCTCGCCGCCCCGATCGCCGCTCATGGCCTGTATCTCGATTGGCTGCCTGCGGCGCCGGCCGCGACATGGGGTGGCTCGCTGCGCGGCACCGTCAGCCAGGTCGTCATGCCCCTGGTCAGGGCCGGAGTCCTGGCGCCCGCGGCCGTCTGGGCGGCGGCCGCCGCCGTGCTGCCATGGCTGGTACGGGGCCGGTCGCTGGCCCTTGACGCGATCCTCGTCGTGATCTGGTCAGCCACGGTCGTGTCGGCCTGCACAGCGGTGATCGCTGCCGTGAATGGCGCCGTGCAGATGTCCACCGCGCCGGATGCGGTGCTCGGAGCGGTCGCCGGTGCGCTCATCGCCCTCGCTCGGGTCTGGCTACCCCAGGCGAGCGGGGTTTTTCAGGGCGTCGCGGGCGCCGCCCGGACCCCGAGCTCGCGTCCGGGCGCCGGTTCGGGTGCCGGCGGACAATTTCCGTAGCATAGATCCGCCCCCGGGGCCCCCTTTCATGAGTGTCCTCAGAAGCATCGAGAGCAAGATCGCCAGCCTCGTCGAGGGCACGTTCAGTCGTGCCTTCAGGTCCGAGGTTCGCCCGGTGGAGATCGCCCGCAAGCTCGCCCGCGAGATGGAGGAGCACAAATCGCTCTCGGTCTCCCGTACCTACGTGCCCAATGAGTACCGGGTGTTCCTCTCCCCGCGAGACCGCGAGCGCTTCGCCGACTATGAGGATGCACTCACCGGCGAGCTGGCTGGATATCTGCTCGAGCACGCTCGGCGGGAAAGCCTCGCGCTCATGTCGCGACCGGTGGTGGAGTTCGAGACCGATGACCGTTTGGGCCTGGGCGAATTCGGCATCCAGACGCGGGTCGTTACGCCCGAGGCCGACAGTCGTCCGGACACCGGCCCCCCCGAGGGCCAGTCGGGTCGCACCATGGTCTACAGCACGGCCGGGCGGATGGCCGAGCCGCTCGAGGAACGGGCCCGTAACCGGCAGGACACGGCATTGCTGATCAGCGACGGCAAGCGTGTGGTGGTCGGCTCATCCGGCGCGACGATGGGCCGCAGCCGCCAATGTGACCTGATGCTCGATGACCCCAACGTCTCCCGCACTCACGCGGAGGTGCGGCCGCGCGGCGGCTCGTGGGTGCTCACCGACCTCGGGTCGACGAACGGCTCGCGCCTCAACGGCCGCCAGGTGGACGGCTCCGAGGTACTCAAGCCGGGCGATCAGATCGAGCTCGGAACCTCGCGGATCACCTTCGAACTCGAGTAAGAAAGGGCCTGACTTCCCGTGCTCGAGCCCGTCTCCGTCGGCCTCAAATTCGGCTTCCTCGCCGTCCTCTATCTGTTCCTGGTCTGGGTGGCATGGAGCTCGATGCGCGATCTGCGCCGCGGTCGCGGGGGCGTCGTCCAGACCGACCACGAGCCTCCGCCGGACGCCACCGGCATGTACAACGCGGTGGACGGACTCGGTGGCGCGGAGGAGTTCGAGCCCCGGCTCCTTGTCGAGCGCGCTGCTGGACACGAGTCCGGCGTCGCCTACGATCTCCTCCGCGGCGCTACGCTCGGGCGCGGAGACGTTGAGATTCATCTAGAGGATCCGTTCGCCTCCTCTCATCATGCGCGCATCTCGCGCGAGGGACACGTCGTGGTGCTCGAGGATCTCGGTTCGACCAACGGGACCTATCTGAACGACACCCCGCTCGACGGCCCCCAGCCGTTGCGTGATGGCGACCGGATCCGGATTGGAGACTCAGAGTTCTCCTACCAGCAATGACCGTGTGATGCTGCGCGCAAGCCAAACCACCTGGAAGACCGACACCGGTCGGCAGCGCAAGGACAACGAGGACAACGCGTTCGCGCGCGCCCCCCTGTTCGTGGTCGCTGACGGCATGGGTGGGGCCCAGGCCGGCGAGGTCGCCTCCCAGATCGCGGTGGAGGCGTTCCAGGCCGAGCTGCCCGATTCGGGCAGCCCCGAGGAGCGACTGGCCGCGCGTGCCCAGGACGCGAACCGCCGCATCTACGAGATCTCGAGCACCGAGCACGACCGGGCGGGGATGGGGACCACCCTCACCGCCGTGTACGTCGACGACGCGGAGCTGGCCGTGGCCCACGTCGGCGACAGCCGCGCCTACCTGTTCCGCGAGGGCGAGCTGGGGCGCCTGACCCAGGACCACACGCTGGTCGAGGAGCTACTCAAGCGCGGCAAGCTCACCGAGGAGCAGGCCGCCGAGCATCCCCAGCGCTCGATTATCACGCGCGCCCTCGGCGTCGATCCCGAGGTCGACGTCGATACCCGGACCTACGGCGCCCGGGCCGGTGATGTCGTCCTGCTCTGCAGCGACGGGCTCACCTCGATGATCAGCGAGAAGCAGGTGGCGGCAATCCTGGCTCAGGAGCCGGATCTCGACCGCGCGGCTGAGCGCCTCATCGCCGAGGCCAACGCGGCCGGCGGCCGGGACAACATCACGGTGGTCCTGTTCCGTCTCGAGGAGGTGGAGGGCAGCGCTGCCGCCGATGGTGAGCAGCCCACGATGGTGGGCATGAGCCGGGTACCGGCCGATGGCGGTGCGGGCCCGGACACGGCCGCGGCGCACCGCGCCGATGCCGGCGCTGCCGCGCGCGCGGGCACGGTGACCACCGCTGCGGGGTCGGGCGCGCGGACGAGCGGTCGCGCCCGGCGGGCCCCGCTGTCCACTGCCCCGGGAGTCGATCGTGGCCCTCGCCCGATGCGGCGGACTCGGCGTCCGGCGCGCCTGGCCAAACCCGTCGCCGCGCTGGTGACGATTCTCGTCCTCGCCTTCCTCATCGGGGGCGGGGGTTACCTGGCCACGCGACAGCTCTTCTTCCTCGGGACCAACAGCCAGGGGATCGTGACTGTGTACCGCGGTCTGCCCTACGACCTGCCCTTCGGCGTACACCTGTACGAGACGTATTACGTGTCCGGGCTCCCGTTGTCGACCGTGCCGGCGGCTCGCCGCAACGAGATGGTCAACCATCAGATCCGCTCGCAGTCGGATGCGATCAGCCTCGTGCACGCGGCTGAGCTCGGCCAGCTGACGCGATGAGCGCCCGCAACCGAGAGCTGTTCGGCCTGATTCCGGCCTCGCTGCTGGTCACCGCCGGGTTCGCCGGGGTATTCATCCAGCGCTCGAACCATCTGTCCAACATCTCGCTCACCTACGGAGCGATCGTCCTCGGCCTCTGCCTCGGCGCCCACATCTTCATCCGGATCACCCTGCCCTACGCCGACCCGTACATGTTCCCGCTCATCGCTCTGCTGGCCAGCTTCGGGGTTGTGATGGTCTACCGGATCGACTCCACCCTGGCCCGCCAGCAGGCCCAGTGGTTCGTGTTCGGGCTCGTGCTGTTCGTGGCCACGATCATCGCCTTTCGCGACTATCGCAAGCTCGAGCGCTACCGGTACACGATCGTCGCTATTTCGCTGGCCATGCTGCTTTTGCCCCGGCTGCCCGGGATCGGGGCCCAGGTCAACGGCGCCTACCTCGGCGTGCGCATACCGGGCGTGTTCATCTTCCAGCCGACCGAGTTCGCCAAGATCGGGTTGGTCATCTTCCTGGCCAGCTACCTGCGCGACACCCGGCAGGTATTGGCCACAGGCGGCCGCCGGATCCTCGGCATCAACCTGCCCCCGATCAAGCACCTCGGGCCGATCGTGGTCATCTGGGGAGTGGCGATGGGGATCATGGTGCTGCTCAGCGATATGGGCTCGTCCCTGATGCTGTACGGGGGCCTGCTGGCGATGCTCTACGTGGCCACGGGCCGGATCTCGTTCGTGCTGATCGGGGTCATCGCCTTTGCCCTGGGCGCCTGGTACCTGGGCACCCACATCTCGCACGTGCATGCTCGGGTGGAGGACTGGCTGTACACGTTCGATCCACGGGTGTACGCGCCGAAGGCCGGGCTGGGCAGTTTCCAGGTGGCCAACGGGGTGTTCGCCCAGGCCCAGGGCGGCCTGTTCGGCCAGGGCTTCGGGCAGTCGCTGCTGACCGTGCCGGGCAGCAATCCGGTCGCCTACGTGATCCCGGCGGCGTCCACCGACATGATCTATTCGGTCATCACCGACGAGCTCGGGCTGTTCGGCTCGGCCGCACTGCTGCTCACCTACCTGATCCTGATCGGGCGCGGGCTCAAGGCGGCGGTGATGTCGACCGACTCGTTCTCGACGCTGCTGGCCACCGGGCTGAGCGCGGTCGTCGCGCTCCAGGTGTTCGTGATCGTCGGCGGGGTGACCCGGGTGATTCCGCTAACCGGCGTGACGCTGCCGTTCGTGTCCTACGGCGGCTCGTCGATCGTGGCCAACTTCGTACTGGTGGCGCTCCTGCTGCTGGTCTCCGACCGCGCCCGGCGCGAGGCCATCCGATGAATCGCCCGATCGCCCGCCTGTTCGCGGTAATCCTGGTCCTGTTCGGGCTGCTGATCATCTGGACCTCGCGCTGGACGGTGTTCGACGCCTCAGCGCTCCAGCACAACTCGCTGAACAAGCTGGACTTCTACGCCAGCCTGAAGATCAAGCGCGGCCGCATCCTGGCCGACAACGGGCAGGTCCTGGCCAGATCGCTTCCCGCCGGGGGCGGGACGTGGAAGCGCACCTACCCCGCGGGGTCGCTGTTCGCCCAGACCGTCGGTTTTGAGAACGCCCAGCTCGGCAGCGCAGCTGGTCTCGAGAGGTTCCACAGCCAGTGGCTGTCGGGTAATCCGCAGTCCACCCTGACCTCCATATTCGGCCCGCTGGGAGGCGGCCAGACGGTTGGCGATGACCTGCACACCACCCTGAATCCGAAGGCTCAGGCGATGGCGCGCAACCTGCTGGCCGGACGAGTCGGGTCGGTGGTGGCGATCGTGCCCCAGACGGGCGCGATGAAGGTCCTCTACTCAAACCCGAACTACAACGACAACAATCCCCCGCCCAAGGGCCCCGGTTCCGAGTTCTTCAATGCCGTGCAGGGCGAGTATCCGCCGGGGTCGACGTTCAAGGTGGTGACGACGACCGCGGCGCTGAACAGCGGCAGGTACACCCCCAACTCCACGATCGTGGGCAACTCGCCGCTCAAGGTCTCCGGGGTGAACCTGGAGAACGACGGCAACGCCAGCTACGGAGCGGTTAGCCTGACCAAAGCCCTCACCCTGTCGATCAACACCGTGTTCGCGCAGGTTGGCCAGAACGTGGGAATCCACACGATGGCCCAGTACATGAAGCGGTTCGGCTTCTACCGCTATCCGCCCCTGGACCTGCCCAGCGACGAGATGCTGGCCAGTGGCGAGCGCGGCAGCAACGGGCGGCTGCTGTCGCCGACCAGCAACCTGATCGACCTCGGGCGCATGTCGATCGGGCAAGACAAGCTCGCCGTCACGCCGCTGCAGATGGCGATGGTGGCCTCCGCGGTGGCCGACAACGGCACGCTGATGGCACCGAGGCTGGTCACGAGGGCCGTCAACAACGTCGGGCAGACCGTCAAGCGCTTCGCGCCGCACGTCTACAGCCACGTGATGAAGGCCTCGACTGCGCTCGAGCTGCGCCAGATGATGACCAATGTGGTCGAGGAGGGCACCGGCACGGCGGCCAACCTGCAGGGGCTGAACGCGGCGGGCAAGACCGGCACGGCGACCGTGAACGTCGCCCAGAACCTGGACGACGCCTGGTTCATCGGACTGGCACCGGTGGCCCACCCGAAGATCGTCGTGGCTGTGGAGTTGACCAACATCGTCAACGGTTTCGGCGGCACCTACGCCGCGCCGATTGCTGCGCAGATCATGAAGCTGCTGATCTCGGAGGGCCAGTGAGCGACTTCGAACCAGGCTCCCTGGTCGACGGCCGCTACCGGGTGATCTCCCGGCTGGGCGCCGGCGGGATGGCCGACGTGGTCCTGGCCGAGGACGAGCAGCTCGGCCGCAAGGTCGCCCTGAAGCTGCTGCACCGCCGCTTCGCCGAGGATCCGGACTTCGTCGAGCGCTTCCGCCGGGAGGCGCAGGCGGCGGCGTCGCTGCAGCACCCCAACGTGGTGCAGGTCTACGACCGGGGTGGCTACGACGGCATCTACTACATCGCCATGGAGTACCTGCCGGGCCGCTCGCTCAAGCAGCTGATCCGCGACGAGGCGCCACTTGATCCGCTGCGCACGATCGACATCACCATGCAGATCCTCAAGGCGGCGCGGTTCGCCCACCAGCGTGGCGTCATCCACCGGGATCTCAAGCCTCACAACGTGATCGTGGACGACGACGACGGGGCGAAGGTCACCGACTTCGGGATCGCCCGAGCGGGCGCCTCAGACATGACCGAGACCGGCTCGATCATGGGCACCGCCCAGTACCTCTCGCCCGAGCAGGCGCAGGGCCATGCCGTGAGCGAACGGTCTGACCTCTACTCGGTGGGTGTCGTGATGTACGAGATGCTCACCGGGCGGGTGCCATTTGACGCCGAGTCGGCGGTCACGATCGCGCTCAAGCACGTCTCGGAGGCTCCCGTGCCGCCGCGGGAGCGCAATCCGGACGTCCCCCGGCCGCTCGAGCAGGTGGTGCTGTGGGCGCTCAACAAGAACCCGGCGGATCGGCCCGCCGACGCCGATGAGTTCACGCGCGTGCTCACCCAGGTCCGCGAGGCGATCGTCGCCGGGACTCCGGGGCAGGTGACGGCCAAGATGGCGGCCATCGCGGCCGGTGCCGTGGGGACCGCTGCGGCGGTTCCGACCGCCCTGATGCCGAGCGCGCCCGTAGCCGCCTACGGGGTGGCCGAGCGCCCGGTGGTCGGCGAGGTGCTCCCCTACGAGGAGCCGCCGCCCGACGACCCCGGG
This sequence comes from Solirubrobacteraceae bacterium, assembly GCA_035551795.1. Classification (GTDB taxonomy): domain Bacteria; phylum Actinomycetota; class Thermoleophilia; order Solirubrobacterales; family Solirubrobacteraceae; genus Palsa-465. The sequence goes on along the minus strand of DASZMP010000141.1, from coordinate 34,326 downwards.
CGCAGCCCGTGGCCCTGGCTGGCGCTGCTGGTCATCCTGGCGCTCCTGGCGGGCGGCGCTGTGGCCGCCTACCTGCTCACCCGCCCCGCGCAGGCCACCGTGCCGAGTGTGGTCGGCTATCAGCTGTCCGTGGCCCAGGCCGACGTGTCCAACGCCGGGTTCAAACCCTACGTGGTCAGCGAGGCCTCCTCGAAGCCGTCCGGCCAGGTGATCCGGCAGAGCCCCCTGGGTCTGGTCAAGGCCGACAAGGGATCTACGATCACGCTGACCGTGTCCAGCGGCCCGAGGGCCGTGAGCATCCCGTCGGTGGTGCAGCTGCCGCAGGCGCAGGCTGAGAGGCGGCTGCGAAGATCCGGGCTGAAGATCGGGCAGCTGCTCCCCCAGAACTCGGGCGCGGTGCCCAAAGGGGACGCCACGCGCACCGATCCCGGTGCGGGTGAGAGCGTGCCCGCCGGCACGGCGGTCACCCTGTACGTGTCCTCAGGCCCGGCGGCGATCCGCGTGCCCAACACGGTGGGGGACACCGAGGCGGCGGCCAAGGCGGCTCTGTCGTCGTTCACCGTCAAGACCACCAACCAGACCACGACCTCTCAGGCGGCGGGCACCGTGCTTTCCCAGAGCCCGGCCGGTGGCACCGCCCCGCCCAACTCTGTCGTGAATCTCGTGATAGCGGTGGCGCCGAAGGCGGTGAAGGTGCCCAACGTCGTCGGCTTCCCATGGCGTGCCGCTCGCCGGCAGCTGCGCAGCGACGGGTTCACCGTCGTCAACCAGTACCAGACGGTCAAGAAGCAGACCCGTAACGGTGTGGTGCTGTCAGAGACTCCGGGCGCGGGCACCACGCAGACCAAGGGCAGCACCGTGACGATCGTGATCGGCAAGTTCCAGAAGAGCTCGGGCGGCGTCGGGACGGGCACGACGACCACGCCGACGACGACCACCGGCACGAGCACCTCCCCAACCTCCACGACCGGCGGATGACCTCGCGGCGTGTGCTCGTCCTGGGAGGCGGGCGATCCTCGGAACACGAGGTCTCACAGGCGTCGGCTGCCTCGGTGACCGCAGGGCTGCGGGAGGTCGGCCACTCGGTGCGGAGCGTGGAGATCGGTCGGGACGGCGTGTGGCGCGAGAACGGCACAGAGGTGGAGCTGGCACCGGGCCGGGGAATCGCCGGGGTCGACGTCGTCTTCCCGGTCCTGCACGGGCCGTTCGGCGAGGACGGCACGCTGCAGGGGTTGCTCGAGTCCGTGGACGTTCCGTATGTGGGGGCCGGTGTGCTGGCCAGCGCCCTGTGCATGGACAAGGTCCTGTTCAAGGAGCTGATGGCCCGGGCGGGAATCCCCCAGGTCGACTACCGGGCGGTCGAGCGCCGGCACTTCCAGGACGATCCCCATGCCGTCCTGGGCAAACTGCGTGACCTCGGGCTGCCGGTGTTCGTCAAGCCCGCCCGCCTCGGCTCGTCGGTCGGGATCGCCCGAGTGGCTCATGCGGACGAGCTGCCCGGGGCCTTGGAGGGGGCGTTCGCCCACGATCCGCTGGCCATCGTGGAGGCCGAATTCCGGGGGCGAGAGGTCGAGTGCTCGGTGCTCGGCAACCTGGACCCAGTGGCCTCGCCTCCCGGTGAGATCCTGCTGGCCGCCGGGGAAGCCGGTTGGTACGACTACGAGGCCAAGTACACACCGGGCGGCATGGAGCTGATCGTGCCGGCACGTGTTCCGGCGCCGGTGCGCGGGCGAGTACGGGAACTGGCGGTTGAGGTGTTCCGTCGCTCCGGGTGCAGCGGCCTGGCGCGGGTGGACTTCTTCGTGGATGACGAGCAGGTGCTGGTCAACGAGCTGAACACGATGCCTGGGTTCACCGAGACCAGCGTGTACTCCGCGCTGTTCGCCGCGGATGGCGTCGCGTACCCGGAGCTGCTGGACCGCCTGGTCGAGCTGGCCGTGGAGCGCCACGACCGGGAAGCTGAGTTCCGGTTCTAGGGCATTTGGGGCGGTGCTGAGGGCCGCGTTGATGGGTCGGTTTGCAGTAAGGGCGGGGCGGGGCGGAATCTTGTGAACCGCAACGAGTGCATACACCCCCTGCGGCGCGCGAGGGTTACTGCACTTATCGCCGATATACGACCGTAACCTCTCTAGGTCCCTGCTGGCCGGGGGGTGGTGCACTTTTTCGTCGTTCTCTGACCAGGAGCTGCCCGAGCATGCCTCATCGCGGCTTCGTTAGGGTTCGGCCTCGATGCCGGTGGTGGACAGGATCGACTCGGTGGCCGTGGTGGGCGGCGGATTCATGGGATCCGGGATCGCCGAAGCGGTCGCGGTGGCGGGCCTGCCGGTGGTGGTCTGTGACGTCGATCAGGCGGCGCTCGAGCGGGCGCGGGAGCGGGTCGACCGCTCGATCTCACGCGCGGTCAGTGGCGGCAAGCTGGACGTCGCCCACGCTGAGGTGGCTCGGGACCGGATCGAGTTGAGCAGCGATCTGGAAGTGATCTCCGACGCCGATCTGGTGGTGGAGGCGGTCCCCGAGGACGAGCGGCTCAAGCTGTCGGTGATGGAGGAGATCAACGCCAAGGTCTCGGAGGCGGCGATCGTCGCCTCCAACACGTCCTCGATTCCGATCGCCGAGCTGGCGCGGGTCATCGACCGCCCCGAGCGCGTCCTCGGGCTGCACTTCTTCTCGCCGGTGCCGGTGATGACGCTGGTGGAGGTGGTGGTCGCCCTTGACACCAGCCCTGCCGCCGTGGCCTGCGTGAAGGCGTTCGCCGAGCACATCGGCAAGTGCCCGATCGAGACCAAGGACCGTTCGGGGTTCATCGTCAACATGCTGCTCGTGCCCTACCTGATGGCCGCGGTGCGGATGTACGAGGATGGCTTTGCCAGCCGGGAGGACATCGACACCGGGATGCGGCTGGGATGCGGCCACCCGATGGGCCCTCTGAGCCTGTGTGACCTGATCGGGCTGGATGTCCTCTACGCGGTGTGCAACTCGCTGTACGACGAGTTCAAGCGCGACGAGTACGCGCCCCCGCCGCTGCTCAAGCGGATGATCGCCAGTGGACGCCTGGGGCGGAAGAGCGGGCGCGGGTTCTACGAGTACGGGTAGTGCGCCGATGGCGCGCGCCGCGCTAGCGGTACAGCGAGATCTCGTTCAGCGACACCGACTGTGAGTTGGCCGGCAGCTTGGTTATCCAGACCAGGAAGTAGCGGTAGCGGGTGCTGCCGCTGCTGAGGGTGACGCTCTGGCGTTTGGCCACCGACTTGGCGCTGCCCACGGCCACCCAACCGCTGGCTCCGAAGTTGGTCGCGCTGGGGGCGGAGTTGGTGGCGTAGATGGTGACGGCGAACCCGGGGGTGACCGTGTCGATCACGAGCTTCTTGGCCGCCGTCCCGGGTTTGGCATCGACGTACAGGCCAACCCCGGGCTTGGGGGCCAGCTGCCCGGAGTAGTACTGCTGGGTCGTCCACGCCGTGTTCACGTTTCCGTCGATCGCCAGCCCGGACTGGCTGTTGTTTTGAGAGATGTCGCCGTTGAGGCCGTCCGGGTTGTAGGCGCTGGCGCAGTTCTGGCACAGCGAAACCTGGGTGAGGCCCCGGGACGGCGGCGGCTGGTCAACTCCGCCCGTGCCGTGATGCGCGCGCGTGCCCAGCCAGATGGCCAGCCCGATGGCCACGACGGCCACGACCGCCCCCAGCACCGCCATCGCCGTCCGGTGGCGCACCACGAACGGGACCCGCCTCTGGGTGCCCGACGGAAGGGTGCGGAGCACTGAGGTGACCTCGCCGGTCGCGCTGCCGGCTCGGGCGGTTTCGATGGCCAGCACGTCCTCCAGATCGGCGATCAGCTCAGCGTCGTCGGCATATCGATCCTCCAGATGCTTGGCCGTGGCGGTCTCCACCACGGCGGCCAGGGCCGCAGAGACCTCCGGCCGGCGGCTGCGCACGTCCGGTAGTGCTTCCCGGACATGCTTCATGGCCACCGCCACCTGGTTCTCGCCGCGGAACGGCACCTCGCCGGTGAGCATCTCGTACAGAGCGATGCCCAGCGAGTACAGATCGGACTGCCCGGTGACCGGTTGCCCGAGTGCCTGCTCGGGCGAGACGTAATCGGTGGTGCCCAGCACACGCCCATCCGCCGTCAGGCCCTCCTCGTTCATCGTCCGGGCGATTCCGAAGTCGGTGACCTTGGCCGAGCCCTCCTCGTCGATCAGGACGTTCTGAGGTTTGACGTCCCGATGGACGATGTGGCGAGCGTGGGCGGCGCCCAGCGCGCGGGCGATCTCGATCGAGTAGGCGACCGCCTCAGGCACCGGCAGGCGGCCGAGCCGCCGGATGCGCTCCTTGAGCGTCTCACCGTCCACGTACTCGAACACGATGTACGGACGGTTCTCATCCTCCCCGGCGTCGATCACGCCGACGATGTGGGGGTGCGACAGCTGTGCCACCGCACGGGCCTCCCGGCGGAAGCGCTCGAGCTGGTCGGAGTCGCTGGCCACCTCGCGGTGCATCAGCTTGACGGCCACGGGTCGCTGCAGCGTTTCGTCCTGCGCCCGGTAGACGGTGGACATGCCACCCGCCCCGATTCGCGCCTCCAGCCGGTAGCGGCCACTCAAAGTGGTGCCGAGGATTGTGCTCACGACATCAACCTGCCTCTATTTTGAGGCAAACCGGCCACCGCTAAACCGGTTCAGGTGCCGCCGACGTCGTCGGGCTCATCACGCGTCACACGGAGACCCCCGGCGGCGCCCTCCACGCCCACGCCGGTGAGCTCGATCCGGCCGTCGTCTGCGGTGACCTCGCCGATCACCGCCGTACCCGGGTGGTGCTCGGCCAGCAACGCGACCGCCGCTGCCGAGTCGGCCGCGGCCACCATGGCCACGAAACCGCAGCCCATGTTGAACACGTCCCACATCTCGGCTGAGGTCACCTGGCCGAGCCTGGCGATCAGCTTGAAGACACCCGGCACCGGCAGGGGGGAGTCGATCCGGTAGCCCACTCCCGATCCGATCCTCAGCAGGTTGAGCAGCCCGCCGCCGGTGATGTGAGCCAGACCGTGCACATCGAGCTCGCTGCGCAGCAGCGCCATCACGGCCCGAACGTAGATGACCGTCGGCTCAAGCAGCGCGTCGGCCACCGTGCTGCCGTCCAGTTCCGGCGGCGTCGCCCTCAGGCCCAGGCCGCCGTCGTCCAGGAGCGCACGGCGGGCCAGGGTGAGTCCGTTCGAGTGCACGCCCGAGGCCGGAAGCCCGATCAGGACGTCACCGGGGACGCAGGCCGTCCCATCCACGATTCGATCGAGCTCCACGGTCCCGAATGCGGAGCCGACGAGGTCAAAGCCGTAGGGAGACGGATGGCCCCGGAGCACCTCCGGGATCTGGCAGAGCTCTCCGCCGGGAATCTCGATTCCAGCAGCCTCGGCTCCGGCTCGGAGTCCCGTGGCGATCTCGCTCAGCACGCGAATGTCGGCCTGCTCCACCGCCAGGTAATCGAGCATGGCCAGCGGCTCGGCGCCGACGCAGATCAGGTCGTTGACGTTCATCGCCACGCAGTCGATGCCGATCGTGTCGAAGCGCCCGGCCTGCTCGGCCACGATCACCTTCGATCCGACGCTGTCGGTACCCAGAGCGATGCCCAGGTTGGGAGCGATCCGGAGAACGCTCGCGTAATGGCCCGGAAGGTCGATCGACAGCCGGGAGCGGCCCGGGTTGATCGCACGCAGCACCTCCACCAGCGCTGCCACGCCACGATCGGCCTGACCGGTATCCACGCCCGCAGCAGCGTACGTGTCGCTCACACTTCCATTGTCGATCATCGTTCGGACCTGTGGTTCCGTGGCCCCCGCCGGGCTGCAATCGACCGCCCGCCCACCAGTCCGGCCAGGCCGAGCCGGTAGAGCACGTACGGCAGGAGCGAGGGCCTGCGCTCCACACGGCCGATGATCCAGGTCGATCCCAAAGTGGAGATGAACGAGGCCAGAGTGCCGGCCAGCAGGGCCCCGCCCTGATCGGCGGGGATGTTCATCCGGCCGCGGAACAGGCGCCGTGCCGTGGCGGCCGCGATGATCGGCAGGGCGACGTGGCGGGAGAGCACGTTGGCCTCCTCAGGTGTGAAACCGCGCCGCCGGGCCGCCGCCACGGTGGCACCGTTGCGGGAAACGCCCGGTATCAGAGCGGATGCCTGTGCCGCACCCAGCCACAGCGCGTCGGCCGCCGTGGCATCGAGGCGATCACGAAGTCCCGGAGAGCGGTCGGCCGCCCACATGGCCACCGACCCGACCACCAGGCCGGCCGCCACCGATCCCGGGCGCCCCAGGCGCTTCTCGATCGGACCCTCGAGCAGATAACCGGCCGCCGCCGGCGGGACAAAGGACAGCCCGATCAGCAGTGCGAGCCGCGGGTTGCCGCTGCGCAGGGTGTCTTTGACCTCGTCGCGCAGCGTGATCAGGAGGGCGGCCGCGGTGCCCGCGTGCAGCGCCACCTCAAACGATTTGCGCAGCTCCGGATCGAGCCCCTCGTGCTCCCAGCCGAGCAGCCAGGGGACCAGCGTCACGTGGCCCGAGGAGGAGATGGGGAGCAGCTCAGCGGGTCCGTGCAGCAGACCGAGCACCACCGCATGTCCGAGGCTCAGTTCACCCGCTGGCTGGAGCTCCGTCTGGCTCATCCAACGGGCGCACGCGCCCGGCTCGTGCGCACCCGGCGAATCACCAGGTAGACGATTGCCACCACGACCACTCCCACAACCGCGTAGTCCACATACTCCAGGTCGTGGCGCCATGTGGGCCACTGGCTGCCCACGGCGCGGCCGATCAGGCCAAGGCCGGTGATCCAGATGATCGAGCCGACGGCGGCCAGGGAGATGAAGCGGCCGTAGCCCATCTTCACCGTGCCCGCGGCGTACGGGAAGACGGCCCGGAACAGCGGGATCAGCCGGGAGATGAGCACCACCGGAGCGCCGAAGCGATCGAACCAGCGCTGCGCCATCTCCAGGCGCCGCGGACTGACATGCAGGGGGCTGCCGCGGCGGTCGAGGAGCTCATGGAGCCCGAGACGGCCGATCAGGTAGGCGATCGTCGCGCCGATCAGGTCACCGATCACGCCGGCCACCACCACGCCGAACAGCGTGAGGTGGTGCTGGAAGACGTTGAACCCGGCGAACAGCATCGTCGCCTCGGTTCCGGGCACTCCGACAACGCCGGACATCATCGTGAGCAGGCCGACGCCCGCGTACCCCAGGTCGCGCACGATGTGGGTCGCCAGGTTCACGAGCGAGTTCGTGACCGACGCGTAGAGGAGCAGTTGGTGCATGGCTGGAAGCGGTCTGCGCGTCACGGCAGGGCCGCCGAGTGCCACCAGTATGCCCAACCCGCGGGCGTGTACGGTTCTGCCCGGCGTGACAGTTCCCTTATTCGATACCGCTACACCGCTGAGCGGATTGCGGGAGACGATCCTGGCTCGGCTGGCCGACGTGGTCGCGCGCGGCCAGTTCGTCCTCGGTCCGGAGGTGCAGGCGTTCGAGGCCGAGCTGGCTGACTACCTTGGCGCGAGCCACGCGATCGGAGTGGCCAACGGCACCGATGCCCTGACCATCGCCGCCCGGGCCGTGGGGGTCAAGCCCGGTGATGACGTGGTGGTGCCGTCATTCACGTTCTATGCCACCGCCGAGGCCATGGCCAACCTCGGCGCCAGGCCGGTGTTCTGCGACGTCGACCCCGACACGCGCAACGTCACCGCCGAGACGGTGCGCGCGGCGCTCACCCCGCGCACGACCGCCGTGGTGGCCGTCGACTTGTTCGGGCTGCCCGCTCCGTTGAGCCAGATCCGCGAGCTCGGGGTGCCCGTGATCGAGGACGCCGCCCAGGCGATCGGAGCCTGGCTGGGTGAGCGCCGCGCCGGAACGCTGGGCGATGTGGCCACGTTCTCGTTCTACCCCTCGAAGAATCTCGGAGCGTTCGGCGACGGCGGTGCGGTGGTCACCGACGACGCGGAGATCGCCGAGCGGGTGAGGGCCCTGCGCTTCCACGGCTCCCGGGACAAGCAGTCGTTCGAGATGGTCGGCTACAACTCGCGATTGGACGAGATGCAGGCGGCCATCCTCCGGGTCCTCCTGCCCGAACTGGACGGTTGGTGCGAGGGACGGCGAGCCGCGGACGAGGCCTACCGCGAGGCGGGTCTGGGCGAGTACGTGGCGCTGCCGGAGGTGCCGACCGAGGCGCGCCCGGCCTGGCATCTGTACGTGGTCACCCATCCGGAGCCCGATCGCGCGCTGGCCGCGCTGCATGCGCGCGACGTGCAGGCCCGCAGCTACTACCGCACGCCCCTGCACAGGCAGCCCGCGATGCGGGAGTTCGTCCCGGCCGCTCTCGAACTGCCCATCACCGAGCGGCTGGCCGCGAGCAACCTGGCGCTGCCGATCAGCCCGGTGCTGGGGGCCGATCAGGCCAGGGAAGTGGTGGCTGCGCTCTCGGCCGCCTGATCCTCGGACGCTAGATCTCATGAACATCTGGGTTGACCTGACCAACTCGCCGCACGTGCTGGTTCTGGCTCCCGTGATCCGCCGGCTGCAGGCGGCAGGTCACCGGGTCGATGTGACCGCGCGGGACTTCGCACAGACACTCGGCCTGTGCGATCGCCTGGGCATCGAGCACGTCACGATCGGACATCACCGCGGCGGGCGGCTCGGCGCCAAGGCGCTGGGGTTGGTGGAGCGCTCGATGCAACTGACCCGCTTCGCCCGGGGCCGGGGCTTCGATCTCGCGCTCGGCCACGGGTCCAATGACGTGACGGTCGCCGCCGCGCTGCTCCGAATCCCATCCTCGACGATGTTCGACTACGAGTGGGCAACCGTCCAGCACTCGATCAACTGCCGGCTGGCCGCAGCAATCGTCGTTCCTGATGCCATCCCACCCGAGCGTCTGCGCCGGTACGGAGCGGACGGGAAGATCCGCTCCTATCCGGGGCTGAAAGAGGAGTATTACCTGTCCGACTTCGAGCCCGATCGGGCCGTTCTGGAACAGCTGGGCCTGGACCCGTCCGGGCCGATCGCCGTGGTGCGCACGCCGCCGGCGGTCTCGCTCTATCACCGGTTCGACAACGATCTGTTCGGGCAGGTTCTGGATCGCCTGCGCGGCACTCAGACTGTTGTGCTCCCCCGGACCGAGGCCCAACGCCAGGAGCTCGTTCGCGCCGGCGGTTGGCTGATTCCCGAGCAGGCGATCGACGCCCAATCCCTGATCTTCTTCGCCGACCTGGTGGTCTCGGCGGGGGGAACGATGAACCGTGAGGCGGTCGCCCTGGGGACACCCGTGTTCACCGTGTTCGAGGGGCGTCTTGGCGCAGTCGACGCGCAGCTGATCGCGGACGGGCGTTTGCGGCGACTGCGGGATGCCGATGAGGTTGTGCTTAAGAAGCGGCCGGATGATTCCGAACGCCAGCGGGTCCGCCGCGACCCTGCTTTACTCGTGGATCTGCTCGTCGAGCCGGCCCACATTCCCTGGCGGGGCTGATCGGCGGCGACCTTGCTCTGGTGGCACGGACTCAAGGCCTCCGGAACCGATTGACCCCTCCCAAACAGACTTCGTGAGCACGGGCACAGAGAACGTGGCAGCCCCCGGGCAGGCCGGCCGGACTGCGGCCGAGCGGTCCTCGGTGGGTGAGCCGCAGGCCGGCCGCCGCTGGTCAGTGCGCGGCAATCCCTGGCTGGTGGTGGGGGTGGCGGTCGTCGTCTTCTCCTACCTCCTGTTGCGCTGGGCGCGGACCAGCCCCGGCTTCGATCCCTACGGCTGGTTGGTGTGGGGCTACCAGACGCTGCATGGGACGCTGAATCTGGGTGGCGCGCCGTCGTGGAAGCCGGTCACGTTCTTCTTCACCGTTCCGTACTCGCTGTTCGGCCACTTCTCGTGGTGGCTGTGGACGGTGACCGCGGTCTCGGTTGCCCTGGCTGGCCCTCTGTTCGCGGGCCGGATCGTGCACCGGCTGATCCTCCGCAGCACGGGCGAGCGCTGGCCGGCGATCATCGGCGCGGTGTTCGCCGGGCTGTGCCTGCTGGGCATCGTTCAGTACACCCACTACTGGCTGAGCTCCCAGTCGGACCCGATGCTGGTCACGTTCTTTCTCGCCGCCATCGACATGAGCATGACCGGCCGCCATCGCTGGGCGATCACCTTCCTGTGGCTGTCGTCGCTTGGCCGTCCGGAGACCTGGCCGTTCTTCGGCCTGTACTTCCTGTGGGCCTGGCGGGCGGTGCCACGGATGCGGCTGCTGATGGTGGTGGAGCTGGCCCTGATCCCGTGCTTCTGGTTCGGCGTCCCGGTGCTGGCCGGCAGCCCGTGGAACGTGGCCAGCAACCTGGCTCAGGACTCGCCTCGGATGCTGCACAGCAACAAGATCGCCGGGACGATCACCCGCTTCCGGGAGCTCACGTATTCGCCGGTTGAGGTGATGGCCGGCATCGGGCTGATCATCGCGATCCTGCGCCGCGACTGGCGCGTGCTCGTGGTCGCCGGCTGTGCGGCGCTGTGGATGGTGGTGGAGATTGCCTTCGCCCTCCACGGCTTCCCCGGCGTACCGCGCTACATGTTCGAGGCCGCGGCGGCGATGATCGTGGTGGCCGGCGTGGGCGTCGGCTGGTTGCTCAGCGAGCCGGCGCGTCTGATGGCCACGCGCGGCGGTTCGCTCAGAATCAGCGCGCTGCGCAGCGCTTGGCGCGACGGCGCGGCCTCGAAGTCCGAGGCCGGCGCCGGGTCGACGGCTGGCTCCGCGGGGGGGCCCGCCCCCTCCTCTCCGGGTCGGCCGCGGTGGGCGACGCCCGCCCGCGTGATCGGCGGCCTCGTCGTGCTCGCAGTTGTGGCGCTGATGGTGCCCCGTGCCATCCATGCTGCGCGCACCGAACATGCGGACCTGAACCACGAACGGGCCAGGACGGCCGAGATCCACCGCCTCGACGCAGCGCTCAAGGCGTTTGGCGGCTACCGGTTCATCCGCTCGTGCGGCGACCCAGCGTCCGACGTGGAATGGGTGAGCATCCTGGCCTGGTACACGAAGCTGGACGTCGGATTCGTGGGCCACCGGCCGGCGTTCATCGTCCGATTCGAGAAGAAGCCCTCGATCCTGTTCACCGCGCTGGGTAACGGCTGGATCGTGCACACCTATCACCTGGCCTCAGGCGCGCCGACCGCCTGTCAACGCCTCAACAGCGCGTACTACATCGTCACCCGCCAGCATCCCGGCGGGTACGTGGGTCACCAGACCTGACGCGTTTCCTGCTCCGCCACGGCCGCTACGCCTAACTTCTCCTAACGCTTCCCAGTGTCCGCAACGCGGTGCCGCGACTAGACTTCCCGACCATGCGCCGGCGGCTCCGGTCCGCGGCCCCCGTCCACCGTCACTCGTTGCCCCAGTTGCTGTTGGACGGGCTCTTGGTCGCGCTCGCCTATTTCCTTGCCTACCGTCTGCGGTTCGAGAACGCGGTCCCGAGCCGCTATCAGTCGTTGTTCAACGAGAGCATCTTCTGGGTGGTGCCACTCACGTTGATGGCGCTGGCGGCATTCGGCGCCTACGAGCGGCTCTGGAAGTTCGTCAGCCAGCGCGACTACGAGGTGGTGGTGAAGGGCGTGGTGGTGGCCACGATCCTGATCATCGGCATCGTCGCCCTGATCCACCCGGTCAATTACGAACCCAAACCCAGGGTGTTTGCCGCCGTGACCATGCCCTCCAGCGTGATCGCCGGCTTCTTCTTGGCCGCGCTGGTACTGCTCGGCGGCGTTCGCTTCGCCATCCACCTGGTCACCGAGGGCCGGGTGCGCAACTTCCGGGTGGCCAAGGGCGCCCATGACGTCCTCGTCGTGGGCGGCGGCGACGGTGGGCGCCTGGTCGTACGCGAGCTGATCCGAAACCCGGAGCTGCGCATGCGTCCGGTCGGCTTCGTCGATGATGACCCTCGTAAGCAGGGGATCAAGGACGAGCACGGTCTGAAGGTGCTGGGCACGACCGAGGCGGCTGACCTCGCCCGCGTGCTGGACGAGGTGGAACCCGATGAGGTGGTCATCGCCATCCCCTCCGCTCCCGGAACGATGCGTGCTCGAGTGGTCATGGCCTGCCGCCGGCGCGGGATTCCGGTACGCACCATGCCCACGGTGTTCGAGCTGCTTCGGGACGGCGCCGGCCACATGCGCCTGGCCCGGCAGCTGCGCGAGGTCAAGGTCGAGGACATGCTCGGCCGCGAGCCGGTGCGCATGGAGCTCGAGCGGGTCGGCGCCTACCTGACCGGCCGGGTCGTGCTGGTAACCGGCGCCGGAGGCTCGATCGGCTCCGAGCTGTGCCGCCAGATCGCCCGGGTGGGGCCGCGCAAGCTGGTGCTTGTCGACCACGCCGAGGACAACCTGTTCGAGATCCTGAGGGAATTGTTGGAGGATCGCCACGTCAACATGGCGGTACCGGTGCTGGCCGACTGCAAGGAGGAGGAGCGGATGCGGGAGGTGCTGGCCGAGCACCGGCCGACCGTCGTCTTCCACGCCGCCGCCTACAAGCACGTGACGATGATGGAGCTCAATCCGGTGGAGGCGATCCGCAACAACGCGTTGGCCACTCGTGTGATGGCCAGGGCGGCCGGCGCCCTCGGGGTGGAGACATTCGTCCTGGTGTCCACCGACAAGGCGGTTCAGCCGGCCACCGTGATGGGCGCCTCCAAGGCACTGGCCGAGTGGGCCGTGGAGGCGCAGGCGGCCAAATCGCTGGGGACTCGGTACGCCACCGTGCGCTTTGGAAACGTGCTCGGCTCATCGGGCTCGGTGGTACCGATCTTCCGGCGCCAGATCGCCGGCGGAGGACCGGTGACGGTCACCGACCCGCGCATGACACGCTATTTCATGACGATCCCGGAGGCTGTGCAGCTGATCATCCGGGCGGGTTCTCTGGGGCGGGGAGACACCTCCTCCGGGGCCAGCGGGGCCGTCTACGTGCTCGACATGGGCGATCCGATCAAGATCGTGGACCTGGCCGAGACGATGATCCGGCTGTCTGGCCTGGAGCCCGGCCGGGACATCGCCATCGAGTTCGTCGGCCAGCGCCCGGGGGAGAAGTTCCACGAGGAGCTGTTCAACCCCTACGAGCGTCTCCAACCCACTCCGGCCCAGCGGATCATCCGGGCCGACCGGGACCGCCTGGATCCCGCCTGGGTGGATGCCATCTTCGACAACATCAACCTGCTCGTGCTGGAGGGAGACGCGACGGCGCTGGCCGATCATGTCTCCCAGCTCGACGCCACCCGGGACGTGCTGCCCCCGGAGGCTGGCGCCCGGGTCGCACCGTAGACTCAGCTCGCTTTATGACAACCGTCCCCTTCGCGCTGTCGGTCCACAAGCTGGTCAGTTCCGTCGGCACCGATCTCGCTTTCGCGGCCATCATCGGGCTGGCCATTCTGGTTCTCCTGTACTTCGCTCAAGCTCGGGAGACCGCGACCCTGCGTGAGCGGCTCGACAACGCCGCGCAATGGATCGACGCCCTGGAGTCCCGGCTCACCCAGCTGCAGCGCAACCAGGCGCAGGCCGTCGCGCGTCCCCCACAAGCCGCTCCAGCTCCAGCTCCAGCTCCCGCAGGTGCGGGGCTCCTGCGGCGCCCGGGTCAGCAGGCGGCTCCCCGTCCAGGCGTCGCGCCCGCGCCGGCCGGCGCATCGGCCGGCGCGTCGCGCCCGATGCATGGCCCGCTGATTGGAGCTCCCGCCGGCATGGCCGGTCCGGCGCTGGCCGCGGCCACCCACCTGATTCCGCTGCCCGGCGCGGGCGCGCGCAAACCGGCGCCCGCCCCAGCCGGCAACGGGGAAGAGGAGACGAGCGTCGGAACGCCGGTGGTCGCCGCCCCCGCGATGGCGCCGGCTGCGGCGCCGGGGAGCGCCGCAGCCGCCGAGTCCTCCCCCGCGGGTGACGACACCATCCTCGCCGTTCCGGCGCCCGCCACGGCCGCCGCACTGGCCAACGGTCAGGGCTCTGGTGGTGTCGCCGCCCCCCCGGCGCCCCGGCCGGCGTTCGCCCCTTCACGCCCGGCGGACCCGCCGAGGGCAGGCAGTGCCGGGCGCGGCACAGCGCGAACGGGCGGCAACGGCGGCGCCGGGCCGGCCGCTGCGGCTCTCAGCTCCCGGTCGGGAGGATCCCGGCCGCTGCCTCCACTGCGCAGCACGGCGCCATCTCAGCCGTCGCGCGCCCGTCGCCTGGTGCCGATCCTGATCGGGCTGGCCGTGGTCGCGGCGATCGTCGTGGCGCTCCTGATCATCACCCACAACAACTCCAACTCGACCACCGTTCACAAGTCGCGCGCGGTGTCGGCCCGGGGTAAGCACGGCAAGGGCGTGGCCGTCGTCCCCTCGGCGGTCACCGTGGCCGTCCTGAACGGCACGGGCGTCACCAACCTCGCCCATGACGTGGCGAGCCGCCTGGGCACCGACGGCTACCAGAAGGGGACGATCGCCACCGCCGCCGATCAGACTCACTCCAGCACGATCGTCGCGTACCTCCCCGGCCACCGCGCCGATGCCCGAGCCGTGGCGGCCGTCCTGAACCTCAAGTCCAGCTCGGTGCAGTCGGTCAACCAGCAGGCGATGGGCGTGGCGTGTCCTGGAGCCAGCTCAACGACCAGCACGTCGAGCTCCTCGACCACCACCTCCAGCTCGTCATGTTCAGCCGACGTGGTGGTCACCGTGGGCAGCGACCTGGCGGGGCTGGCGACGTCAGCCACCGGCTGAGGCGCGTAAACGCCAAACTGCACAGACATGGTTGACTTAAAGACGAATCGTGGCCGGCTGCCGGACCGCGACGTCACTGCAAACCCCCTCCCTCTGGAACTGCTATGACCGATCTGCTCGAACTTCCCCATCGCCCCTCCAAGCCTCGCTCCACGGGCCTCACCCACGTGCTCGACCGGGGGCTATCCGTGGCCGGCGTCGACTCGCTGGCGGAGGTGGCCGGCGACCACGTGGACATCGTCAAGCTCGGCTGGGGCACCGCTCTGGTGACCGGAAACATCGAGGCCAAGGTGGCTCGCTACCAGGCTCACGGGATACCGGTGGTGCTGGGCGGCACACTCACCGAGCTGGCCATCCACCAGGACCGTCTGGACGCCCTGCTCCAGTGGACAAGCCATCTCGGCTTGGAATACGTGGAGGTGTCCGACGGGACGATCACGTTCCCCCACGACGAGAAGCTGGAGTTGATCGAGCGTCTTTCCGGGGACTTCACCGTGCTGTCGGAGGTCGGCTCCAAGGACGACACCCGGATCATGGCGCCGTACCGCTGGGTCGAGCTGATCCAGGCCGAGCTGGAGGCTGGCGCCTGGAAGGTGATCGCCGAGGCTCGCGAGAGCGGCACCTCCGGGATCTATCGTCATGACGGCGAGGTTCGGATGGGTCTGATCGATGAGATCGTGCACGCCGTCGACCCGGACAGCCTGATGTTCGAGGCGCCGCGCAAGGACCAGCAGGTGTGGTTCATCCGCCGCCTGGGCAGCAACGTGAACCTCGGCAATGTGACGCCGGACGAGGTCGTCTCGCTCGAGACCATGCGTCTGGGGCTCCGGTCCGACACCGCGCTCGGCGCCGTCGGTTCCGGCCTTCAGGAGGAGGGAGTGCGGGGCGAGTGAGCCACCTCGCGTCGCCTCCTGCACATGGCTGAGGACGGCTGCGGCCTGCTGCTCGCCCGTCACGGCCAGACCAACGACAACCTGGAGCCGATCCGGGTCCAGGGCTTCACCGACACCCCGCTGAACGACGTGGGCCGGCGCCAGGCGCATGAGCTGGCCGAGCGAGTGGCCGACCTGGAGATCGAGTCGCTCTGGACCTCCGACCTGATCCGGGCGCGTGAAACCGCGGAGATCGTGGGACAGCGCATCGGGCTTCCGCCTCAGACCGATGCTCGTCTGCGGGAGGGCGACCGGGGCAAATGGGAGGGTCGCCGGTTCATCGACGTCAAACGGGAGGACCCTGACCTGTACGCCGCCTGGCGCCGAGCGGGCGCGGACTTCCGGTTTCCGGGCGGCGAGTCCCTCCAGGAGCACTCCGACCGGGTGGCGGCGGCGTTGCGGGACATCCACACGTCGGGACGGCTGCCCGCGCTGGTCGTGTGTCACCGGGGCTCCATCCGCGCGGTCCTGTGCCGTCGGGACCCGCGCGGCCTGGACGCCTTTCACGACTACGACGTCCCCAACGCGGCCGTGGTGGAGCTTTGATCCGCCTTCCGGTCGCCGCGTTCGCGGCTCTGGTGGTGGCCACGGTGGGAGCGTTCTTCGTCACCCAGCACCTGAAGGTCTCCAACCCGCTGATCAACGGGAGCCCTCGCCCCGACCCGCCCGCCATCAACCCGATATCCGGACGCGCGTGCCGCGACCTGGCCGGCAAGCGGGTGAGCTTCAAGCGGACTGAGCTCAGCTTCTATCTTCAGTCACGCTCGGACAAGGTGTCCGTGTACATGCTCAACTCGGGCGATCAGACCGTATCCACCGTGGCGCAGGGCCGGTACATGCGGGCGGGCGCCAACCACCGTTCCACGTTCACCTGGAACGGGCATTCGGGGAACGGCGCCGGCCCGGTGGTGCCGGATGGAACCTATTACTTCGAGATCGCGCTGCAAAGCCAGGACCGGCCGATCATCCTCACCGACAACCCGGTGCAGGTGCTCACGACGGCGCCGCAGCCGGCGGTCACCCGCGTGGCCCGGGCAGGCGCGGCGGCCGGTGCCGGCCCCGCGATCATCACCTCAGGCCAGTCCGTGACGATCCACTTCGCGGCGCGGCCCTACAAGAGCACCCGGATCGACATCTATCGGACGGACCTGCCGGGCAAGCCCCGGCTCCTGTTCAGCTTCGGAACCAAGGGCAAGACCGGGCGTGCCACGTGGAATGGGCGGATCCATGGTCAGCCGGCGCCCGCCGGCACCTACCTGGTGGGCATGTCGGTTCTCGACCAGGCCTGCAATCCCGGCAGCTTCCCGGTGGTTCTGCCGCCAGCCGCCGGGTCGACGGCGCACGCCGGCTTGACCGTGCGCTACCTGGCCGCGTCGCCACCACTGACCCCGGTACCGGCCGGAACCGATGCGAGCGTCCTCGTGGATGCCCGGGGCCGTGCGTACACCTGGAAGCTGTACCGGTTCGGGTCACCGCGCGTGCTGGCCCAGGGACGGGAGGCGGCCGGGCGCTACGTGCTCCATGTTCGCCTGCCGCGGGATCACGCTGCCATCTACGGTGTGGCTCTGCAGAGCGACGGCCACCACATGGTCGTGCCGGTCGTTGCCAGTGCGACCGGGCACGCGGCGTTCACGCACGTCCTGCTCGTCCTGCCCGCACTCAGCTGGCAGGGCGCCAATCCGGTCGACGACACGGGCGACGGGCTGCCGAGCACCCTGTCGGCCGGCGACCGGATCTCGCTGAACCGGCCCCTCGCTGACGGATTGCCGCGGGGCCTGTCGGCCGAGGAGGCGCTGATCTCCTATCTGGCTCGTAGCCACCGGTACTACCAGCTGACCACCGACGTGGGCCTGGCCGATGGCGTGGGACCTCGGTTGACCGGTCACACCGGGGTGCTTCTCGACGGCAGCCTGGCGTGGCTGCCGTCGAACCTCACCTCAGCCCTGTCCGGCTACGCCCGTTCGGGTGGATCCGTGCTGTCGGTCGGCGTCGACTCGATGCAGTCGGAGGCTCCGCTGCACGGCTCGGCCGGCTCGCAGACGGCAGGCCCGCCCGATGGCCTGTCCGAGGACCCGTTCGGTGCGCACCACGGGTCGGTGACGAGCATCCGTGGGTCGCTGATCACCGTGCTCAGCGACCGGCTGCGCATCTTCGGCAGCACGGTCGCTCTCCCCGGCTTCGACACCGGGCAGGCGATCAATCCCCCGGCGGGGACCGCCGGATCCGCGGTCTCGGTGGCCGGGGTGGCCGCCGGTCAATCGAACATCACGGGCTTCCAGGATGGACGAGGCAAGGTGGTGGAGATCGGCCTGCCGGGGTTCGCGACGAGCCTCGCCCACAACGTCGATGCTCAGGAGCTGATGGCCCGCCTCTGGAAGCTGCTGTCCAGATGATCGGTCCACCGTGTCGGGTTACCTGAAACGACTCCTCAGCGCCCTGGGCGCCTATCAGATCGCCGACGCGATCGCCAAGGTGCTGGCCGTCCTGCTGCTCCCGGTCTACACGCGCTACGTGAGCCCGGTCGGCTATGGCGTGGTGGAGACACTGGCGACGTTCGTGATCTTCATGAGCATCGTCGTGCGCTTCGGGATGATCGAGTCCTTCGTGCGCTTCTACTTCAGCGACGAGGATGCGGAACGCCGGAGCGCCCTGGCGCGGCGAGCGGTGGTGTTCCTGCTTTTGACCACAACCGTGGCATCGGTGGCGCTGGCCATCCCGGCCGGCCCGCTGGCGCGGCTCGTCACCACCACCAACCGCCCTTGGGACTTCCGGGTGGCGGTGCTCGGCGTGTGGGCGTTCACCAACCTCGAGCTGGCCTACGCGTTGCTCCGCGTCGAGGAGCGTCTGCGCGCCTACGCAGTGGCCTCGGTCAGCAACGTCGCCCTGACGGTGATCGCCTCGGTAGTGCTGGTGGTGGGATTCGGGCTCGGGGCGCTCGGGTTGCTGATCGCCAACTACGGCGCCACGGTGGTCGTCCTGCTCGGGCTGTGGTGGACGATGCGCGGCCGGCTCGGAGTCCGCCGGGCGCTCGGGGAGCCGCTGGGCACGCTCCTGAACTTCGGGCTGCCCACCGTGCCCGCCGAGGCCTCGGTGTACGCGCTCAGCGTGCTCGACCGCCAGTACGTGGTTCATTCGCGGGGAGCGGCCGCGGTCGGCTTCTACTCCCTGGCCATCAAGCTCGCCGGCGCCGTGGCGTTCATCGTGCGCGCCTTCCAATACGCCTGGCCGCCGCTGGCCTACTCGGTGCGTGACGAGCGTGAGGCGGGCCGCCTGTACGGCCTGGTGACCACGTACTATGTGCTGATCAGCGGCTGGGTGGTGGCCGGGCTGGCGCTGGAGGCCCGGTGGATCCTCCGGCTGCTGGCCGCGCCGCGCTTCTTCGAGGCCTACCGGGCGGTGCCATGGGTGTCGCTGGGCTGGGCCATGTACGGACTGTGGGTGGTGCAGCTGGTGATCGCCGGCCGGGCCAAGGTGACGCGCCGCAACTTCCCGGCGGCACTGGCTGGACTCGCGGTGAACGTGGTGCTGCTGGTCCTGCTGGTGCCGAGCTACGGGATCGCCGGTGCCGGTGTGGCGCTGTGCGGCGCCTACGTGGCGATGCTGGGCGTCATGCACCTTCTGATCCGGCGGGCGTTCCCGGTCGACTTCGAGTGGCGTCGTCTGGCGCATATCGTTGCCGTCATGGGACTGTTCACGGTGCTCGGTGATCTCCTTCTGCCCACTCACGGGGCGGCAGGATTCCTGCTGCGCGCGGTCGTGTTCTTTGCCATCCCGCCCGTGCTGCTGGCAACCGGGTTCGCGCATCGCCAAGAGCTCTCCGGAGCGCGCGGGCTGATCCAGCGGGCGCGTGCGTACCGCGTGGCCGGACGGGGTGCGCCTTGAGCTCCGCAGCGTCCGTCCGACCCACCGTGAGCGTGGTCGTCCCGTTCGCCGGCGACATCGCCGAGGCACTGATGGCGATGGCGCTGCTGCGCTCGCTCGACACAGCTCCGGGGGACGAACTGATCCTGGCCGACAACTGTGGTGTCGTTCCCGAGGCGGACGACCTCACGGTGGTCCGCGCCTTCGGTGAGCGGTCTCCCGCCCATGCCCGTAACGCCGGAGCCGCACGGGCCGGCGGTGCCTGGATCCTGTTCCTGGACGCCGATACGCAGGCGCCGGCCGATCTCCTGGAGATGTACTTCTCGGCGCCGATCGGCGATCGAGTGGGGGCGGTGGCCGGCGAGATCATCGGGGCCGGCTCAGCCTCCAGCCTGGCCGCCCGCTATGGCGCCGCCCGGAACTTCCTGTCCCAGGGCGCCCACATCTCCCATCCGTTCCGGCCTCGCGCCGCCGCCGCCAACCTGCTCGTCCGCCGCGAGGCCTTCGAGGCGGCCCAGGGGTTTCAGGAGGGCGTGTGGGCCGCCGAGGACACCGATTTCTGCTGGCGCCTGCAGGACCTCGGCTGGACGCTCGAACTACGGCCCGAGGCGGTGGTGGAGCACCACTACCGCGAGACGGTCGGCGAACTCAGGCGCCAGTGGCGCGCCTATGCGGCCGGTCGGGCATGGCTGGCCGGCCGCTACCCCGGCTTTCAACCGGAGACGGCCGTGCGGCGCGTCCTGCGCCGTCCGGTCCGGGCCCTGCCGGCACCTCGGACCGGCACCGCCCTGCAGGTTCGTCCTAGGAGCCGGAGTGAGCGCCTGCAGTTCCTGGCCCTGGACGCACTGCTGGCGGTCGAAGAGCTGATCGGGCTGCGCCTGCCCAACCGCCCGGCAGGCAGACCCGTCGGGCGCTTGCGGGAAAGCGCCTCCCGGTGGCGCCGCCGCGCCCGCCGCTGGGCCCGAGGCGCCCGCAGATGACCCGAGTGGATCTGGTCGATCCCTCGGCCTACACGCCCCCCTACGATCACGCGCTGGCCGCGGCGCTGGCTCGGGCCGGGGCCTCGGTGCGCCTGATCACCACCCGCTTCCCGTACGGCGAGGTGCCGCCACCCGACGGCTACGTCCGCGCCACCGAGTTCTACCGGCACGCTCGAGGGGCGGCCGGATCCGGCCGCCGGCGGGCGATGAAGCTGGCCGAGCACGTGCCGGACATGGTGCGCTACCGCCGCACCGCCCAGGGGGCGGACATCGTCCACTTCCAGTGGCTGACCGTGCCGGTCGTCGATCTCGGCCTGCTCCCCGACCGCCCGGTCGTCCTGACCGCGCACGACCTTCTGCCCCGGGAGCCGCGACCGGGTCAGGTGTGGGCACAGCGCCGGCTGCTGCAAGCGGTGAGGGCGGTGATCGTGCACTCGCGGTACGGCCGGCGCGTGCTCGTCGACGAGGTGGGCGTCGACCCCGACCGGGTCCATGTCATTCATCACGGCGCGTTCGACCATCTGGCGCAGCCTCCGGGCCCGAGATCGATGCCGCCCGAGCTCCCCGACACAGACCGGCCGGTGGTCCTGTACTTCGGCCTGATCAGGCCCTACAAGGGTTTGGGCGTGCTGCTGGAGGCCTGGCGGGAGATCTCCGGCGCCGAGCTTTGGGTGGTGGGACGCCCGCTGATGGAAATCGCCGGCCTGCGGGGCCGCGCCCCCGAGTCGGTTCGCTGGGTGCCCAGGTTCGTGGACAGCGCCGAGGCGGCGACCGTTTTTCGCCGCGCGGATGTGGTCGTGCTGCCCTACACGCGTACTGAGCGATTCGATCAGTCCGGGGTGCTGGCCAGCGCGCTGGGCTTCGGCAAGGCGGTCGTGCTCACGGACGTCGGCGGCTTCGGCGAGCTGGCCGAGATCGGGGCGGCCAGGTTGGTGTCGCCGGGGGATCCGGGGGCGCTGGCGGCGGCGCTGCGGACGCTCGTGGAGGATCCCGGCGAGCGCCGGTCGCTGGAGGAGGCGGCCATGGCGGCTGCCCAGGGTCCCTATTCGTGGGATGCGGCCGCGCGGCTGACGCTCGGGCTGTACGAGAGAATCCTCGCTGCATGACCGCCGTGGCCATCGTGTTCTGGGTGTCGGCCGGCCTGCTCGTTTACGCCCAGGCCGGGTACGGGCTGTTGCTGCTGGCGTTGGGCCGCCTGCGCCCCGCCCGCCCGGGTGCCGGCCAGCCCCGGGCGGGCCGGACAGAGCCGCTCGTGGTCTCCGTCATCGTGGCCGCCTACGCGGAGGAGGCGGTGATCGCGCGGCGGGTGGCCAACCTGCGCGATCTCGATTATCCACCCGATTGCCTGGAGGTGATCGTCGCCTGCGACGGCTCGCCTGACGGGACGGCGGCGCGAGCTCGGGAGGCCGGGGCCGAGGTGGTTCTGGAGCTGCCCCGGGGCGGTAAGATCCGCGCCCAGGACGCAGCTGTCCGGCAGGCGCGGGGTGAGATCGTGGCGTTCTCAGATGCCAACGCGCTGTGGGCGCCCGATGCCCTGCGCCAGCTCGTGGAGCCGTTCGCCGAGCCGCGCGTGGGCTACGTGTGCGGGGATGTGCGGTTCGGCGGCGAGGGCAGCAACCAGGAGGGCGTGTACTGGCGCTACGAGATGCTCCTGCGCCGGCTCGAGTCAACGCTGCGATCGGTAACCGGCGGCAACGGCGCCATCTACGCCACCCGCCGCGAGTCCTATATGGAGGTTGACCCGATCATGGGCCACGACCTGAGCTTTCCGTTCAAGATGGTCAAACGGGGGTGGCTCGCTGTATACGCACCGGACGCCCGGGCCACTGAGAAGATGGTGCCGTCGATCGAGGGCGAGTTCGCCCGCAAGCGGCGGATGATGAGCCACGGCTGGCCGATCGTGATGCGCGGCGGCATGCTCTCGCCCCGCGGATATGACCCCCTGTACGCCCTGATGATCTTCTCCCACCGGATCCTCCGCTATGCGACGCCGTTCCTGCATGTGGTGGCGCTCGCCGCGAGCCTGGCGTTGCTGGGGCAGGGTTGGGTGTACGTCGTCGCGGTGGCCGCGCAGCTGGCCCTCCTGCTGGCTGCGGCGATGGCGCCGCTGATACCGGTGCGGCCGTTTCTGGTGGCGCGGTACTACGTGCTCACGACTGCCTCGCTGGCCGCCGGGCTGTGGGATTGGCTGACCCAGGGGACGGAGGCGGGCTGGGAGCCTGCCGAGGGCACGCGATGATCAAGCGGGGCCTGGACCTGCTGATCGCGGTCCCGGCCACGGTGCTGACGGCACCTCTGATCGCGGTGCTGTGCCTGCTGATCCGACGCGAATCGCCTGGTCGCGCCATCTACCGTCAGACCCGGAGCGGCCGGAACGGACAGCCGTTTGAGATCTTCAAGCTGCGCACGATGGTCACCGGGGCCGAGTTCATCGGCCCCGGCCTGGCCATCCAGCGGGGAGATGATCGGATCACGCGGCTGGGCAGCTGGCTGCGCCGCTACTCGCTGGATGAACTGCCCAACCTGTGGAACGTGGTGCGCGGAGAGATGTCGATCGTCGGGCCGCGTCCCACCGTGCCCGTCCAGGTGCAGCAGTACACCGAGCGCCAGCGGGGGCGGCTGGCCGTGCGCCCCGGGATCACCGGATGGGCGCAGGTCAACGGCCGGGCCTCCCTGCCGTGGTCGGAGCGGATCGAGCTCGACCTGTGGTACGTGGAGCACGAGTCGCTGGCGCTCGATCTGCGCATTCTCAGCTCGACCGTGGCCATGGTTCTGGCCGGCCATGGCCTGTACAAGGGAGAGACCGGCGGATGGCAGCCACCAAGCGCGACGTAGGGGTTCTGCTCACCGGTGTCGGCAAGCGCTACGACATCGTCTCCGTGTTCGCCCAGCACGCGAGGGTCGTGGCCGCCGATCCCAACCCGCTGGCGCCGGCGCAGTACGCCGCCGACGTCCGCGTCTCCGTGCCGCCGATCCAGGATCCCGGGTATGTGCCGGCTCTGGAGGAGCTGTGCGAGCGCCACGGGGTGACCGCGGTGATCCCGCTCACCGACCTGGACATCGAGGTGCTGGCCCACGCGCGGGTGTCCGCCCGGCTGCCCGCTCTGGTTCCGGGACCCGACACCGCGCGGGCCACGTTTGACAAATACGAGGCGCACCTGCTCCTCGAGCGGCTCGGACTCCCTTCCCCACCCACCGTGCTGCCGGGCGAGGAACCGCCGTATTACCCGGTGATCGTCAAGCCCCGCCAAGGCTCCGGGGCGCGATCGATCCTCCGCGCCAGGGATGCCCGGGCCGCCGAGTTCTTCATCGACTACGCCGAGGAGCCGGTGATGGTGCAGAAGGCCATGGACGGCCCCGAGTTCTCGATCGACTGCCTGAGCGACCTGGAGGGACGCTGCCTGAACGCGATCCCGCGCACGATGATCGAGTCCCGTGGAGGCGAGTCGATCAAGGGCACGGTGATCGACGACCGGGAGCTGGTCGAGCTGGGACGGCGCGTGGTCGAGGCGCTTGAGGTGCGCGGTCCGTGCACCGTTCAGGTGTTCCGCGACTCGCGGGTTGGGATGGGGATCACGGATGTCAACACCCGCTTCGGCGGGGCGTTCCCCGCGCCCATGTACGCGGCGTTGCCGGGCCGCACGTACCCAGAGCTGATCGTGCGCATGGCCGCCGGCGAGCGGGTGGAACCGCACGTGGGCGAATACCGGGCCGGGGTCACGTTCACCCGCTACTACTGGCAGCTCGAACTGGACGAATCACTGAGTCCCACGGGACGGGACATCGTGTCTCCGCCGGGACCTCCGAACCCCCGCTAAAGCCGGCGCGGGTTCGGCGGCGGCGACTGCGGAGGTTCACGTAGTACATCTGTCCGTCGGCTTGGCCGGCGGCCGGAGGCTCCGCCTCCCGGCCCGATAATCCAACTATGGAAGCCGGAACGGTTCCGCGGATTGCTGCGCCCCGAATCCCGATACCCGGACCGCGCCTGATTCGGCTCGCCTCCGATGCGCGTCTGGTCACCCTCGTGCGCGAGGGGCGCACGGGCGCGTTCGACGCCGTCTATGACCGCCACCACCGCGGGATCCTGTCGTTCTGCCGCCACATGCTGGGTGACCAGCACGAGGCCGAGGACGCGCTTCAGCACACGTTCATGGCCGCGTACTCGAGTCTGCTGTCCAGCCGGCAGGCGATCCAGCTGCGCCCCTGGCTGTTCGCCATCGCCCGCAACCGCTGCTACTCGGTGCTGCGCTCTCAGCGTGAGCGTCCGACGGCCGAGCTCGATGAGCCGGTCACCGATGGGCTGGCGGCTGAGGTGCAGCGCCGCCAGGATCTTCGCGACCTGGTGAGCGACCTCAACCGCCTGCCCGACGAGCAGCGGGCGGCGATCGTCCTGGCGGAGCTGGAGTCCCTGTCCCACGCGGAGATCGGTGAGGTGCTCGGGGTGCCCCGGGACAAGGTCAAGGCACTGGTGTTCCAGGCTCGGGAATCGCTGCTGGCCAGCCGGACGGCGCGGGACACCTCCTGCCACGAGATTCGCGAAGAGCTGGCCATCGGCCGCGGCGCGGCGTTGCGGCGGGGCAACCTCCGCCGGCATCTGCGCGACTGCGAGGGCTGCCGGGCCTACCGCGCCCAGGTTCAGCGCCAGCGCCGTCAGTTCGGGCTGCTTCTGCCGATCGGGCCGACGATCCTGGCCAAGGAGGGCCTGCTGGCCGCCGCCGTCGGCGCCGGCGGAGCGGCTGCGGTGGGCGGCTCCGGGCTGATCGCCTCCTCCGCCCTTAAGACGGGTGTGCTCAAGGGGATCGCCGCCGCGGTGATCGCCGGCGTCGGGACGCTGGGGACGGTCGTGGTCTCGGCATCCGATCTTCCGGTCCGTGCGTTCGAGGCGGGCGCGAGCGGCCACCCGCACGCTGTCCGCCCAGCGGGGGGCTCGGTGACGCGCTCCCGGCACGCGTCCTCCACCGGTGCTTCCGGCGCTTCGGTCGCAGCCGTCCAGGTCCAGTCGCCGGATGCAGTCAGCAGCCGCACCACGGTGACCAGGGTCGCGGGGCACCACGGCCGGGCAGAGACCGGACGGCAGCGCAGCGCGACCGGTGATCGGCACACGGGCGGCCATGACCATTCGGCGCCGGCGACTTTAGGAAACGGCGGCGGCGCGCCCGGTCACTCGGCGGGCCGCCTGCCGTCCGGGTTGGGGCACCGATCGCTGGCCAATCTGCCGCCCGGCCAGGCCAAGAAGCTGGCTCAGGCAGTAGCACCGCGCGTGACCCACGCGGCGATGACGCCACGCGCGCAGGCGCAGGTGTCGCAGCCGAGGGTTACGCCGACCCGGCACGCTGCAGGCGCGCCGCACGGCCACGCCTGGGGTCACCAGGCCGCTCAGGTCTGGCCCCACGCGGGTAGCCCGGGCCACGCCCACACGTGGTCGACTCGGCCTCATGGGCCTGGCCTCAAGCACGCCGTCAGCGCCGCGGCCAAGCACGGCCGCGGCCACGGCCACCGCTGAGCACCGGGCGGGAGAGGAGGGTACCGTCTGTCGGGCGGGCGCCTGATCGCCCACCGGCAGCGTGACCAAGAGGAGGACGGAGCAATGGCGAAAGTCTCACGTTCGCTAGGCGGCAAGGTCGTGGCGATCACCGGCGGTGGCCGCGGCATCGGCAGGGCCACGGCGGCGGCGCTGATCGCTCAGGGGGCCAGGGTGGCGATCGGCGACATCGAGGCCGATCTGGCTCAGCGCACGGCGCAGGAGCTTGGCGCGGACACGCTCGGGTTGCCGCTCGACGTGACCCGGCGCGAGAGCTTCGAGAGCTTCGTCAGCCAGGTCGAGGAGCGCCTGGGCCCTCTTGATGTGCTGGTCAATAACGCCGGAATCATGCCCGTGGGGCCCTACCTGGACGAAACGGATGCGACCGCCGATCGGATCGTTGACATCAACCTGCGTGGCGTAATGCTCGGGTCGAAGCTGGCGCTGGCCCGCTTCGCGCCGCGGCGGACCGGCCACCTGGTCAACATTGCCTCGATCGCCGGTAAGGCGCCCAGTTCCCATCTGGCCACCTACTGCGCGACCAAGCACGCGGTCGTGGGCCTGACCGGGTCGCTGCGGCAGGAGTTCCTCCCCCTCGGGATCGACTTCTCGGTGGTGATGCCGGTGGGCGTCAACACCGAGCTCTACTCGGGTCTCAAGCAGCTGCGGGGTGTGAAGACCCCCGAGCCCGAGGATGTCGCCGACGCGATCGTC
The DNA here is from genome assembly GCA_035551795.1 of Solirubrobacteraceae bacterium. Lineage (GTDB taxonomy): Bacteria > Actinomycetota > Thermoleophilia > Solirubrobacterales > Solirubrobacteraceae > Palsa-465. Next base: position 7,601 of record DASZMP010000141.1, on the reverse strand, counting down.
GAGGCGCTTCAGACCAACCGCTACGAGGTGTACGTGCCCAAGCGGATGAACGCAGTGATCCGAAGTGGCGCCCTTCTGTCCACCAAGGCGATGGATGCGGTGGGAAGGGTCCTGGGCGGCGGCGACGCGGTCACGACTCCCGACCATGCGGCCCGCGCTGCCTACGAGGCCCGCATGGCGCGGATGGCGGCGGCTCCCGCCGAGGCTCCGCTCGCCGAGGACCAGGAGTCCTTGCCGCTGTCGCAGTAGCGCGGCGCGCGCTGCCGGCTGGGTGCTGTCGGCTGGGTGCTGTCGGCTGGGTGCTGTCCGAAACCGCCGCGGTGACTGGCCGGCCGACCGTTTTGGTTGTCTCGAGCTGCCGCGATCGCGCACTGGAACAGGTTCTGCGCACGCACCGGACGCTCAAACCGCCCACCCGACCCAACCAACCGTGGCATACCGGTCTCGGGCCGTCGTATACGGCCTCAGGCCGTCGCGTCAGGCCGAACCGCCCTCGGAGCCAAGCCAGTCGGCGATTCGCCGCCCGATCCGCTCACCCGCGTCCTCCTGCAGGAAATGACCAGCCTGCTCCACGACCTCGACGGCGCCCCCGAGCGCGGCCGCGAACCGCTCGCCCACCGACAGTGGCAGCACGGGGTCGGCGTCGGCCCACAGAAACAGCTTGGGCCGGGTGTCCGGGCGCAGCGCGTCGAGAACCCGCTGACCTGTCTCGGCGCCCGGCATGTCGGGGGTGAGCGGGAGGATCAGCGGAAACGCGCGCGCCCCGGCCTTGGACGCGGCGTTGGGAAACGGTGCCTCGTAGGCCGCGATCACCTCGTCGCCGGGATCCGTATGACAGGCCCGCCGGACCAGCAGTCCCACCGGCAGGTCGTCGGTGCGTTCCACGAAATCGCGGAACGCATGCCAGTTGTCGCTCATCGGCTGGTGACCTGTGAACAGGCCGGTGTCCAGAACCACGATGCGGGCAAACCGCGCGGGTTGCTCGACGGCCAGTCGCAGGCCGATCGGGCCGCCCCAATCGTGCACGACCGCCGTGGCGTCGCGGATGTCCAGCTCGTCCAGCAGCCCGGCTACCGCGTCGGTATGCCGGTCGTAGCTGTACCAGTCGGCCTCCACGGGCTTGTCCGAGCGGCCGAAGCCGGGCAGGTCGGGAGCGATCGTCCGGTAGCCGGCCTCGAGCAGGGGCGGAATCACCTTGCGCCACAGAAACGACCAGGTCGGCTCGCCGTGCAGCAGCACGACCGGTGGCCCGTCGCCTTCATCCAGGTGGGCCAGCCGCAGGCCGTCAACCTGGCGGTAGTGCGGCGCAAACGGGAACTCCGGAAGCCCCTCCAGGAGCTGATCGGGAGTCCGGATTGCGTCGACCATGCCGGAAACCTACCGGGCGCAGGACGCTCACGGTTTGCTGCGCAGCACCTGGGCGGCGTCGGGAGCCACGGTCACCTCGATGGTTCGCGACCCGCGTAGCCAGCCGATCAGGTCCAGCGCCTGCAGCCGGTCGAGGACGAACTGCAGCGCCGGTGCCTGTGCGGCGGGGCTGTAGTGGCGAAGGATCTGGAAGGTGAAGCCGGTCGCGCCCGGTGGGTCCACGTACCCCAGGAGGCTCTGGTAGCGGCGGTCGAGCACCGCGCTGGTAACGCTCAGTGTCCCGCCCGCCAGCCCGTGGACCGCTGCGGCAACGCGAAGCAGGACGGCCAGCGCCGCGGGGCGCAGGCCCCGGTACAGCGATACTGGGACGTGCCAGCGGCGGGCCAGCACACCCATGTCGGGGGCATAGGTCAGGTGCAGGCGGCTCGGATCCCGGGGCAGCGGGACGAGCGCCCCCGACTGGTAGGCGGCTGACAGCGCCGCCGGGCCCGAGAACGGCTGGATCGTGGGCCCCAGCAGCGCGAGCGCGTCCGATGGGTACCCCGTCTCCAGGCCGCTCAGGCGGCGCAGCGCGCCGGGCTGGGAGCGGTACATCTGCATCAGGCGCTCGGCCTCGAGTACCCGCCACAGATACAGGGACGAGTCGTCGCCGAGCTGGCTGAGAAAGCTCCAGGCGGCAGGATGGCGGTTCGGGGCGGTGTCGAAGTACACCTGTGCGAAGGACACGGGCCGACCGCGGTCATAGTCGTCCAGAACCGTCTGGATGTTGCCGATGCCGGCGTGGTAGGCGGCCACCCCCAGATCCAGCCGGCCCAGGTCCCGTTCAGCGATCAGCAGGTAGCGCACCGTGCCGGCCAGCGCCCGGGCCGGGTCAAAGCGCTGATCGGCTCGAGCCAGCTGGGCGTTCAGGCGGGCCAGGCGCCGGGTGGCGCCGGCGCTCTGAGCCGCCTCAGCGGCCGCCAGCAGCGGGCCGCTGCGAGCCAGATCGATGTGCAGGCCGAGCACCGAGCTACCCGTGCTGGGCAGGATCTGGGTCAGCCCGGCGGCGTCCTGCACGCTGCCGCCCGCCACCGCGTACGGGCGGCCGGCGCTCTCCAGGAACACCAGACCCTCCAGGAGCACCGGCGGGATGTCAGTGCCCCGAACCGCAGCGTCGATCAGCGGGCGGAAGCGGGCGACGCGCGCTGCGGTGGCCGGCACGCCGCCCGGGCTCTTGACGAATAGGGCCTGGGCGCTGCCGGAGGCGGCCCGTTGAGACAGCTCGGCGCCGGCGCCTGGCCGGTACCCGGGCAGACTCGCGGTGGGGGCTGGGAGCACCGCTCCGGCGGGTGGCGCGACGATGCCGGTAGGCGACTGCAGGGCCGTCACCACCAGGACGACCATCACCACCGTGAGCGCCACGGCGCCGGCGGTCCAGCCACCCAGACGGCGGCGCACGATCCCGCTATCCTCGCCCGTTCGCGTGGTCAGTGACAACTCCAGCCACCGGTCGCAGCCGGCGACCGGTGCCGCCGGCCAGTGCTGAGACCCATCGACCTGAAGTTACTGGAGCATCCCGAATGCGAATTCTTGTCACCGGCGGGTCCGGCTTCATCGGCCGGCACGTGGTCGCCACGCTCACAGACCAGGGCCATCAGGTCCGGGTGGTTGATCTTCAGCCCCACGTGGATCCCGAGGTCGATCTCGTTCAGGGCGACATCGCCGACCCGGCCGTGATCGAGGCGGCCTTCGACGGTGGCTTCGATGGGGTCGTGCATCTGGCCGCCGTGACGTCGGTCCTGCGCTCGATCGAGCAGCCGGAGCTCACCTTCGCCACGAACGTCGAAGGCACCCATCGCGTGCTGGAGGGCGCCCGGGCGGCGGGCGTCAGCGCGCTCGTCTTCGCCTCGACCGGAGGCGCGATCACCGGCCCGATGGAGGAGCCGGTGATCACCGAGCGCGCCCAGCTGCGCCCACTGACGCCGTACGGGGCCACCAAGGCCGCCGGCGAGATGCTGATGTCGGCCTACACGTCCGTTTATGGGGTGCGCTGCACCGCGATCCGGTTGACCAACGCCTACGGTCCCGGGATGCAGGCGAAGGACAGCATCGTGGCCCGGCTGATGCGCGCGATCAGGCTGGGTACGACCTTCGAGGTGTACGGCGACGGCCTTCAGGTCCGGGACTACGTCCATGTCAGCGACGTCGCTGCCGCCGCCCGGCTGGCGCTGAGCGACGAGAGCTGGCAGGGACCGGTGCTGATCGGCACCGGAACGTCGCTGAGCGTGCTCGACGTCGTCGACGTCGTCCGCAAGGCAACGGGAGCGGAGCTTCCGATCCGGCATGGTCCGGCCAAGCCGGGCGAGATGCCGGCCGTGATCGTCGACAACGGCCGGGCCAGAAGCCTGGGCTGGGAGCCGCAGTACGACTTTGCCGGTGGAGTGGCGGGAGTCTGGGAGGAATGGCGGGCGCTCGACATCGACGGCGCGGTTCCCCTGCCAGGCGGCGCCGGGATGTCCGCGCCCACGGGGAAGCATTCGTGAGCGTCGCTCCCAGTGACACGTTCGACGCCGAGCGGCAGCTGGCGCTGCTGGAGCCGGCCGAGCGCGAAGCCGCCCGGGCATTCCTCCAGGCCCACCCGGCCAAGCAGGGCGCTGCCCTGGCGGTCGTCATCCCGGCCTACAACGAGGAACCCACCGTCGCCGACGTGATTCGGGAGATCCCGTCCGAGACGGCCGGCCTGGCGGTCGAGGTGATCGTGGTGGTGGACGGCGCCAAGGACGCCACAGCGTCACAGGCGACGAGCGCCGGCGCGCTCGTCTGCGACGTGCCCGTCAACCGCGGCCAGGGGGCGGCGCTAAGGCTGGGTTACTGGCTGGCCCGGGCCCGGGGCGCCCAGATCATCTGCACGATCGATGCCGACGGCCAGTATGAGCCGAACGAGATTGCCGGCGTCGTACAGCCGATCCTGGACGGCCGGGCCGACTTCGTGTCCGGCTCACGGCGCCTGGGGCACGAGCTGACCACCGACGCCACCCGTCACCTTGGGGTGATCGTGTTCGGTGCGATCCTCACGGTCCTGACCCGGCACCGGATCACCGACCCGGCCTGTGGGCTGCGGGCCATGCGCAGCGAGGTCACCGCCGCCGTGACGCTGGAGCAGGCGCAGTATCAGGCCTCGGAGCTGCAGATCAGCGCTGCGCTGAACGGCTTTCGCCTGGCTGAGGTACCGACGACGATGCGCGATCGCGGCGTGCACGCCACGCGTACGAAGAAGGGCGGGAACCTCGGTTACGGCGTCCGGTTCGCCCGGGCGGCGCTCCACACCTGGCGTCGCGACCGCAATGCCGCGCGGACGCGCGACTTGCCAGCGAACACCCACTTGTCGTAGATCACGAACTTCACCCCGAAGAAGACTGCCTGCACGAACACGTAGGCGGCAGTGGTGACGATCACCTGGAGGCCGCTGCCCGGGGAGATGTGGTGCCGGGCCCAGTTCTGCGTGTGGCCCGTCATCCACGTCGACGCGGCCCAGACGAGGACCGAGATCGCCGTGTAGGCCAGGATCTCCCGCACGAACTCCGCCCGCCCTTCCATCTTCCAGGCCCACTTGCGGTTGAGCACCCAGTTGGGGATGGCGCCGGCGATGAACGCCGCGGCGGAGTCGATCCCGGTGCGGATCCTCAGGTAGTCCATCACGGCAAAGACGACGACCGAGGTGGCGAGGGCCACGGCCGAACCGATCGCGTACTTCGTCAGCTTCGCCGCCAGTGGCGTACCCGAGAACCGCCGGCTCAGCGGATGCCGGGCCGCGCGAGCGTAGAGCGAGGAGAACACTGGAAGGAGATCCTAGCGTCAGGCGGCGTGAAATCGCCGACCACAACGCTAGCGTGTCACCACCATGCGCTGTCACAGTGCAGATGAGGCGGTGGTTCTCGACGACGACCTCGTGATCCACGGCGACAACGCCGGCGTGCTGGCGCTGCTGCCCGCAAAGACGTTCGACCTCGCCTACGTCGATCCTCCATTCAACACGGGCCGCGCTCAGGCGCGCCGCACGGTGAGCGTCGTCGCGGACTCCGAGTCCTCGCGGGTCGGATTCGGCGGCCGGCGCTACCGCTCGCAGCTGCTCTCGCAGCTGAGCTACGAGGACGCGTTCGCCGATTACCTGGGCTTCCTCGAGCCGCGGCTGAGGCGGATCCGGGAGCTGCTGGCGCCGCACGGCACGCTGTACTTCCACATCGACTACCGGGAGGCCCACTACTGCAAGCTCCTCCTGGACGAGATCTTCGGGCGGGACGCGTTTCTCAACGAGCTGATCTGGGCCTACGACTACGGCGCCAAGCCGCGGCGCCGGTGGCCGGCCAAGCACGACACGATCCTCGTCTACGTGCGAACGCCAGGTGCGCACCATTACGACGCCGATGCGGTGGAGCGCGAGCCGTACATGGCGCCGGGGCTGGTCACGGCCGAGAAGGCGGCGCGGGGCAAGCGTCCCACCGACGTGTGGTTCCACACGATCGTCCCCACCAACGGCCGCGAGAAGACGGGCTATCCGACGCAGAAGCCGGAGGGGGTGCTGCGGCGGATCGTGTCCGCCTCGTCGCGATCGGGCGGCTGGTGCCTGGATCCGTTTGCCGGAGCGGGCACGCTGGGGGCCGTCTGCCAGCGGCTGGGGCGGCGATTCGTGCTGGTCGATTCGAGCCCGGTGGCCCTCGAGGTGATGCGCGGGCGCCTGCTTGGCAGCGAACCGATCGCGCCGGCCGACGAGGGACACGTCACCCAGGCGGGCCGCCGCTGATCAGCGGTACGAACCGGACGGGCTCCCACCGCTCGGCCGCCACGCCCCCGGGGCCGGCCCGCGCGAGCACCAGGCTCTGGGTTTCGGTCCGGCCCGAATCCTCGGCCAGCGGAGCCACCAAGCGACCGTCCGGCGCCAGCTGCCGGCCCAACTCGCGCAGCGTCTCCAGGTCTCCGGCCGCCGCGACGTTGATCGCGTCGAATGGGGCTCGTTCGGGCAGCCCCAGGCTGCCGTCGCCCACCACCAGCTCCACGTTCCCGATTCCGGCGGCGGCCAGCGCGGCCGCCGCCTGGCGGCTCAGCCTGGCGTGACGCTCCACGCTGATCACGCTGCCGCCCAGGTGGGCCAGCAGGCCGGCGTGGTATCCCGAGCCGGTGCCCACGTCGAGGACGCGCTCGGTGCCTCGCAGATCCAGCAGCTCGAGCATCCGGGCCACGACCAGCGGCTGCGAGATGGTCTGACCGGACCCGATCGGCAGCGCCACGTTCTCCCAGCTGCGGGCCCTCAACCCGGGTGGGACGAACAGCGGCCGCGGCACCGAGCGGATCGCCTCGAGGACCCGGCGGTCCCGGACCGTCCTGCCGAGGGTGGCGAGGAGCTGCTCGAGCCCGGGTGCCTCGGATTCGGTCAAAGCGCCGGCGCCTCCAGCGAGCGCTTGACCTGCTCGAGGAACTCCGCGCCCAGGTGTGCCTGGACGATCCGGTGGTCGCAGGCCAGCGTGAATTGCGACATTCGCCTGACGGCGAATGCCCCTGACCGCACGACGGGTGATTGCAGCCATGGTCCGATCGCCAGCGCCGCCGCCTGTGACGACTGGACGAGAGGCGTCAGCAGCGTCACCCCGTCGGGTCCGGGAGGCATCACCGTGAAGGTCGATCCGGACAGCTCCGCGGCGCTCAGCTGGCCCGAGGCGGCCCGGTCGCCCAGATCAGTCAAATCAGCGTCGAGCTCGCCACGAGACCGCTCGGCCGCGTCGAACACGGTGGCGATCAGCGGCTCGTCGGGCCCGGGCAGGCTGATCCCGAGGTTCACCCGCGAGTACAGCTCGTACCGCCCGTCGCGGTAGGCGCCGTTGAGGCGCGGGAACTCCCGCAGCCGGTGGGCCACGACCGCCAGCACGATGGACAGGGGGCGGCCGCCGTGTTCGCGCGCCAGCTCGAGACATGCGTCCATCTCGACCTGGCAGCTCAGCTCGACGCTCGGGACGGTCGCCCGCGTCTCCGCGCTCCGGCGGGCATTGACGCGCTCCGGGCGGGTCAGTTCGACCGTCGTCACGGTGCCCTTCACGCCGGGCGCGGGCGGGCCGAGCTCGCTCATGGCTCCGGGGCCACCGCGGACCATTTCTCGAAGAACTCGGTGGCCTGGAGGGAGGCCAGGTCGGCGCGCAGCTCGCGCAGCATCCGGGCGGCCGGCTTGGCCGGCAGGCGCCAATACAGCACCACCTCGCCATCAT
>DASZMP010000140.1:0-2388 GCA_035551795.1 Solirubrobacteraceae bacterium | reverse complement strand
ACGGAAAGGTGTCGGTTCCGGTTTTGTAGGGCTGGTGGTGGGTGGGCGCATGGCCACGGGATGGCCTTGCGCCGGCTCCTCGCTGCCCGGCCGGTTGCTGCCCACAAGGCCGAACATCACCCAGAGGTGGCGAAAATGGTCTACATCCTGGGCCAGGCCGTCCAGAGCCATGCCGGCCAAAGCACTCCAGTAGGCGAGATCGGTGAGGCGCCGCCGGTCACGCCACAGCAGCCACAGCATGGCCAGGAACATGATTAAGGCGGGCACCCCGAGCGTGGCCGCGATGTTCAGCGGCGTGAAGTGGGCGCGGAAGGGCTGGCCGGCGTTGACTCCAGGGAGGGCACCGGGACCGATGCCGACCAGGGGGTGATGTTCCAGCGTTTGCAACGAGGTCGCGAAGGCCTCGCGGCGGTTGCCGGGGTCGGGCACGGTGTAGGTGATCGGCGTGTGGGCGTGCAGGTCTACGTGGAAGCGGCCGACTGCGAGAAACGCGATCACCGCCAGTCCGGCGAGCGTCACGGTGGTTACGACGATCCGGCGCCGCTGGGGCGTGAGGCGCGTCGCGCTGCGGATGACCATGGCCACGACGAAGCCGATCAGCCCGCGTGACACGGTGGCCGCGCACAGCAGCAGCAGTCCCACCTGCGCCATGATTCGCACACGGCGGGACAGCCCAGCATCTGCCGAGGCCGTGACCCCCGAGGCGAAGATGCAATAACTCGCCAGTAGCGGCGGGGTCTGCAGACCCGCTCGGATACGTGTGAACACCCTGGACGGGCTGAGTTGCTCGCCGTAAACGCCGGACAGGCCACTGGGGACGTGCGCGTAAAAGAGGATCAGGCCGACGGCTCCGAGGACCACGGTGAGGAGCGCTGAGGCGACGATGACGCGGGCAATCGCGCGCCGCTGCCACGAGTCGCTGGCGAAGTCGGCGGTCAACACCGCCATGAGCGCGAGCTCGAGCATCAGCACGACGTCCTTCGGGCTGCCACCCCGACCGGGCACCACCAACGCCGCCGACACACACGCCAGCCCCAGATAGGCGCCCAGCGGGAGCTGCCAGCGTCGCCAGGCGTGTCCCAGCGTGCGACGCCTCAGCCGTCTTGCCAGCCACAGAACCGTGGCCACCGCGATCAGCAGATCCGACCATTCGCTGTGCGCCTGGAAGGAGCCGATCGGCGACAGCCAGCGGAACGGCAACAGCCCAACCGCCAACAGGTAGACCGGGAACGCCGGTTCCCGCTCGCCCCACCGATCCCTCAAACCCCTCACCCAAACCGCCCTTCCGGTCGATCAGCCGCCTTTCAGTATCTCGGAGACCACGGCCGGTCGTTCGATGTGCGCAGCGTGACCGGCGCCCGGGATCGTGCGGACCTCTGGTTCAGGGATCCGCGCAGCCATCTGGTCTGCGATGGAGCGGTATTTCACGTCGCGCTCCCCGACGATGAGGGTGACCGGCATGGCGAGGTTGTGAAGCTCGTCCCACCGGCTGGGGAGCGTTCCCGTGCCGAGGCCTCGCAGAGCGGCGGCCAATCCATGCGGTGTGTTCTTCAGACGGTCCTGGTGGACCTCCTGGGCGAGCTCTGCCGGGAGTCCGGCGAGGATCGGTGTCTGCGCCCATCCGCGGGCGAAGCTCTCGATGTCCGATTGCTCGATCTGCCCCGCCAGCCTCTCGTCGGCATCGCGCCGCGTGTTGCGCTCCCCTGGGTCGTGCAGCCCGGGGCTGGCACCGATGAGGACGAGACGCTCGACCCGGCTGGGGAGTGCCAGCGCAGCGTTCAGCGCGATCCGCCCACCCATCGAGTAGCCGACCAGGGTGAACCCGTCCCCCGTCAGGCCCGCGACGTCGGCGATCACCGCATCGAGCGTCACCGGCCGCGTGTCCGTGGCACTGCCGTGGCCGCGGATGTCCGGAGCGATCGCCCGGTACCGTTCGCCCAGCGCCCGGATCACCGGCTGCCAGCTGGCGCCGGTGTTGGTGAAGCCGTGCAGCAGCACGAGCGTGGGCGGCTCGTTCATCTTCCCCATCATGACCGCCCTCGACTCCTACCTGATCCTCCGCGCCCTGGTCGACGAGTTCGCTCGCTCCGGGATGCAGCATGCCTGCACGTGCCCCGGATCGCGTAACACGCCGATCGTGCTGTCGCTGGCCCGAGACGAGCGGATCCGGTGCTGGTCGCACCTGGATGAGCGCTCGGCCGGCTTCTTCGCGCTCGGTGCCGCCAAGGCCAGCGGCCGGCCGGTGGCGGTCACGTGCACGTCGGGAACGGCTGCGGCCAATCTGCTCCCCGCGGTGATCGAGGCTCGGGAGGCTCGGGTGCCGCTGATCGTCCTCACTGCCGACCGGCCCCCCGAGCTTCGGGAGATCGGCGCCGGGCAGACGATCGA
>DASZMP010000139.1:0-18699 GCA_035551795.1 Solirubrobacteraceae bacterium | reverse complement strand
CCCCCACCGGCGTGTACGGCCTCGAATCGACGTTGTACGGGAACCGGCGGAACCCCGGCGGCCTGCATCTTCGCTACCACCACCTGGTGTGCGGCGACTGGTGGGACGAGGATCCCTACTCGCCCGAGTACAACCGGTTCGTCCCCGTGGCCTGCGGCACCCGCCCCGCGTTCGCCCCGGGTTCGGAGGCGCTGTGGACCGAGAAGGTGGCCTATCCGTACTTCGCGGTGCTGCGCTTCAACGTCGACCCGGTGCGCGGAGGGGCGGACGCACTCGGCTCGGGCATCTTTCTGCACGCCTGGGTGGGTGGGGCCACGGCGGGCTGCGTGGCCCTGCGCGAAGCGCGTCTGCTCGAGGTCCTGCGCTGGATCCGGTCTGGCCGGCACCCGATGGTGGCGATCGGGACGAACGCGCAGGTCTTCTGACTAGCCCGTCTCGGCGTCGAGGCGCTGGGCGATCAGGAGCGCGGCGCGCTCGTGCGCCGCATACGCGGCGCGCAGGGCGTCCACGGCCTCGTCACCCTCGGCTTCGCCGGGCAGTGGGTCCGCGGTGAGCAGCCGGCGCACCGCCTGTCCCAGCTCCGTTCCGCCTATCGCGTCGGCCAGTGCGGTCAGCGCGTCAGCCCGCACCCGCGCCCCCTCGACGAACGCGCCGATGACGGTGCCACGCCGCAGCGGCGCCGCGCCGAACACGCGTGCGTGCAGGACCGCCGGGTTGACCCCGTGCGGCCGGATCAGGGCGCGGCGTTGCTCAGCCGAGAAGCCCGCCGCCTCGGCCAGATGGTCGATCGCTGCCGCCACGCCCTGGGCATCGACCGGGATCGACTCCGCGATCTCCGGCGCCACGCGCTCGGTCAGCTCTGCGTGCGCCTGGGAGGCCTCATCGAGCAGCTGCTGGACCTGACGTCTGTGGCGGTGGGTCACCGCCCGAAAAGCTAGCCGTCCGCCGCCGTCTGTCGCATTCGCCGGCGCGACAGCTTGGCCTCGGTTCCGCACTCCCGCATCGAGCACCAGCGCCGGTTGCCTCGCTTGGTGGTGTCGATGAACAGCCACCCGCATCGCTCGCCCGGGCATTCCTTGAGGCGCCCAGCCGGCGCTCGGGCCAGCAGTTCGGCGGCTGCGTGCACGACGCTGTGGCGAACGCTGGTCAGCTCCTCCGACGGCCATCTCCAGCCCAGCCGCCCATCGGCTTCCGCCATCAGGATGCCCGTGTCGTGGGCGGCGGCGACGAGGCGCGAGAGCTCTGCCAGCTCGCCGTCCGCCGGCAGCTCGCCGCGAACGCGGGCCGCGACCACCCGGTAGAGAACCTCCCGGGCGGCCACCGCCGTGCGCAGCTCCCGGGAGTCAGACCGCGTCGCTCGCGAGTCGCTGGCCAGCAGCCCCTGGCGCTGGCCCCAGACACGAAGGTCGTCCGGCGTACGCAGGGCCTCGCCCGGCTCCTCCTCGTCGCGCGCCTCCGCGGTGTTGAGGAAGTCCAGGGCAACGTGCCCCCCCACGAATTCCACCTCAGCGGCCGGTCTCATGACGTCAGTGTACCAACAAAGTCATGTTTACTGGTACCCTGTCCGGGCAAAACTAACTTTACTGGTACAAGCGAACGAGGAGGATAGAAGATGATCCTGCTGGCGGTCGGCGCCGCAGTGGCCTGGGGCGCCTCAGACTTCTTCGGCGGTGCCCTGCGGCGCGGCCTGCCGGTGTTCGCCGTGCTCGCCGTCACGCAGCTGATCGGATTGCTTCTCCTGATTCCCGTGCTGCTCCTGCACGGCGTCCCCTTCCCGCACAACCCGCGCATCCTGTTCGCGGCGGCGGCCGGAATCGGGACCACCCTCGAGCTGTGCCTGGTCTACCTGGCCATCAGCCGCGGCGACTCGTTCATCACCGCGCCCGTGGCAGCGATCGGCGCCACGCTGGCCGTGCTGACCGGACTGATCGGCGGTGAGCAGCTCAGCCTGCCGGTCGCCGCCGGGCTTGCCTGTGCCCTGTGCGGTGGTCTGAGCAGCGCGTTCAGCTCGCCCGAGCGGCCGAGCTCGATGCCGGCCGCGGTCGGGATCTGCCTGGGCGCCGCGGTCGGACTGGCCGGCGCGCTGGTCTGTTTACACGCAGCCAGCCGGATCGATCCCGTGTGGGCAGCCACCCTGCTCGACGTCGGGACCCTGGTTCCCGCGGTGCTGATCTTTTCTGCTCGGTCCGGCCGTGCCCGGCGGACGCTGCCCGGTCTCGGCAGGCTGTGGCCGCTGCTGCTGCCTGCCGCCGCAGGCGTGGGCGGAGACCTGGCCTACGGTACGGCGTCTCGCCACGGTGCGCTGAGCATCGTCTCCGGCGTGTCGTGCCTGTATCCGCTGGTCACGATCGGGCTCGGCGTCCTGCTGCAGGGTCGCCGCGCTCACCTCGCCGAAGCCGGCGGGCTGGCGCTCGCCGTGGCGGGGACGGTCCTGCTCGGAGCGAGTACCGGTTGAGGGGTTGCGATCCCCACAGACGGAGGGCCTAGTTGGGGCTGAAAGCGGCGGCCAGGAACTGAAGCATCCCGTCGAGGCCCATTCTTCCGGCCAGGCCGCGCTGCTGTTCGGCACCGGTGTCACGGGCCATCTCGGGGATGGCGTCGAGGGCGCTGTCAGCGCCGAGCTCTTGGGCGTGCGGCATGACGGCCGCCAGCAGCTCGGCCAACTGATCCCGGGCCTCCACCTGCGTCTCGATCACCGGGTCAAGGAAGCGCGCATCCATTCCGTCCCGGGCCGCCAAAAACCGGTTCTCGTTGAGGATCTCCGGGGCGTGGATGAGGGCGGCATCGTGAAAGCCCTCCTCGAGCTCGAGGTGCGCGATCGACTGAATCAAGGCGGCCAGCGCCACCGATCGCTCGACCGTCGACTGCGCGTCCATCACCCGGACCTCGACCGTGCCGAACACCGGGCGCAACCGCACGTCCCACCAGAGGAAGGACGGCTCGGGGAACGCCCCGCAGCGCAGCAGCTGGTCGACCACGTCCACGTACTCCAGATAAGACGTGAAGGCAAGCGGGATCCCGACCCGAGGGAAGCTCTGGAAGATCGGCGTCCGTGCCGAGGCCAGCCCGGTGTCGCGGCCCTGCCAGAACGGGGAGTTGGCTGACAGTGCCAGCAGCAGAGGCACGTGAGCCCGCATGCGATTGAGCAGCGCGACGCCCGTGGCGCCGTCCGGCACACCGACATGGACATGCAGGGCGAACGTCGGCTCACGGCAGGCCAGCACGCGCATCGATTCGAGGATCAGCCGATAGCGGGTGCCCGCCGACACGCGGACGTCCTCCCAGGTAACGGTCGGATGCGTTCCGCAGCCGGCTAGGTACAGGCGGGCCTGGTGTACCTGGTGCTGAAGCTGGGCGCGCAGCCGGCGGAGCTCGACGTCCAGGCCCGTGATGCCGGCGTGGGGGCACGTGCCGATCTCCAGCACCGCATCGTGTGTCTCGGCGCCGATGTGTGAGGACAGGTCCATCGGCAGACCGGCCAGCAGCTCCTCGCTGTCTAGCGCCAGTCTCCAGGATCGCGGCTCCAGGAGCATCACCTCCTCCTCGGCGCCCAGCGTGTACGCAGGCGAGGGGAACCAGTGCGCCCACTCCGGCAGCTGCTCATCGGCAGGATTCGCAGCCCAGACGGGATCGGTGGCCGAGCGGCGCGACATCTCTCAGATCTCCGGCGGCTGGATCACGGTCAGCAATGCTGCCCCGGCCGGGAAGGCGGAGCTTCGGCCGCACGGCGCGAGTCCGGCCACGCATCCTTGTCCCGATGGCCAATGGCGCCGTCTGGAGCGCGCCCTACGGTTCCCGCCATGTCCATGACCAGCTCGGCTGGCCCGCGGCGGCCCTCCTGTCCCGCCGACGGCTCCTCCGCGCCGCTGATCGCGGTCACCACTTCGGAGATCCGGGCCGCCGGCCAGGTTCCGCCCACGCCCGAGGGCGAACCGTCCCAGGCCGAGATGGTGCTTGGCCTCAAGTACATGGCGGCAGTGGAGGCGGCCGGTGGATTGCCCGTGGTCGTGCCTCCGCTGCGCCATGAGTCTATCGATTCGCTGCTGGACCAGGTGAGCGGTCTGTGCCTCTCGGGAGGCCCAGACCTGCACCCCGCCGCCTATCGACAGCGTGAGCATGCCGCGCTTGGACCAACGTGGGCAGAGCTGGACCAGTTCGAGCTGGAGCTGGTGCGCGCCGCCGATCTTCGCGGACTGCCGATCCTGGCCATCTGCCGCGGCCTTCAGGTGCTCAACGTCGCTCGCGGCGGCACCCTTCATCAGCACCTGCCCGACCTCTCATCGGAGATCGTTCATCGTCAGCCGGAACCGGGGCATCAGCCGACCCACTGGATCCGGCTGACCGGCCCGAGCCGGCTGGCCGGCATCCTGCGGCGCCGCCGGACCCGGGTGAACTCGTTCCACCATCAGGCGGTCGCCGAGCTGGGCGCCGGGCTCAGTGTGACCAGCCACGCATCCGACGGGACGGTGGAGAGCCTGGAGACCACCGACGGCCGCTTCATCCTCGCGGTTCAGTGGCACGCCGAATGCCTGATCCGCCAGCCCGCCCAGCTGGCCCTCTTTCGTGCCTTCGTGGAAGCTGCGAGCGAGTTCGCGGGCGTGCGAGAACTGGCTCGCGCCGCCTGAGTCGCCACGGCCGCCCTAATTGCTGCTGCGCCCAGACAGCAGACGCGCAAAGCTACCGGCCGGTCAACCCGCGGCAGGCAGGTAGCGCAGGCCGTCAAGCGCCACGGTGAGCAGCCGCTGAACCGTTTCCGGCTCGGCGGCGGGCAGGTTGGCGATGCCCATGAGCAGCTGAATGATGTCCGGCAGGGCGACGTCCTCCCGCACGGCCCCAGCCGCCTGGGCGCGCTCGAGCAGCGGCTCCCCGGCCGAGTACATGAGCGACCGGCACTCCTGGAAAAGCGGCGCCGAGCGATCCACGTACTGGAGCATCTCGTTGGCCAGCGCGCGTTTGGTGGCCAGATAGGAGACAAAGCGGTCGAGCCATCCGGCCAGGGCTTCCCACGGTGGGAGCTGGGAGAACTCCTCGGCGCTGCGGGACAGCTCCTGCACCTCGCCCACGTACACGGCCTCCAGCAGCGCTTGGCGGTTGGGGAAGTGGCGATACAGCGTCCCGATTCCCACGCCTGCCCGTCGGGCGATGTCCTCCAGGGCGGTGGAGGTGCCGGCCTCGGCAAACGCCTCCCGAGCCGCCTGAACCACGCTGTCGTAGTTGCGCTGTGCGTCGGCGCGCTTGGCCCGAGGGCTGATCTCGGGAGCGCCCGGGGCGGCGGTTTCAGACGTGCGCATGGAGTTCTCGCAATAACGCTTGACAAAGCGGAGGAGGCCTCCGTATAGTAACCGGAGGAAGCCTCCACTTAGTAATACGGAGGTGGCCTCCAGTTTAGCGCTCCTCCCGGAGCAAACGCAACAGTTGGGACTCGTATGACTGAACTTCTCACCTCTTCCTCCAGCGAGCGCAGGCGATGGATCGGCCTGTTCGTCGTGTGCCTGGCGCAGCTGATGATCGTCCTCGACACCACGATCGTGAACGTCGCCCTCCCGGCGATCCAGCGTGACCTCCATTTCTCCCAGGGTGACCTCACCTGGGTCATCAATGCGTTCCTCGTGACGTTCGGCAGCCTGCTCCTGCTGGCCGGCCGGCTCGGCGACCTGATCGGCCGGCGGCGGGTGTTCCTCACCGGCGTGGCCGTGTTCACGGTTGCCTCGCTGCTGTGCGGCCTGGCGACCGATCAGGCCATGCTGATCGGCGCACGCTTCCTCCAGGGCATCGGCGCCGCCATGCAGGGCTCCGCGATCCTGGCCATCATCGTCACGCAGTTCCCCGAGCCGCGCGAGCGAGCGCGGGCGATGAGCGCGTACGTGTTCACCGCGGTGGCGGGCGGGTCGCTCGGCCTGCTGGCCGGCGGCGCGCTGACCGACGCGCTCAGCTGGCACTGGATCTTCTTCGTCAACCTCCCGATCGGAGTGCTGACGATTCTCGCCGGCCGCGCCCTGATCTCCCATGATCCCGGGTCCGGGCTGGAGGGTGGCATCGACTGGATCGGGTCGTCGCTCGTCACCGGCGCGCTGATGAGCGGGGTCTACGCGATCGTCCAGGCCTCGCAGGACGGCTGGGGCTCCACTCAGGTGCTTGGCTTCGGAACGCTGGCCGTGGTGCTGATGGCCGCCTTCCTGATGACCGAGTCGGTGGTGGCCAACCCGATCATGCCGCTGCGGATCCTGCGGCTTCGCGGCCTGGTCGCCACGAGCCTGGTCCGCGGCTTCCTGGTCACCGGGATGTACTCCACGTTCTTTTTGGGGACGCTGTATCTGGAGCACGTGCTCCACTACACCCCACTCCAGGCCGGACTCACCTACCTGCCGTGGACGCTGACGGTGGCCGCCCTCTCGACCGGGATCACCGCCCGCATGGTGAGCCGTTTCGGGCCGATGCGCGTGCTGCTCGGCGGCATGGTCTCGGTGGTGGCGGGGATGGCGCTTCTCCAGACCACCGGTCCCCATTCGCACTTCCTGCCCACCCTGTTCGGCTCGTTCTTCCTGATCGGGCTGGGGATCGGCAGCGCGTTCATGCCGCTGCTGACGATCGCCATGGCGGACGTGCCGGCGGCCGACGCCGGGCTGGCTTCGGGCATCGTGAACGTATCCATGCAGGTCGCCGGCGCGCTGGGTCTGGCCGTGCTGGGCACCGTGGCCACCAGTCGCTCGCACGCCCTGGAGGCCGCGCATCACGGGCTGGCCAGCTCGCTGATCGGCGGCAACCACCTGGCCTTCGGGATCGGAGCGATCACCGTCGCCGCCGGCGCCCTGATCGCCCGGTTCGTCCTGCCCTGGCCGGGCCTGCCGGTCGGAGTGGTCGCCGAGTCGGCGGTCGATGCCGGCCCGGCGGTCGAGGACGAGCTGGCACTCGAGCTGCCCGAAGCGGCATGACCTCGCTGGCCCTCGAGCTCCGGGGCACCGTTGCCGGGCTGGCTAGTGCGCGAGGGACCACTAGGATGAGCATCTCCGGGGCCGGTCAGGAAGTGAGCCGGATGATGCTTGAGCCGATCGAGTTGACCTACGAGCTGCACGTGACCCCGCGCGGGAGGACGGCGTTTCGCCGGTGGCGGTACGAGCTGTGGCAAGGGCCACAGCTCCTGGCCGCCGGCTGGCGGCTGTCGGCGCTGCACGCCCAGCGGGCGCTGCGTTCTCAGGCCATCCGCCACGCGCACCGACTCCACGGGCTGCATGCGCTGCACCCGGACCGCACGCCACCCCTCGAGGAGGCGCCCTGGAGCGGGCGCCGGGTGGCCGTGGAGTCCGGGGATCTCCGGGTGATGCTCACGCCGCGGGCGCTGCTCGACGCCGCGGCGTGAGCTCTGCCCCTACCGCGTAACCGTCAGCTCCTCCAGCATCGGCGTGGTCGGGGGCGGGTTCTGATCCTGTGTGGTCGGAGGGATCGGGGGCTGGCTCCCCTGTGTCAGCACCAGCCGCAACCAGCGGGCGTGGATCGACCGGAAGTGCAGGTGATCGACCGTCCGCTGGGTGACGCCGGTCACCTGGGCGACCGTCTTCCAGGTCTGCCCGTTGGTGGACACCTGGACCGTGTAATCAGACGCCCGCAGCGTCTTGACCGGCCCCGGGGCCGGTGGCACGTTGGGAGCGGTGACCAGCGGCCACAGGTGCCCCCAGCGCACGGTGGCGTGGGAGATCCGGCGATCGCGCCCTGACACGCGAGTCGTGAACACGGCCGGCAGCTTGACCGGCTGCCAGTCAGTGGCCGGGCTGCCATCCACCGCCGCCAGCGGCACCGCCCCCAGCTCGGAGGAGCTGGCATGCGTGCTCTGGCAACGCACCCGATCAGCGGTCGGCTTCAGATCGGGTCGGGCTGTGCGCAGCCTGAGCGTGTGACCCCGGTGCACGGTGCGCCTCCCTGCGGGCGTGCTCACCCGCAGCGGCGCTCCCGACGTCAGCCTCACCGCGGTGTAGCGCCGGCCCACTGCGATGCTGAACACCCGGCCGCGCCAGCGCAGGTTGTGCAGGACCACGCCATTCAGCTGCTTGGTCAGGCTGGGCGCCAGGCTGACCCCGCTCGAGCCCCAGCGCAATCCCGAGTAGCCGTACAGGAACTCCTGCAGGAATCCGCCGATCCCGGTCATGAACGTGAACGCGCCGCCGTAGCGGGTCTCGGAGAACTGGTCGAACACGTCGCGGATGAACGGCAGGTAGCTGCGCTCGCTGTAGACGTAACTCGCGCAGCCCGGGCTGCCCAGGGCGGAGGTGTCGATGGAGCTGACCGCATCGTCCATCGACGGCCCACCCGGGTCGGACCGGGGCACATAGAAGTTCAGGTCGTTCTGCGCCACCCGGGCCCCGGTCGGGTACCGCCACGGATACTGAAGCATCGTGACGTCGGCCTGCTTGACCATCTGGGAGCGGTAGCCGCTGAACTCCTTGTAGATCCGCACGCCGCTGACCCGGCTGGTGTGGATGGCCAGCCGCCGGGCGATGTACGACCAGCTTCCGGGGGGTGACATGCCCAGGGTGTGGGCGGCCTTGACCGCGTCCTGGAGTGTGGTCTTGGCGGCGACCAGGGTGTAGACCTCGTCGTTGACGTCCGGGTTCTCCTCGTCGGGCCCGGTCACGTGGTCGACGTGGTACCGGCCGTCCGAACCGCGGGTGGCCTTGGAGGCCCAGAACGTGGCCGCACCGGACAGCACCGGCCAGCCCCGCTTGCGCAGCCAGCTCCGGTTGCCGGTGACCAGGTAGTACTGCCACTGGGCCAGGGCGATGTCCGCCGTGATGTGCATCTCGTACAGCCCCTCGCTGTTGACCGATGGCGGTGGCGGAATCTGCTCGGTGCCGTCCAGCGCGCTCTCCCACGGGAAGCGGGCGCCTTGATAACCGGTGGCGGTGGCATGCTGCCTGGCCGCGCCGAGGCGTGCGAACCGGTAGTTGTTCATCCCCTCAGCCAGGTCCGGATGCTGGGCCAGCAGCGAGGGGTACATCCACGTCTCGGCATCCCAGAAGATGTGCCCGTCGTAGCCGTTGGAGGACAGGCCGGCGGGGGAGATGCTCCAGTTGACCCCGTCGCGGGTGTTCGACCACAGGTAGAACTCGCTGGCGTTCACGTCCGTGGCCAGCGTCCGGTTGCCCATCACATCGATCCGGCCCCGCCACATCCCGCTCCAGGAACGGTCGTTGGCCGCCCGCAGGCTCGCCGCACCTGAGGCGGATGCCCTGGCCGCCTCGCCCTGCGCGGCGGCCACCGGATTTGACGTGTCCTGCGAATCGTCGACGCCCACGAACTTGGTGAACGTGTAGGTCGACCCCGAGCTGACCGGGAAGCTCAGCTGCTGGCCGATGCTCTGGCTCTGGCTCTGGTCGACCTCCGTCGGGGTGCCGGAGACCGACGGGCTGGACGTCAGCCGGCTGGCGATCGCCGCATCGATCCCGGTGGTCTGGGTGGCCACCTCGAGCCAGATCTGCCGCAGCGCGGCGTCGAATCCCTTGCCGACCTGGTCGCTGAGGTTGGCCGGGGTGCCGTCGATCTCGTCGGTTACCGTGGCCGTCCCGCTCCAGTGGGGCGTGAACTTCAGCGACACGACTCCCACATGCTCGCTGGCCCGGTCGGTGAACACCTGGTACGCAAACGTCGCCGTATGGCCGTCCGGTGCCTGCCAGGTGCCGGAGGTGGTGACGATCCCGGTATGCAGATCGAGCGACTGGTGCCAACCGGTCACCTTCCCGCCGCCGGTCCCGTAGCTATCTGTGGCGTCGCCGAACAGCAGCGTGGACCAGGTGGGGATGTTGGCGCGCTGCTGCACGCCCTGGGACGGGGTGGCCGGATGCGCGGGCTTGGCATAGAAGCCCGCCAGCTCGGACTGGGCCGGCACCGTGCCGCTCGCGTACCCCTCTCCCGCCGCGGGAACCCGGACGCCCAGGAGGCCGTTGCCGGTGAAGGTCGGGGCGTAACGCGACCCGGTCGGTGAGTGGGCGGTGAGCAGGAACGAGCCCGTCGACGCGGTGGCCACGCCGCTCGTCGCTCCCAGCAGGATCCCCGCCGCCGCGAAGGC
This sequence comes from Solirubrobacteraceae bacterium, assembly GCA_035551795.1. Taxonomy (GTDB): domain Bacteria; phylum Actinomycetota; class Thermoleophilia; order Solirubrobacterales; family Solirubrobacteraceae; genus Palsa-465. Next base: position 8,642 of record DASZMP010000139.1, on the reverse strand, counting down.
CAATGCAAACCGGCGCATCTCCATCCTCCCATCACGCGAGCGGTCCCGAGCAGCCGGTACCCGGCGCGCAACCAGGGCAAACGCGCGGATCCCCTGGGGTGACCGCGGCTGAACCGGCAAGTCAGCCGCGGGCGGAATCCCGCCGGTGTTCAGACCCCTCGGCGCTCCCGCGAACGCAGCGAGAGGTCGCAGTCAGGCGCGGCACGCCGGCATCGCCGAAGGTCGCGCAGCGCGGCCTCCCACACCCACGGCGTAATCAGCCCGCGACGGTACCACTGGGCGTTCCACTCATACGTCGAGGCGGCGAGCCCGACCGGTCCGGCCCGCCGGTTGAACCCCATGTCGTTCAGCACCAGCATGCGCCGGGTTCGATCCGGTTAGCCACCTGCCCGACGGCTCAGCCGGAGCCGCCCACCAGCGTGCTGAACTCCGGCCTCTCGCGGACTGGGTCGAAGTCGGAGTCCTTCGCGGCGAAGGCGCGAAACTGCTCGTCCATCTCGATCGCGCGGCCCAGATGCGCAATGGCCTCCTCGTGCCGGCCGGCCAGGCTCTCGGCGCAGGCCAGGTTGTAGAACAACGTGGCGGACTCCTCCAGTTCGCCGGAGTCAAGACGTTCGGTCACCCAGTCGGCGGCCTGGGCGTGCTCGCCGGCCTGGAACAACCGCATCATCGGCGCCCAGATCTCCCATCCCTGCACCACGTAGGGCTGACCCGGGGCTCCCCCGCCCATCGCCACGAGTGTGGTGCCGGCCTCCTCGGCGAATGCCGTTCGCTTCACCGCCGCCGGCGCGTACACGAAGGTGCCGGGTCCGGCATCGACCGACTCGCCGTCGAGCTCGAAGCGAGCCCGTCCCTCCAGCACCAGGTACAGCTCCTCCTGGCCGAGGTCGGACTCATCGTGTTCATTGATCAGCCGATCACCGGCCGCGCTGGCGGTCCATGTGGTGACCCCGAACGTGGTGATGCCGAAGTGGTGGCGGATCGGGCGCAGCGGGCAGCGGCCGTCGTCCATCACCTGGACCTCGCTGAAGTGCGCCACCTGGTAGCTGCTCATCTCACTCCTCCGGTTGGGTGCTCCAGGCACAGGCTGCCAGGTGGCGGCCTGCGGAGCGGTGGTCGAGGGTTCGCCCAGCTCGAAGCGGTCGCCGCCCGTCGGTCTGAGCGCTACGCTCGGTGACGAGGGGCCTCCGGGCGAGGGCGCCCAGCCCCAGCCTCCGTTCCCGCGCCGATCGCTCGATGTCACTGTCCACCGCCGGCCCTCGCGCCCCCGACCTGACCGGACGCTGCCTGGATGGGCGCTACGAGCTGCACCGGCTGCTGGGTGAGGGCACGTTCGGGCGGGTGTACCGTGGTCGCGACCGGCGGCTGGCCCGCGCCGTGGCCGTCAAGGTGATCAAGCCGTGGTGGGCCGAGGATCCCGACTGGGTCCGGCGATTCGAGCGCGAAGCCCAGCTGATGGCCAGCGTCAGCGACCCCCGGATCGTCCAGATCTTCGATGTCTGCCATTCCGGCGAGGCCCTGTACTACGTGGCCGAGCTGGTGGTCGGCCGGAACATGGATGCGCGCCTGGGCGCGGGGCGGCTGCCCGCCGAGGAGGCACGCTGGGTGGCCGAACAGCTCGGGCGGGCCCTGGGCTCGGCGCATGCGGGGCGCATCGTGCACGGTGACATCAAGCCCGCCAACCTGCTGATCTCCCGCGACTCAACGGTGAAGGTCACGGACTTCGGGCTGGCCCGGCTGCTGGGCGGATCGAGCGCGCAGCTCTCCGCCACCATCGCCGGAACGCCGACGTACATGGCACCCGAGCAGTCGCGCGGGACGGCCACACCGGCCAGCGACGTCTACAGCGCCGGGGTCGTGCTGTACGAGATGCTGTCGGGGCGTCCGCCCTTTGAGGGCGACGCCCCGGTCCAGCTGGCTCTGCAACACCTCCAGGATCCCCCTCCGCCGCTGGGCGCCGACGTGCCAGGCCCCCTGCGGGAGGTCGTGTCCCGGGCGCTGTCCAAGGATCCGCGGGAGCGCTTCCAGGACGGCCACGAGCTGGCCGGAGCGCTGGCCGGAGCGCGGACCGGTGGCGGCGGCCAGACCGCCGGGCCCGCACAGCCGCCGTCGTCGTCCCAGGGCGGCGGGGATCATGCTCCGAGCCGCTCACGGCCGATGCGCACCATGGTGGCGCCCGCCTGGTCGGCTCGGCGGCTGGTCGATGTCTCGGCCCGCCGCCGGACCCTCGCGGCGTTCGGTGCGGTGCTGATCGTCCTGGTCGGGCTGCTGCTGGCGGCGTTGTTGACCCAGTCGACCCGGGTGCGGGTGCCCGACCTGAAGGGGCTGAGCCAGACGGCGCTGGGCGCGCGGCTGTCCCGTGTCCACCTGCAGTTCCGAACGGCGCATCGCTATAGCTCGGTGACGGCCGGGTTGGCGATCGGTCAGCGGCCGGCCGCCGGGGCAGCGGTCGACACCGGTACGAGGGTGAGCGTGACCCTGAGCGCGGGGCCACCGCCCGTGGCAGTGCCCAAGGTGGTGGGGTTCTCCACCTCCGACGCCCAGGCCCTGATCAAGCAGCTCGGCCTGCACGTCCGCACCGAGCCCGTGCCCGGATACGGCGCCGCGGTGAACTCGGTCATCAGGCAGAGTCCGGCCGCGCGCGTGTCACTGAGCCACGGCGGCACCGTCACGCTGGACGTGGCCGAGGCACCCCGCTGGCGCAACCTGGCCGGGTTCGACGGCCGGCAATCGGTCCCGTTTGAGATTCGTGGCACACGGTGGCGCGTGGTCTACCGGATGGCCTACTCGGGCACCTGCACGTTCATCTTCTTCTGCTCGGGGCCGACGGCCCGGATCCGCTCGCTGAGCGCGGGCAGCCAGGTGGGATCGTTCGGCCTGAACAGTGGGACGGGCCAGACCCAGCTGTTTGACACCGGCCCGGGCACCTATCAGGTGAGTGTCAACCCGGGCGGGGACTCGGCTCGGTGGTCGGTCGAGGTGCAGGACTGGTACTGAGCCTCAGGCCGTGCCAGCCGGCGCTCCTGACGCGTATCCGGGCCCGATACGGATCCGAGATGTGGTCGTTGGCCCTAAGCTCGGCGCATGGGGCTGCCCCGCCTTCTTGCCGCCGGCGCCGGAATCACGCTGGTGCTCGGGGCTTGCGGTGGTGCCGGTGGAGGTCATCACGCAGCTCCGAATCCAGCCTCCATCACCACCACGACCGGCGCCGGCTCAGCCGTGCACCCGCCGTCCGAGTTCGCCGGCCGACTCCTGCAGAACAACGAGCTGACCGGCTTTCTGATCACCGATGTCTCGGTGTACCGCACTGCCGGAGGGTTCGTGAGCAGCGAGCAGCTGAGTCCCTCCGCCGCGACCGCCGAGACGAGGATGCTCGCGGGCAACGGGTTTCGCGTCGCGGCCAAGGAGGATCTGGACCATCAGGGGATGGCCGGCCTGTCGCTGGTCGAGCGGTTTGGCAGCCCGGCGGCAGCGCGAGAGGCTCTCCGGTTCTACGTGGCGAAGTTCCGGCGGGTCGGGGGCGCGAATGAGTTCGCGTTCTTCCCGGTGGCCGGGGTGCCGGGGGCCGTGGGCTTCAGGCTGGGCGGCGCCGGCGGCGCCGGATCGAACGTCGCATTTGCCGACGGCGACTACTACTACCTGCTGGGCGAGGAGGGCTCAGGCCCGGGGCCTCAGAACAGCCTGGGCGCGGCTACGCGCAGGCTGTATCACCACGTGCACGCCTGAGGCAGTGGTGATGCCTTCCGCCGTCAGCCGTCTTCGGGCAGGCGCCACCCCGGCGCGGCGGCCAGATCCACCGCCGCCTGGGGTCCCCAGCTGCCCTTCTCGTAGGGCAGCGGAGTTGGCAGAGCCTCGAGCACCGGGGCACTGACCTCCCACAGGCGCTCGATCTGCTCGCTGCGCGTGAACAGCAGGTGGTCTCCCATCATCACGTCGTACAGGAGCCGCTCGTACGCCTCCAGCCCGCTCGAGTCGCGAAATGCCTCAGCGAGATCCAGCGTGAAGGCCGCCGTGCCCAGCGAGATCGTGGGGCCGGGGATCTTGGCCTGCAACTCGAACCACACCTTCGGGTCATCCGACAGCTCAAATACCAGTTCGCTGGGCCGGCGGGCATGCGGCGTGCCGTGGTTGGCGAACATCCGCAGCGGGGCCTCGGTGAAGCCGATCGTGACCGTTCGCCGGCTCTCGGCCAGTGCCTTGCCCGTGCGCAGGTAGAAGGGAACGCCGCTCCAGCGCCAGTTGTCGATCCGCACCTCCAGGGCCACGAGCGTCTCGGTGCAGGAGTCATCGGCCACCCCATCCTCGGCGCGGTAGCCCTCGTATTGGCCGAACACCGCGCGCTCGGGATCCAATGGTCTGACCGCGTCGAACAGCTTGGTCCGTTCGATGTGCAGCGAATCGGCCGTGATCCGCGCCGGCGGCTCCAGCGCCACGATCCCGAGGATCTGCAGCAGATGGGTCACCACCATGTCGCGGAACGCGCCGGTCTGCTCGTAGAAGTTCGAGCGCCCCTGGATGTCCAGGGTCTCCGGGACGTCGATCTGCACGTAGGAGATGTGGTCTCGCGTCCAGATCGGCTCGAGCAACCCATTGGCGAATCGCAGCGCGAGGATGTTCTGGGCCGCCTCCTTGCCCAGGAAGTGGTCGATGCGATAGATGGCCGACTCATCCATCACCTCGTGCAGGACTGCGTTGAGGTCGCGCGCGCTGTTCAGGTCATAGCCGAACGGCTTTTCCATCACCAGCGCACACCGCCGGGCGATCCCGGTCTCGTCGAGCATCCGCACCATCGCCTGTGCCGCGTCCGGCGGGACCGACAGGTACACCAGGCGCTCGCCCTCGGCATCCACCTCCTGCTCGGCCGCCTGCACCGCGCGGGCCAGATCCGCACCGTCCTGCGCACTGGATGCGACGAAGCTCAGGCGCCGGGCAAAGTCCTCCCAGCGCTCGTTCAGACCGTCGGTCCCCTGGCGCTCCAGAGCCTGGCGAATTCGGGCCCGGAAATCCTGGTCGTCGCCGGGGGAGTGCCGTCCCGAACCGATGATCCGGAAGTCCTCGGGCATCATCCCGGCGCAGAACAGGCGGTAGAAGCCGGGGTACAACTTGCGCGCCGCCAGATCGCCGGTGGCGCCGAACAGCACGAGCACCCGGTTGGACGGGCGCGGGCTCCCGGCGGCCGCGTAGGCAGCGGCCGCGCTCGAGTGGGGCGGGGTTGTTGTTTGCGTCATGTCGTTCGAGTCACGTCGGCTGCCGGGGATGGGTCGCCGAGACGGTTCCGGGAAACGTAGCGCCTGCCGTACTGGACCTGCCCGCTGCTGAACCGGGAGCCTCAGCTCGATCGGGTCAGGACCCGCCTGACCGTCAGGTCGGTCCCGGCGTGTGCGAGCGGGCGTGGCACGTACTTCCCCATCCAGGCCACCAGGCGCGCCCGGCGGGAGGGGATGATCATGAACCCGCGCTCCTGAAGGGCCGAGAAGATCTCCCGGCAGGCCGTGTCCACGTCCAGCGTGCCGGCCGTCCGCTTCAACGTCGCGCTGGCCGGATGCTGCGTCCTGCGCTCCTCGACGACCAGATTCGTCTCCACCTCCGGCGGGCAGATGACGGACACGTCTATGCCGCGCGGGCGATACTCGAGCCGTAGCACCTCGGCGAGCCCCACCACGGCATACTTCGACGCCGAGTAGGCGGCGTAGCTGTAGTTGGGCACCAGCCCGGCCAGCGACGAGACCAGGGCCAACCGGCCTCCGGCGTGCATCTGCGGGAGCACCGCGGCGGCGAAATTCCGGCTCCCCAGGAGATTGACCTCGATCACTCGCCGGAACTCCTCGGCGCTCAACTCCTCGAATGGCTTGGCCAGCTGTATGCCGGCGCAGTTGATCGCCAGATCCGGTGCGCCGATCAGCCTGGCCGCCTCCTCGACCGCCTCGTTCAGACGCTCCGCGTCGCGAATATCGACCGTCTGAGCTTGAACTCGCCGCCCGCGCTGAGCCGCGGCGTCTGTCAACTCGGTCAGTCCGTCCCGGGCCTGATCGAACGCCGCCACGTCGGCTCCGGACTCGAGGGCCAGCTCAGCCAGACGCCTGCCGATGCCGGCGGCCGCGCCGGTCACGAATACCCGCGTGAACCGGCTGTCGGGCATGGACCGACCCTACCGGTCCGTGCCGGGCGTGGCCGGCAGCATGCGCGGGTTCCAGATGATCTCCCACAGGTGTCCATCGAGATCGCGGAAGTAGCCGGAGTAGATCCCCCACGGCCGCTCATGAGGTTCAGCGTCGATGGATGCCCCGGCGGCCTGGGCCCGGCGAAGCAGTTCGTCGACCTCCTCTCGGCTCGACACGAGGTGGCCAATGCTGAACTCGCCGGACCTGGGTGGGCCGTAGGGGACGGTGGCGTCCTTGGCCAGATCGACTCGTGGATATAGCGACAGGAGGAGGTCTCCGCTGAGCTTGAACAGGGCGATGGATCCGGCCGGCGTCACGTCGTCGCCCTGGAATTCGGTTCCGATCACTCCTTCTGACTCCAGCCCGAGACCCTCTCGATAGAAGCCGAGCGCGCGATCCAGATCGTTCACGCCCAGCGTGATGACGTCGATGCGGGGCTCCATTCCGTCTGTCTATCAGTCCCGCTCCCCCGGCTGACGTAAGCTCCGCGATCGTGCGGCCGAATCGATCGATTCCCAGCGCGACCGCCATTCCGGTGCTCATCTATCCCGATGTGCGCGCTGCCGTGAGTTGGCTCACCGAGGCGTTCGGCTTCGCCGAGCGCCTCCAGATCGGCGAGGACCACCGCTCCCAGATGGCCGTCGGGGAGGGCGGGGCGGTGATCATCGGGGACGTCCGGTTCGACCGCGTCCCGCCCCGGCGGGGCGAGATCACACACTCGGTGATGGTGCGGGTCGAGGACGCCCGCGGGCACTGCGAGCAGGCGCGAGCCCGCGGCGCAAAGATCCTCGACGAGCCCACGGACCATATGTACGGCGAGCGCCAGTACACGGCCGAGGATCCCTGGGGCCATCAGTGGACGTTCTCGCAGACGCTGGCTGACGTCGACCCGGCCGACTGGGGCGGGATCCTCCGAGGTTGACCAGCTGATCCGCCTGGCGGCGAGCAGGTCGCCTGGATCGAGCCCGACGGCCGTGGGCGACTATTGCTGCTCGAGCTTGAAGCCAACCCGCATCTCGACCTGGAAGTGAGCTATCTGATCCCCCTCGACGTGGCCCCGGATGCTCCGCACCTCCACCCAGTCGAGGCCCCGCAACGTCTTTGCCGCCCTGGCGACCCCTGATCGCATCGCCTCGGTCACTCCGTCGGGCGAGGTCCCGGCGATCTCGATGATCCTGTAGGTGTCCGACTCGGACATGCGCGTTCGTCCTTTCCGAGGTGAGCGGTGCCTGCGGTGGTGCCCTACCCGGCCTGGGCCCGAAATCACTTCGCTTCCCTGCCTTGACTTTGTATGGCCAACCCGAGGCGATTGCCCCCGGACGCGGCAGGCCTTTGCCGCCCCGATGGCGCACGGGGGTCAGTAGAGCAGCTGCGGATCAATCCGGTTCAGCAACGGCTCGCCCCGCCGATAGAGCTCGAGGTTGGTCACAAAGCGCTCGGCGATCCGCGCGTTCTCGTGCACCGATAGGGCCGCGGTGTGCGGGCTGATGATGACGTTTGGCAGCTCCCACAGCGGGCTGTCGGCCGGTAGCGGCTCGTGGGTGAAGACGTCCAGCGCGGCCCCGGCGATCCGCCCATCTCTCAGCGCTTGCACGAGCGCCTCCTCGTCGATCACCCCGCCTCGGCCCACGTTGACCAGGGTTGCTCCCGGTTTCAGGCGTGCGAGCGTGGCGCCATCGATCAGCCCTTCGGTCTCGGTCGTCAGCGGCATCGAGATCACCAGCGCGTCCGCGCTCTCCAGCAGCGCGGGCAGCTCCGAGGCCGGATGTACGGCGGCGACGTCTCGGGATTCGCTGCGCCCCGACCGGGTGACGCCGATGACCTCCATCCCGAACGCTCGGGCCAGTCGTGCGACCTCGACGCCGATCTGCCCCAGCCCGGCGATCACCAGGCGCCGTCCGGTGAGCTCTGGCACCGGGTAATGGCCCCAGCGCCTTGCCTGCTGGTCGGCCTGCAGGCGCGGCAGCCCCCGGGCGAACGCGAGCAGCCCGAACAGGCAGAACTCAGCCAGAGGGACGGCATGGATGCCGGCCGTGGTGGTGACGGTCACCCGCTCGAGTTCCGCGGCGCTCAACCCGGCCGCTCGCACCTGCTCGCCCGCGCCGGCCGCCATCGCCTGTACCCAACGTAGCCCCGGATTCGATCGGACCGCGGCCGCCAGTCCCGCCGGCGTATCCCCAGGGATGCCGAACAGGACCTCGGCCCTTGCGAGCATCGTCTGCCAGCGCTCCTCCTCGGCGGCCGAGCGGCAGAAGTCCTCGGCCCCGCGGTGGTCGCCCTGGAAGCGCGGCGGCGGAAGCAGTCCAGGCTCGTACAGGACCTCAAGGTTGTCGTCTGACCGTGCGATCAGCTTGACCAGCTCGGGTTCCAGAGGGACGGCGATGGTCGCGGTCAGACGCGGCGCCGGCGCATCCCTTTTCTGTTCTTCGGGTGGTCGAATCATTGCCTCGTACTCGGGGCATGGCCCAAAACTCAGGGGAA
>DASZMP010000138.1:0-30359 GCA_035551795.1 Solirubrobacteraceae bacterium | reverse complement strand
TCTCGTCCGCACCGGCAATCCGATGCTCGCGGGCGCGCTCGAGGCGTGCCGGCCGGTCGCCGTGGGCGAGCGCGAGCTGACGCTAGCGTTCCCGTCCGGCGCGTCGTTCCTCAAGCGCAAGGCCGAGCAGGACGACTACCGGCGCGCCGCCGCCGAGGCGCTGCGCAATGTCACCGGGCAGGCGCTGTTGCTGCGCTACGAGCTGGCCGCGGCGGATGCCTCGGTCGAGGCTCCGGTGGCGGTGGCGGATCCCCCGCTCAGAGACGAGGAGCTGATCGCCCGCTTCGTGGCCGAGCTGGACGCGCAGGAGATTCACGACACCGACGATGGGAACGAGGTCTGATGCCCCAGCAGCCCAACATGCAGCAGATGATGAAGCAGGTCCAGAAGATGCAGGCCGACATGATGGCCGCCCAGGAGTCGCTCAAGGACGAGACGGTCGAGGCCACCGCCGGCGGGGGGATGGTCACGGTGATGGTGAGCGGCGACCAGGTGGTCAAGGCGATCACGATCGACCCCGAGGCGGTCGATCCCGAGGACGTGGAGATGCTCTCGGACATGGTCCTGGCCGCGGTCAACGAGGGCCTGCGCAAGTCCCAGGAGCTGGCCGCTCAGAAGCTCGGCGCGGTCACCGGCGGCCTGGGTGGGCCCGGCGGCCTGGGTGGGCTGGGCCTCCCGGGCTTTTAGTAGACGCCGTTGCACGCACCACCCATCCAGCGGCTGATCACGGAGCTCTCGAAGCTCCCGGGCGTCGGCGGGCGCACCGCCCAGCGGCTGGCGTTTCATGTTCTGCGGGGCAGCGACGAGGACGCCTTCGCGCTGGCCCAGGCGATCCGCGAGGTCAAGGAGCGAATCACCTTCTGCGAGATCTGCTTCAACCTGGCCGAGGGGCCCCGGTGCCGGATCTGCCAGGACGCGCGGCGGGATCCCGAGCTGATCTGCGTGGTGGAGGAAGCGGTGGATGTGATCTCGATCGAGCGCACTCACGAGTTCGCCGGGCGCTACCACGTGCTGGGCGGTGCGCTGTCGCCGATCGACGGGATCGACCCGGAGGATCTGAAGATCGTCGAGTTGTACGGCCGGGTGCGGGACGGGCAGGTGCGCGAGGTGGTGATCGCCACGAACCCGACGACCACTGGTGAGGCCACCGCACATCACATCGCGGGCGGCATCCGGGAGCTGGCGCCGTCGGTCAACGTGACCCGCTTGGCGAGCGGGCTGCCGGTCGGCTCGGACCTGGAGTACGCCGACGAGCTGACGCTGGGCCGCGCTTTCGCCGGCCGTCGCGCGCTGCTGTAGGCGCCACGAGCGCGGCTTCTCGTAACCTCAGGCGCCGTGTCCGGGATGGCTCCCCCCACCATCGTCATGAAGTTCGGCGGCTCCTCGGTGGCCGATGCCGAGCGGATCAAGCGCGCCGCCCAGCGGATCGTCGCCCAGCGCGAGCGGGGCAACCGGGTTGTGGCTGTGCTCTCGGCCCGGGGCAAGACGACCGACGACCTGATCGCTGCTGCCGAGGAGGTCTCGCCCAACCCCGACCCGCGGGAGATGGACATGCTGCTGTCGACCGGGGAGCGGATCTCCTGCGCCCTGTGCGCGATGGCCATCAATGATCTGGGTCACAAGGCGATCTCGTTGACCGGCTCCCAGGCCGGGATCGTCACCGACACCTCGCACACCAAGGCCCGGATCCTCGACGTCCGGGGCGACCGGATCCGCGATGCGCTGCAGGAGGATCGGATAGTGCTGGTGGCGGGCTTTCAGGGGGTGTCGACTTCTCGGGACGTGACCACCCTGGGGCGGGGCGGCTCGGACACGACGGCGGTGGCGGTGGCCGCAGCGCTGGGCGCCGAGGTGTGCGAGATCTATACCGACGTCCTGGGCGTGTTCAGCGCCGATCCCCGGATCGTGCCTGATGCGCGAAAGCTGGCGGTCGTCTCGTTCGAGGAGATGCTGGAGATGGCCGCCTCCGGCGCCAAGGTCCTGCAGCTGCGCTCGGTCGAGTATGCCCGCACGCACGGCGTGCGGATCCATTGCCGGTCCAGCTTCGAAGACGCGCCCGGTACCGTTGTCGTCGGAGAAGAAGAGACCATGGAACACCCGCTGATCACCGCCGTCACCCACTCGACCGAGGAGGCTCGGATCACGCTCGTCGACGTCCCGGATCGCCCGGGCGCTGCGGCGGCGATCTTTGGGGCGCTGGCCGACGCCAACTGCAACGTGGACACGATCATCCAGAACGAACCGCAGTCCGACGGTCGGGCCGCCGAGGTTTCCTTCACGCTGCCCTCCGAGGATCTGCGCGCGGCCGAGGCGGCGCTGGCTCCGGTGATCGGCGACCTGGGCATGCAGATGGGAGCGGACCGGCAGATCGGGAAGGTGTCGATCGTGGGCGCGGGCATGCGGTCGCACCCGGGCGTGGCGGCAAAGGTCTTTCAGACCCTGGCCGAGAAGAACATCAACATCGAGATGATCTCCACCTCGCCGATCAAGATTTCCTGCATCATCCGCTCCGAGTCGGTGGCGGACGCAGTGCGGGCGCTGCACACGGCGTTCGAGCTGGGGGAGGGGGGCATCCAGCCCGACGGGGGTCCTCGATGACCAGGATCGCTGTCGTGGGGGCCACCGGGGCGGTAGGCGGGGTGATGATCGCCTGCCTGCAGGAGAAGGGGCTGTGGGACGAGGAGGTGGTTCTGTTTGCCACCTCGCGGTCGGCCGGGCGTTCGATCGGCGGACGGGTCGTCCAGGTATTGGATGAGGACGCTTCGCTGGACGGCTTTGACGTGGCGCTCTTCTCCGCGGGGGCCGGGACTTCCCGTGAGTGGGCGCCGCGGTTCGTGGCGGCGGGCGCCACCGTGATCGACAACTCATCGGCCTTCCGGCGGGATCCGTCTGTGCCGTTGGTGGTGGCCGAGGTCAACCCGGAGGTGCTGCGCGGAACCGGGCCCGCCCACCCCAAGCTGATCGCCAATCCGAACTGCTCCACCATGCAGCTGATGGTCGCCGTGGCGCCGATCCACCGGGCGGCCGGGATCGAGCGGATGATCGTTACCACGTATCAGTCGGTGTCGGGAACCGGCCAGAAGGCGCTTCAGGAGCTCGATGCCCAGGTGCGGGCTGACATGACCGGCGAGGTTGGCCCCGCGCCGAGCGTCTACCCGGACCAGATCGCCTTCAACGTGATCGGCGCGGCGGGGAAGTTCGCCGATGGCGACGATCACACCGACGAAGAGCGCAAGATGATGTTCGAGACCCGCAAGATCCTTGATGACGAGTCGATCGGGGTTTCCGTCACCTGTGGCCGGGTGCCGGTGCGGGTCGGACACTCGGAGTCGGTCAACCTGGAGACTCGCGAGGAGCTCAGCGTGGAGGAGGCTGGCGCTCTGCTGGCCGAAGCTCCAGGCCTGGTGCTCGAGGACGTGCCCTCGCCGCTGCGGGCGGCGGGACGCGACGAGGTGTTCGTGGGTCGCCTGCGCCGGGATCCGAGTCATCCGCGGGGCCTGCAGATGTTCGTCGTGGCCGACAACCTGCGCAAGGGGGCGGCCACCAACGCGGTGCAGATCGCCGAGCTATTGATCCGGGACGGGCTGCTGGCGCCAGCTCGGGCCGCCTGAGCATCGGCCTTGACCGAGTCAGGCGCGGGTGGGCATGCCGCGGAGTTCGCGGCGGGTGGAGACACCCAGCTTGCGGTACACGTGCCGAGCGTGGGTGCGCACGGTCTCGATCCCCACGTGCAGCTCGTGCGCGATCTCCGCGTTGGAACGACCTGCCTGGAGCAGCTCCATCACCTCGGCCTCTCGGGGAGTGAGCAGCTCCGGTCCGGCGCTCTGGTACGCCGGGGTTTGCGGCCCGATCGGCGGGAGGACGTGCAGCCCGCGGGAGGCCAGGTGGATGGCATGCAGGACGTCCCGGGCCTCGGTGTTCTTGGCCAGGCAGGCGGTGGCGCCGAACGACAGCATCTGCCGGCACTCTGACGGCTGGGGGCGGTTGGCAAGGACGAGCAGCCGCGTCTGGGGAAAGCGCCGGTGCAGAGCCTGCAGCTCCACGGGACTGCCCAGCGACCCGAAGTTGAGGATGGCCACTCGGGGCCGGTGGCGTTCCAGAACCATGTGCAGCTGCTCGTGCGGGACGTCCGATGCCAGCAGCTCCAGGGTCTCGTCGTCCTCGATCAGGGCTCGGAGGCCCCGCCCGACGATGTCCTCAAAGCGGGCCAGGACGACGGTGATGGGTGTTCTGGGAAGGGAAGCCACCGGACCTCATGTCGGCAGTTGGGGCGGCGAACCATAGTGGAGTTCGGCCGGCGAGGGGTGAGATTCATCTCACCCGTCGCCGATCACCCGTGGCCACCCAAGATCCCCCGCGCGAGGGGACGAAATCCCGGCCGCCCCGCGGGAAGATGTGTGCCTGTCGGAAGGGTCCAAAGCTTCCGCGGGACGGTACAGGGGTACTGATTGGGCGAGGCTCGGGAGGCCTCGCTCTTTCCTTAGCTGCAGGAAGGGCTGGGGGATCGATGACCTGGCCTGGCGACCAAATCGCCAGGTTTGGTCCGGTTTCGTCGCCCAGCCAGGTCTCGCGGCCGCTTGTCGATGCGGCCGGTGCCGGAACGGCCGCCCGCCTACGCGGCGGCCTGCGCCCCGCCGTCCGCCGCCACCACCGACGTGGACCAGTCGATCACCGACGTCGGGCGCACCACGTGCTTGGTCATCCCCAGCTCCTTGGGCGACAGGCCCAGCGCCAGGCCGACCAGCTGCGGGAGATGCAGGACCGGCAGCCCCAGCTCACGTCCGACCACGCCGGAGGCGGCCGGCTGCTGGAGGTCCAGGTTCAGGTGGCACAGAGGACAGGGAACGACAAGGCAGTCAGCCCCCGCGTCCTTGGCGTCGCCGAGATTGCGGCCGGCCTGAGCCAGCGAGGCGGTCTTGTTCATGGTGATGATCGGGAAGCCGCAGCATTTGTAGATCCCGGCGAAATCGACCACGGTTCCGCCCAGAGCATCGATCACCATGTGCAGGTAGCGATCGCGAGGGTTCTCCTCGTCGATGCCCAGGCGGCGGGTCGGGCGGACGATGTAGCAGCCGTAGAACGGCCCCACCCTCAGCTCGGTGAGCGGCCGCTTGACCATCGTCTTGAGGGTCTCCAGCCCGATCTCCTCGACCAGGAGCCACAGGAAGTTCTTGTTGGTCAGACCCCGGTCATACGAAAGCCCCTCGTCGGCCAACGTCTGATTGATGTGAGCGCGGTACTCAGCGTTGGCGTCCAGGCGCTCCTGGCACTCGGTCTGCGCGCCCTGGCAGGTGGAGCAGATGTTCATCATCAGCTCGCCGTCGGTCTGCTGAGCCAGCGCGAACGTGCGCGCGTTGAGCGTGTCGGCCAGCTCTTGGTTGTGCTCGGCGATCACGCCGGCGCCGCAGCAGGCCGCCCGGTCCAGCGGGATCAGCTCGATGTCCAGCAGCGGTGCGATCGCCGCCATCGAGCCGTGCAGTTCCGGGGTGAAGCCGCGACTCACGCAGCCGGGCCAGTAGGCAACCTTCATTCGGAACTCTCGCTTTCCGCGCCGGCGCCGCCGGCCGCTTCGGGCGCCTGCGTCTCGTCCTCGCCCACGATGTACAGGTTCAGCTCGATCCGCTCGGCGCGTCCATCCACCTTCTCGAAGATCCGCTTGACCTCCTTGGACGCCTTGTGCGGGTGCAACAGGACCTTGCCCGGTGTCATCTTGCCTCGGGCCAGGCCGACGGCCACCGCGGGAAGTCCGCTCAGCAACTGGGGCACGGCCCGCGGGTGGAACTTGCCGCCGTATGAGTCGGCCAGAAGGTCGGGCTCGTGCAGGATCCCGTTGCGCTTGATGTTGTTGACGAACGCGTGCTCGTGACGGTAGCCGTTGTTGGGATCCTCCAGGTCGAAGTCACTGCCGGCTATCCGGCGCAGGCGCATGATCTGGTCCATCGGAGCCACGCCCTTGGGGCAGGCTTCCACGCAGTTGAAGCAGTGCGTGCAGTCGTAGATCCCCTGCGGGTCCTTGCTCAGGTCCCACAAGCGCTCGGCGTGCTGGTCGTCTCGCGGGTCACCTACGAACCGGTAGGCCTTGGCCAGCGCGGCCGGGCCGATGAAGCCCGGGTCGACCTCCATCGCCAGGCAGTCCGACACGCATGCCCCGCACTGGATGCAGGCCATCGACTGGGTGACGTCGACCATGTTTTCGTGAGGAACCACGTACTCGCGCTCAGGCACGGGCTCCTTGCCGACCAGCCACGGCGTGACCCGGCGGATCTTCTTCCAGTGCACCGCGTCCATGTCGACGATCAGATCGCGGATCACCGGCATGTTGCCCATCGGCTCGACCTCGATCACCGTCGGGCCCACCTCGGCCTCGCCGCCCAGGCCGGCGCGGCGGCCGGCCGCCTCCTCCAGATGAGTGTTGCAGGCCAGGCCAGGCCTGCCGTTCATCCGCACACCGCACGAGCCGCAGATGCCCTGCTGGCAGGAGCAGCGGATGCCGATCGACCCGTCCGTCTCGCCCTTGAGGTACAGGATCGCGTCCAGGACTGAGTTGCGGGGCCGCATGTCGACGACGTGCTCGTCCCAGTAGGGTGCTTCACCGGCCTGAGGGTCATAGCGGCGGATTCGCAACGTGTACTCGGGCATTAGTAAGTCCTTTCCACGGGTTCCCAGCGCGTGATCGTCACCGGGGAGTAAGAGACCACCGGCTCCCCGTCCGACCTGCGCGAGATGTCGATGTGCTTGAGCCACACGTCATCGTTGCGCTCCGGGAAGTCGGTGCGGAACTGCGCGCCTCGAGATTCCTTGCGCTCCAACGCGCCGATCACGATCGTTTCGGCCACATCCAGCATGTACCCGAGCTCGATCGCCGCGATCACATCCTGGTTGAAGACGTTGCCACGGTCGTCGATCGCCGCCTTGGGCGCCTCCTCCTTGAGCCGGCGAACGATCTCGAGCGCCTTGTCCAGGCCCTCGGCATCACGGAACACCGCCACGTACTCGTTCAGCGTGTCGCCCAGCTCCGCCTTGATCGCCGACAACCGGCGGCCCTCACCGGCGGGACGGCGGATGATCTCGCCTATCCGCCGCTCGCTGTCGGCCACGCGGGAGGCGGGAGTCTGGGGCATCGGGATCTGGCGGACCAGCCCCGCGGCGTGCTCGCCGGACCGGCGCCCGAAGATCAGCGTGTCCAGCAGGGAGTTCGCGCCCAGGCGGTTGCCCCCATGCACCGACACGCAGGCCACCTCGCCGGCCGCGTACAGGCCGGGCACGGACGTACGCCCGTCCACATCGGTCTTGACACCGCCCATGATGTAGTGCTGTCCAGGATGGATGTGGATCGGCTCACGGGTGATGTCGACACCGGCGAAGTCGCGGCCGATGTTGACGATCTCCCGCAGCGCCTCCAGGGTCCGCTTGCGCGGAACCTTGGTGATGTCGAGCGCGACGGTGCCGTCGGGAAATCCGCGGCCCTCGTTGATCTCGGTCTGCTCGGCCCGGGAGACGACGTCGCGTGAGGCCAGTTCGAGCTTGTTGGGCGCGTATTTCTCCATGAACCGCTCGCCGTTGGCGTTCAGCAGCCAGGCGCCCTCGCCGCGGGCTCCCTCAGTGATCAGGAGCCCGTTGCCGGCCAGCGTGGTCGGGTGGTACTGGATCATCTCCATGTCCATCAGCCGCGCGCCGATGCGGTAGGCCTGGGCGATCCCGTCACCGGTTACGATCAGGCCGTTGGTGGTCGGCCGGTAGGCCTGCCCGGCCCCCCCGGAGGCCAGGATGGTGGAGCGGGCGTTGAACACCTCGTGGCGGCCGTCGCGCAGGTTGCGGCAGATCCCCCCCACGCACACTCCCTCGTCGTCCTGGATCAGCTCGGTGGCGAACCACTCCTCGAAGCGATCGAGCTGCGCGGAATGCTTCATCAGCTGCTCGTAGAGAACGTGGAGGATGGCCTGCCCGGTGATATCGGCCACGTAGTAGGTCCGGGCCGCCGACGCGCCGCCGAACGCCCGGGTGCCCAGGTGGCCACGGCCGTCCCGGTGGAAGGTGACGCCCGCGTGCTCGAGCCACAAGATCTCGTCCGGCGCCGCCCGGCACATGATCTCGATCGCGTCCTGGTCGCCCAGGAAGTCAGAGCCCTTGACCGTGTCGAAGGCGTGGGATTCCCAGCTGTCCTCCGGGTTGAGCGCTGCGTTGATGCCGCCGGCTGCGGCCACCGAGTGCGAGCGGACGGGGTGGACCTTGGAGACGATCCCCACCGTGGCACCGCTCTGAGCGGCGGCCAGGGCGGCCCGCTGGCCGGCCAGCCCGGCGCCGATGATCAGAACGTCGTGGGAGGGCACGGCGGGCGATTCTATTGAGCGAGCGCGAAGCACGACCCCAGGGCGGAGGCGTCGGCCGCACGCCGTGCGCGTCTCGAGGCGCGTTGTCTGTGCGCGCCCCGAATTCCCGTCCTCGAGTCACTCGCCCGCCGGCTGAACGGACTCGACCGTTCGTCAGCCGGACAGTCCCGAGGCGAACACCGCCTGTAGCGCGCGTCGAATCTGCTCGGCCGTGAGCACCCCGCGAAGCACCCCGTCGTGGTCGACGGCCATGACCGCTCCCAGCCGGCCCAGCGATTCGAGCGTGAGCACATCGGTCAGGGGGCGGTCCTCGTCGACGTGCATGACCTGGCCATCCTCACGTTCCAGGACGGAGTCGATCGTGAGCCAGCCCTCGCCGGCGTCCTGCGCGGTTTGGGCCCGGTCTCGGTGGGCAATACCCAGGAAGCGGCCAACAGGGTCGACCACGGGCAGCCATGGGGCTCCGTAGCGGAGGAGGAATTCGTCCAGAGCGGCGGTCACCACGGTGACTGAGGGGATGCTGACGGGCTGCGCGTCCATGATGTCCGCCACCCTCACCTCCTCGATGCGCTCACTCACCGCCGTCTGCAACGCCGCGGAGCGAGCCGACTGGCCGAGCATCAGGGCGATGGCGAGAAGCCACAGTCCCGTGAAGCTGGTGTACGACAGCATCAGCCAGATGCCGACGCCGGCCAAAAGGACGGCAAAGCCCTGGCCGAGCCTGGCTGAGGCGCGCATGCCCCGCAGCCGGCTGCCGGTCACTTGCCAGACGGCCGCTCGGGCGATGCGGCCTCCATCGAGCGGGAAGGCCGGCACCAGGTTGAACAGGAGGATCAGCACGTTCATCGGCACCAGCCAGCTCAGTGACAGCAGCACAGGCGTGATCGGGACCGTCCCATCGAGCTCCACCGCATGCAGCAGCCGGTGTGGACCGACGATCGCCAAATCCACCCCAAGGCACAGCAGAACCACGAGGAACGTCGCGAGGGGTCCGGCCGCGGCGATCTTGAAGTCCTCCGCGGGCGTCATCGCGTCTCGGCTCATCTCGGTGAGCCCTCCGAACAGGAAGAGCTCGATCCGGGTCACCTCGATGCCCTGGCGCCGGGCGGCGACCGCGTGTCCGAACTCATGAAGAATCAGAGAGGCGAAGAACAGAAGCACCGTGGCGACGGTGGTCAGGTACGCCGCGCCATCGGAGGAATGCAGGGCGCTGCGGAACGACCCTGAGAGCAGGAAGATCAGCAGGAACAGCATCACAAACCACGTGGCATCCACGCCGACGCGAATTCCCGCCACCTCCAACAGCTTGATCGACCCCCGGCGACGCAACATGCTGCAATGGTGGCACAGCAGCAGAGGACTCAAACCATGACCACACCCATCACCCACCTGCAAGAGCGCATGGCCGAACTGGAGGACCTGCGCAACGCTTCGGCCCTGCTGGGCTGGGACCAGCAGACGATGATGCCCCCGGGAGGTGCTCCGCAACGGGCGGAAACCTTGGCCACCCTGCAACGAATCCGACACGAGCTGTTCATCTCCGATGCGACGGGCCGGTTGATCGAGGACGCGCAGGCGTCGCTCAACGGCGCCGCGGAGGACTCTGACGAGCGCTGCCTCATCCGCTTTGTCAATCGTCGCTGGGAGAAGTCTCGGCGGGTGCCGGCGAAGCTCGCGGCCGACATGGCGCGGGCGTTCTCCGTCGGACAGAAAGCGTGGATCGCGGCCCGGCGGGACGACGACTTCTCGGCGTTTGTTCCATACCTGAAACACAACCTGGAGCTGACCCGCCGCTACGTGGAGTGCTTTGACGACTACGCCTGCGCCTATGACGTCGTGCTGGACGACTACGAGCCGGACATGCGCACCGAGCATGTGGTGCGCCTGTTCGACCAGCTCAAGAGTGCCCTGGTTCCACTGATCAGCGAGCTCGAGCGGTACACGGTGGACGACTCCTACCTGCACGGCGAGTTCCCGGTGACCCGGCAGAGGCAGCTGATCGATCAGGTGTTGCCGCTGATGGGGTTCGATCCGCAGCGGTGGCGGCTCGACGATGCCGTTCACCCGTTTGCCACCAGCCTCGGCTCCACCGATGTGCGGATTACCACCCGCTGGGATGAGTCCTACTTCCCCAGCGCCCTGTTCGGTGCCATGCACGAGTGCGGCCACGGACTGTATGAGGCGGGGATCTCCAGCACGCTTCAGCGGACCCCGCTCGGACACGGACTGTCGCTCGGCGTGCACGAGTCGCAGAGCCGGCTGTGGGAGAACATGGTGGGCCGAGGGGCTGCCTTCAGTCACGTGCTCGCGCCGCTGGTGGCAAAGACATTTGGCGGCCGGCTTTCTGACCTGTCCCCGGACATGCTGTTCCGCGCGGTGAACCGCAGCTATCCGTCACTGATCCGTGTGGAAGCCGACGAGGTGACCTACGGGCTGCACATCATCCTGCGCTTCGAGATCGAGCAGGAGCTGCTCGAAGGGCGGCTGCGAGTTGAGGATCTGCCCGAGGCCTGGAACTCCCGGGTGCGCCAGTATCTGGGAATCGAGGTGCCCAGCGACGCACGAGGTGTGCTCCAGGACGTGCATTGGTCCGGTGGTCTGATCGGCTATTTCCCCACCTACGCGCTGGGCAACATGATCGCCGGACAGCTGTGGCGCCAGATTCACCTGGATGTGCCCGACGTGGAGGAGCAGCTTGCCGCGGGCGAGTTGGGAGGCCTCCGAGGGTGGTTGATCGAGCATGTACATCGGCACGGCTCCAAGTTCACCACCACCGAGCTCCTTCAGCGAGCGGTCGGCTCGGAACTGCAGGTGGAGCCATTCGTCGACTACCTGAAGGCCAAGCTCGGTGACGTGTACGGAGTTTCCCTGACCCAATCCCCCCAGGAGAAGAACCAGTGACAGACAGTCCTGTGAAAGTGGCGGTGACCGGCGCCGCCGGTCAGATCGGCTATGCGCTCGTGTTCCGCATTGCGAGCGGGCAGCTGCTCGGTCCCGACACGCCGGTCCGTCTCTCCCTGCTGGAGATCCCTGACGCCGTCAAGGCGGCGCAGGGAACCGCCATGGAGCTTGACGACTGCGCCTTCCCGCTGCTGCGCGACATCGACATCACCGACGATGTCAACCGCGCGTTCGACGGAGCGAACGTTGCTCTGCTGGTCGGCGCCCGCCCCCGCACGAAGGGCATGGAGCGAAGCGATCTGCTCGAGGCCAACGGCGGCATCTTCAAGCCTCAGGGCCGTGCGCTGGCTCGGCACGCGGCGTCGGACATCCGGGTGCTGGTGGTTGGCAACCCGGCCAACACCAACGCTCTGATCGCTCAGCGCAACGCGCCGGACGTCCCGCGCGAGCGCTTCACCGCCATGACCCGGCTGGATCACAACCGCGCGATCGCGCAGCTGGCCAAGAAGACCGGTGCCGCGATCAGCGAGATCACCAACATGACGATCTGGGGCAACCATTCGGCCACTCAGTACCCGGACATCTTCCACGCTCAGGTGAGCGGTAAGAATGCCGCCGAACAGGTGAGCGACCAGAACTGGCTGGAGAACGACTTCATCCCGACCGTGCAGAAGCGAGGGGCGGCGATCATCGAAGCTCGAGGTGCGTCGAGCGCCGCCTCGGCGGCCAACGCGGCCGTCGATCACGTCCACGACTGGGTATCGGGCACCCCCGACGGAGACTGGGTATCGATGGCCATCCCGTCAGACGGTTCCTATGACGTCGAGGAGGGCTTGATCTCCAGCTTCCCGGTCAGGTGCAGTGGGGGCGAGTACGAGATCGTGCAGGGACTGGAGATAGACGAGTTCTCTCGCTCACGTATCGATGCCACGGCGGCCGAGCTCGCCGAGGAGCGTGAGGCGATCAGGTCGCTGGCCCTGATCTGAGCGGCAGCGGGTGGTTCGGCGCCAGCCAGCGCCGAACCAAGGGTGTCAGTCCTAGGACTTCTGAGGGACCACGTGCCAGCCCTGACCGTCACGGGTCACCTGCCCATCGCCGACCAGCTTGGGCATGACACGGTAGAGGTAATTGGGCTCGATCTTCAGTGCCTCGGCGATCTGTGGAATCGTGATTCCCGGCTGGTTACGGACCAGCTCCAGAGCCTGGTTGGAGCGAGTGTTACCGCCGCGACGGCCGCGCGGGCGGCCCGGTCGCCGGGTGCGGCGGGCGGGAGAAGCTGTGCTGCGGCTGCCGCGAGGGCGACCCGGACCACGCCGGGTGCCGACGAGGGCGGCGCGTGCAGCTTCCAGCTTGGCCACCTCCTCCTGCAGCTCTTTCAGCCGGCTGTCAATGTCTCTGACAGCCGAATCGACGAATGACATTCGCTCACTCCTTGAGGGGTAAAAGTGTGGGGTAGGTTGACTTGCCACTAACCATACACACTGTCAGCCCGACTCAACCAGCCTTTTTAGGCGATTTAATGAACTTCGCGCCTCACGCTCGGAGGCGTGACCCACAAATACGCGACTGGCCACGGCTCCCAGGGGACCGCCCGGAGCATGAAATTCGTTGGTGTAGTCGAACTGGGTGGGTCCGTCCGAGTCACCACTCAGGCGATAGTGAATGCGAGCCTTCGACAGCGCCGGCCCCCGTCCCTCCCATTCCGCCTCCTTGGGACGTCGCACATCCACGAGCGTCCAATGAACCTTGAAGTTGACGCCGCGCATGCACAGCACCTGATCCATCCGGGCGCCCGGGTTCTCTGGCTGGGCCGAAACGTTGCTGACGGAGCGGTGAATGGTCACCCAGTCACCGAGCCGGCGGGGATCCATGATCGTGTCGAACACCAGCTCCGGCGGTGCGTCGATGTCGATGGAGACGTGGACGAGACTCATGGGGTCGAGCGGCGAGACACTAACTCACCGAGCCTTCAATGGCTCGGTTTCCTCCCACTCGCGCAGCGCCCGGTTGATCGCCCGGCTCAGAGCGTGCGGCCGCACGCCCAGCAGCTGTGATGCATCGCTGTTGCGCGGCAGAAGGTCGTACTGGAGGCCTTCCATCAGTGGGCCGATCAGTTCCCAGTCCTCTCCGGCGATCACCGATGAGATGCGGCTGGCAATCGGCGTCGCGGTGACGCGAGACAGGCCGACCGTCGGGCGGTCGAGCAGCATCGCCTCGCGGATCAGATCGATCAACTCCGCGTAGGTGACCTCGTCCGGCCCGGCCAGGTCCAGTGACCGGCCGGCCACCTGGGCCGCGTCCGCGGCGCGGGCCAGGAACTCGATGACGTCGCGCTGATCGATCGGTGCCGTGCGGTGGTTCCGCCAAGCCGGAACGATCAGCACGGGAAGCCGCTCAACCAGCCTGACCAGGAACCGGAACGAGCGCGACCGGGCGCCGATCACGATCGAGGCCCGGAAGGCCACGGACTCATCGGTCGCTCCCAGCAGGACCTCCTCCACGGCCAGCCGGCTGGCCAGGTGAGGGGACGCCCGGCCGGCGGCGGGCACGATCCCGCCCAGGTAGATGATGCGCCGGACGCCGGCGCGCCGCGCCGCCCCAACGAAGTTGTGCGCGGCCCGGTGCTCGCGCGCCTGGAAGGCCCCGTTCCGGGAGGGCTCCATTGAGTGGATGAGGTAGTAGGCCACCTCGATTCCGTCCAGTGCGGGCGTGAGCCCCTCGCCGCTGACCACGTCAGCCTGCGCCAGATCTACGCCCGGGGGGCTTGCCTCCGGGCGCCGAGCGAGCCCCCGGACCTCGTGCCCATCCGCCACTAGGCGAGGCGCCAGCTGACTCCCCACGAACCCGCTGATGCCGGTGACGAGGATCCTCATGGAGATCCGCGGCGGCTACGCAAGGGCATCCGTGAAAGCTACGGAAAATGTCGCTGCTTGCGCTTCGGTATCGGAATTTTCCCGCTCATAGCAGGGAAAAGCTGTTGTTACGAAGTTGTTGCGTTTTCCGGGAATCGACATTGCGGGCGTGGGTCGAAGTGCGCTTTGATGCGCCCGTCCGCAAAGTAAGCGACTAGCACGGAGTGGGTGGAAAACGGATGGCGAATGTAGGAGCAACGGGTGTGAAGGTCTCCTGCGAGAGTTGCTTCTTCCGCCAGAACATGCTGTGCGCGGTGACTGACTGCGGCCCGTGCGCCACGTTCCGCCCCAACCGTCCCGAGGGGCTCCGGCCTCCCAGTCAGCTGCGCTTCAGCTTCCGGCAGGAGCGGCGCATGCAGGTGGCGTGGGCCTTCCCCTCCGCGACCGAGCAGGTCGCGCTGCACGCCTGACGCCGGCCGTAGCGCCCGGATAGAGTGGCCCGCGGATCGGATGCGGCTTCTCGTTCTTGGCAAATCTCCCGCCTGGCCTGATCCGGGCGGAGCCTGTAGCGGCTACCTGATCGAGCACGACGGCTTCACGCTCCTGCTCGATTGCGGCGCCGGCGTGCTCGGCAAGCTGGCCGAGGTCGAGGACTACCTGGAGCTCGACGCGGTCCTGATCAGCCATCTGCACGCGGACCACATTCTGGATCTGATCCCGTTCAGCTACGCCCTGCAGCTCTCGCCCCGGCGCAGCGATCCGCCGCAGCGCCCGCCCCTGCACGCTCCGCCGGACAGCCTGGACATGTTCCGCCGGCTGGGCGCCTGCTGGACCGACGAACAGCTGATCACCCAGGCTTTCGCGGTGACCGAGTACGACCCGGCAGCGCCACTTCAGCTCGGCCCGTTCCGGGTGCGGTTTCGCGAGGTCCCGCACTACACGCAGTCGTTTGCCTGCGAGTTCTCGGCCGACGGGAGCCGGATCACCTTCGGGGCTGATTGCGGGCCGAACGACGCGCTCACCGACTTCGCCCAGGACACGGACCTGCTGATCGTCGAGGCCTCGCTGCGCGAGCCCGATACAGACGTGCCCCCCGGCCACATGACGCCCATGCAGGCGGGTGAGGCCGGGCGCGCCGCCCGGGCCCGGCGGCTGCTCGTCACGCACTTCTCCGACGAGCTCGGCGCCGACTGGGTCCGGGAGGAATCGACGCGCGGATACGGGGCCGAGGTGATCCTGGCCGCCAGCGGCGCCGAGATCACCGTTTGATCGCCGGGGGAGTTGGGTGCACCGATCGGGGTAAACCACGGGATATGCTCGTACTCACCACACTGCTTTCCTAGGAGAGAGTCATGGCAAAACGCAAGAAGGCCGTTCAGGCACTCGAGGGCTCGGCGGCGCTGAACGAGGTGCAGACGATCGTCCGCCGGCTCGTCGAGGACGAGAAACTGCGCGACCGTCTCGGAAGGGCCATCGAGTCGAGTCGCCGCGTCTACGACCGCGTCAGCGGCGCCAAAAAGCCATCCAAGCTGCTGGAGGACAAGAAGCTCCAGGAGGACGCGATCGAAGCGTTTGACGCGATCCGCTCGGTCACCATCGCGCTGACCGGCGTCGGCAAGTCACTGCCATCTCCGAAGGCGCTGAAGAAGCAGCGCAAGCGGGGTGGCTTCGGACGACTGGTGGTGCTGGTGGGCCTCGGTGGCGCCGCTGCCGTGGCCGCCTCGGACGACCTCCGCTCAAAGGTGCTGGACACCCTGTTCGGCGCCGAGGAGGAGTTCCAGTACTCCCCGCCACCGCCGCCGGCCGCGACCGACTCCCCCGGGACCCCGCTGAGCGCGGTCTAGCGCCCGTCTGACTCTGCGCGCAGGCCGCCCGGTCGCTGCTCGCGTGATCCTCTTGCGGGAGACGTGAGCTTGCGCCGGGCGGCTGCGCTGCTCGCGGTGCTGGCCGTTGTCCTCGTGTTCGGGGTCGGTCAGCTCGTCCTTCCCGGTCTCGCCGCCTCCGTGCTCCGGGACCGGCTGGCCAAGTCGGGGCGCGTCCTCTCGGTGCAGGTCTCGGCCTTCCCGGCGATCGAGCTCCTGTGGCATTCCGCCGATCGCGTCGTCGTGCGGATGGCCAGCTACCAGTCTGGGGCCGGTCATCTGAACAGCCTGCTGCAGCAGTCGCGCAACGTGGGCACGCTGCGGGCGTCGGTTGGCGTCCTGCACAGCGGTTTGCTCACGCTGCACGGCGTGGCGCTCGTCAAGCGCGGCTCGCAGCTCACGGGCTCGGCCACGCTCCTGGAGAACGACCTGCGCCGGTCCGTGCCGTTTCTCGAGTCCGTCAGGCTGGTTTCGGCCGGCGCCGACTCGGTGACCGTCGCGGGCACGGCGAGCGCTTTCGGGGTGAGCGCGACGGTGCCCGCGACGATCGAGCCGCAGGGAGGGCGGTTGGTCGTCGCGCCGGGCGTCCCGCTGGGCGGATTCGCCACAGTGACCGTGTTCTCGGAGCCGCACGTGTCCGTGGACGGTGTGGGGGGCAGGCAGATCGCCGGCGGCCTCGAGGTGACCGCTCGGGCCCACCTCACCTGAGCCTGCGCTCACTCTGAGCCTAAGCTCACCCTGAGCCTGCGCTCACCCCGAGCCTGCGCTCACCCTGAGCCTGCGCTCACCTGAGCCTCAGTTCATGATCGGCTTCAGCGCGGCGGCGGCGCGCTGGCGGCGCTCCCGCGGTGTCAGCGCCGCGGGCGGCGGGCCGGCCTGTTCGCGGCGCCGGCCGCCCAGACGAGCCACCACCGAGATCGCCACGGTGCCGACGCAGATCACAACCAGCGCCGTCATCCAGCCGGTGCCGGCGTCGGTACCGGCGCCCAGGCTGTGGGCCAGTGCGATCGGCCAGCTGGCGTAGGCCAGCCAGTGGGTGGCGCGCCAGATCCGGTGCCCGATCCGCCGGCGCAGCAGGCTGGTCACGATCACCGCCAGCAGCAGATCGAGCGAGAGTGCGCCCAGGCCGATCCACAGGGGGCTGTAGCTGGAGGCGAACGGCACGAAGACGTCCACCAGCCCGATCGACACGAACGAATCCGCCAGCGAGCTGATCACGTGGATCCCCAGGAACACCACCGCCAGCAGCGCCGCATTGCGGTGTACGCCGTCGATCACGAAGCGCGGGATCCGCCGCGTCTTCAGACGCTTGAAGTTGGCCACGCCGAGCGCCACGGTGAGCGTGAGCAGCACGAGCGTGACCACGCCCGTCCCGCGTGACAGGTACCAGAAGGCGATCGGCGAGGAACCGGTGGCTGCGATGACCGGCACTCACGATCCTCCTGAGACCACTCCAGACGAGGAGCTGCCCGACGAGGATGAGGGCGCTGTGGACGGCGAGCTCAGCGACGAGCTTGAGCTGCTCGAGCTGGAGGAGCCGCTCGAGCTCGAGGTGCCGCTCGAGCCGGAAGTGCCGCCGGCTGACGACGTGTTCGCCCCGCTGGCGTGCTGTGTCGTCTTGGTGCCAGATGTGGCGTGGTGCGTTCCGGCGGCCGCCGCGGCCACCCCACCCGTCAGAACGGCTGCACCCACGGCGATGCCCCGGGTGGCACGGCGGATCATCTTCAGGCCGCGCGCCCGGCGCTGCGGGCCGGACAGGGGAACGGGCGCGCGCCGACTCCGATCGAGCGAAGCGGGACTGCGGTAGGGGGAAGGACTCATGCAGATGAGTCTCGGCGCTCCGCGAAAGAACCGCCTAATTCCTCTGTGAGATCACCGTAAGTGGACGATGAGAGACTTCTACGACCGCGAATGCTCCTCCGCTCGGAGGGCGAGTTGGTCTGACGCCACGGTTGGATCGGGCGGGCCTCGGCTTGAGCGTCCCGCACCTTCGCGGAACCTGTTCCAGCGCGCCAATCGGTCGTGGCGGCAGCGATTTGCGCGCCAGAACATCAAGAACGTGTCTGAGCGCGCAAACCGCCGCTCGGCCGTACGATTTGCGCGCCCAGACACGTGGTATCCGCCACCGCGCCCGCTACTGCGACAACAGCAGCGGCTCCTGGTCCTGACAGGCTGGGGGGCCGCCACGGAGCAGCTTGAGAGCTGCGCACGGCTTGCGGCGGCCTACGCCGCGTCGCTGTCGCCGGCCGGTTCCTGGGACGCGTCTGAGCTGGATTCGGAGGGGTCGCCCGTCGTCTCGTCCTCCGCCTTCGCCTCCGCTTCGGGCGGAAGACCCGGCACGCTGCCGTCGTTGCGCCGGCGCTGAAACTCCTGACGGACCGAGTCGATCTCCGAGCTCAGCTCGTCGGCGTGCTCCTCCATCTCATCCGCGCGTTTATCCAGGTCCCGGACTGCCTTCTGCACTTCTCGGGCGCGCTCTTCGCTCTCGGCCATGAGCCGCAGCTACCCGGGGGAGCGGGCGTTGACGCACGAGCCACCGGAAGGCGACGTCTGGCCCTAGGGCAACGTGCTCGAAATCCCTTTGCGATCTGGCGGCGTCTGGACGCGCCTGAGTCCAGCCGTCCCAACGCAGGTACCACTGAAACCGCAAGCTGTGCCGCCGGCCTGGTGACCGTCCCGGGCCGGCTCGGCACCTGGGTGCTGGGAGCGGCGGGGCCCTGCTCGTCCGGCCCGGCGGCCGGCGAGTCAACTGCTACTGCGTGCGCGTTCCGGACGCCGACCTCCCGGCCGGGGACCGCGTGGCCCATCTACTGCTAGCGCCGCGCTGCGACGAGACGGGGTTCGCCACCGTGGCCAACCTGGCCTTGTCAGGCGCGGCGTGGCGCGAACGCCGCCGCCTGCGCGCTGAGCAGCGCCCCGCGCTGGCCGTGGCGCGCGACGCGTCCACTCGGTCAGGCCAGCTTGGGTGACTGCCAGGGGCGGCGCAGGCGCCGCTCGATCTCGTCGCCCAGCTCGTCGATCGCGATCCGGTCCTGCTCGAGGCTGTCCCGGTCGCGCAGGGTGACGGTGCGGTCCTCCAGGGACCGGTGATCGACCGTGACCGCCCACGGGGTGCCGATCTCGTCCTGCCGGCGATAGCGGCGACCGATCGCCCCACCCTCGTCGTACTCCACTAAAAGCCGGCCGCGCAAGCTCCGCTCCACCTCACGGGCCAGCTCGGGCTGCCCGTCCTTGCGGACCAGCGGCAGCACGGCCACCTTGACCGGCGCCAGCAGCGGGTGCAGCCGCAGCACGGTCCGCTGCTCGCCCTCGATCTCGTCCTCGTCGTAGGCGTCGACCAGGAAGGCCAGGGTGGCTCGGTCGGCGCCGGCCGCCGGCTCGATCACGTAGGGCACGTACCGCTCGCCGCTCACCGTGTCGACATACTCGAGCTTCTGGCCCGAGAACTCCGCGTGGCGGGTCAGGTCGTAATCCCCCCGGTTGGCGATCCCCTCGAGCTCCTGCCAACCGATCGGGTACAGGTACTCGATGTCGCTGGTCGCGCTCGAGTAGTGCGACAGCTCGTCGGCTTCGTGGGCGCGGACGCGCAGGTGGTCTGGGCGGATCCCCAGCCCCGTGTACCAGCTGGTGCGCTGCTCGACCCAATGCTCGAACCACCGGTCGGCCTGATCGGGCGGCACGAAGAACTCCATCTCCATCTGCTCGAACTCCCGCATCCGGAAGGTGAAGTTCCCCGGCGTGATCTCGTTGCGAAAGCTCTTGCCGATCTGGGCGATCCCGAAGGGCGGCTTCTTGCGCGCGAACTGCAGGTAGTGCTTGAAGTTGAGAAAGATGCCCTGGGCGGTCTCCGGCCGCAGGTAGACGGTCGAGCCCTCGGATCTGACCGGGCCGATCGTCGTCTCGAACATCAGGTTGAAGTCCCGCGGCTCGGTCAGATCGCATTCCGGCGTCTCGCCGGGCTTGCGGGAGGGCTTGCGTCCGCACTGGGCTTGATCGATGTGATCGGCCCGGAACCGCAGCTTGCACGTCCGGCAGTCGACCAGCGGGTCGGTGAAGCCGGCACCCAGATGGCCGCTGGCCTCCCACGTGCGCGGATGCTGGATGATCGCCGAGTCGAGCGCCACCACGTCGTCGCGCTCCTGCAGGAGCGAGCGCCACCACTGATTCTTCACGTTGTTCTTGAGCAGGACTCCGTAGTGGCCGTAGTCGTAGCTGGACCCGATTCCACCGTAGATCTCGCTGCTCGGGAAGATCAGGCCCCGCCGCTTCGACAGCGAGACGATCTTGTCCATGGTCACCACGTCCTGGGGCATAAGAGCGGCGGATGCTAGACGCTCAATCCCGGGCGACATGCTTGGCACTCACGCCTTGAGAGTGCCAAGGGGGCACCGCTATATTGTGTGAAGCGATGCCGATCTACGAGTACAAGTGCGAGAACGGCCACATTTTCGACGCGATGCAGCGGATGTCGGAGGACCCGCTGAGCACCTGCCAGGAGTGCGAGGCACCGGTCAAGCGCGTCTTTCATCCGGTGGCGGTGCACTTCAAGGGCTCGGGCTTTTACAACACTGATTACGGCACGCGCAAGCGCTCGCGTGAGGCCAAGGAGAACGCGGGCTCGTCCGAGGGCGGGGAGAAGACCTCCGACGCCAAGACCTCGGATTCCGGGTCCGAGCCCAAGACCTCGGAGCCCAGGACCTCCGAGTCCAAGACCTCCGAGAGCAAGAAGACGGGGTCCTCCACCGCCTCGGCCTCTTCGGCGTCGTCCTCTTCGGGCTGACGCCAGCTGTGGTGACCCCGCTTCCGCGGGGCGCTCAGCTGCCCAGCAGGCGCTTGACGATCTGGCGCGCGTTCGCCGGCGGCTGCAGGCCATCTCCCCACGGACCGACGTCGGGCCCGACCGGCTTGAGGATGTGCACGGGAGCGGAGCCCCCGATCTCCGAGGCGATGAACAGCTGCATGAGGCTGAGACCACCCATGTCGGTCTGGACCACGCCGGGCGCGTCCCAGGACGCCCAGGGCAAGTGGATGAAGGCGTGGAATGAGAACAGCTGCGACTTGATCCCGTTGAGGATCTGCTGCTGCATCTCCTCACGGTTCAGGTCGTTGTAGGCCGGGTTGCAGCTGTTCTCCCGGGTCCGGGCCAGGACCATCGCCTGCAGACCGGTGAGGTGATGCTCACCGGGGCGCAGGTTGAGCGTGAAGCCGCCCTGCTTCTTGCCGCCGGAGATGCTCGAGCAGATTCGGGGCGTCTTGACGGTCACGCCGCCGATGTCGTCGATGAACTTGGGGAAGTTGGCCAGGTCAATCACGACGATGTGGTTGATGCTGACGCCGGTCAGCGCCTCGACCGTCTTGATCGTCAGCGCCGGTCCGCCCTGAGACCACGCGGCATTGATCTTCTCCTGCCCGTGACCGGGGACGTTCACGACGGTGTCACGCGGGATCGACAGCCGCTTGGACACCCCGCCGCCGATCCGCCACAGCATGAGGGTGTCGGTATGGGCATAGCGCTCACTGCGGTCGTAGGACTGCAGGCCGCCTTCCTTGGAGCCGGCGCCCGTGGTGGGGCGGTTGTCCAGCCCGACGACCAGGACGGTGTTGGCCGAGGTCAGGATCGGGCCCCCGGAACTCAGCGCGTTCTCCGCCCCCTTGGGCAGGTTCCCAGCGTGGTCCTGGGCGCTGATCATGAACAGCACGAACGACAGCGCGATCCAGGCCACCACCGCCAACACCAGATACTTCAGTACCCGGCGCCAGGTCCAGCCGCGGCGCAGCGACCGTTCGCGCTTGCGCTGCCGGTCGGGCACGAGATGCTCGTGCCGGCGCCCGACGTCGGCGTCGCTCTCGCCGCGCAGACGGGCGAGCAGGCTGCGGGGCGAGGACCGGTAGGTGCGGTACTGGGGGGCTCTGCCGCCCGGGCCGCCGGAGCCTGAGTCTCTGCCGCCCGGGCCGCCGGAGCCTGAGTCAGCGCCGCGCTGGCCGGCGCTCCGGCTGCGGGTGCCCACGCCGCCGCCCGATCCGCTCGCGGCGCGATACACGCGGTACTCCGGCTCGCCCGAGCCGCCGTTCTGGGGGGGATCCTTGGGCATCAGGCCAATCCATATAGTGACGGCATGCCGTCTCGGCGCGTCATCGGCGTCGACATGGGCGGGACCAAGCTACTGGCAGGCGCGGTCGATCGTGAGCTCCGCGTCCATCGTCGTGCGCAGCGCCAGGTGCTCGGTCTCGACCAGCCGACACTGCTCAACACGGTACAGGCCGCCGTGGAGGAGGTCGCCGATCAAATCGACGGCGAGGTGGAGGGGGTGGGATTCGGGATCCCCTCGCTGATCGACCGCAATCGGGGCATGTCGGTGCGATCCGTGCACCTGCCCCTGGAGAACGTGGCGTTCGCCGACCGGATGACCGAGCGGCTCGGCCTGCCCGTCACGATCGACAACGACGCCAACCTGGCCGCCCTGGCCGAGCAGCGGGCCGGCGCGGCCCGGGGCGCCACGGAGGTGGTGCTGCTCACGCTGGGCACGGGGATCGGTGGGGGGCTGATCCTGAACGGTCAGCTCTATCGCGGATCGGTCGGAGCCGCCGGGGAGCTCGGCCACATGGTCGTCGACCTGGACGGCCCCCGGTGCTATGGCGAGTGCCCCAGCCGGGGGTGCATCGAGGCGCTGGCCTCGGGCACCGCGCTGGCCGCCGAGGCGCGAGCCGCCGCCCGGCGCGATCCGGACTCCGGACTCGGCCGGGCGCTGGCCGACGGGCGGGAGCTTGCGGGACCGCTGGTCACCGAGCTAGCGCATGATGGAGACGTCGCCGCGATGGAGGTCCTGAGGCTGATCGGCTCGCGTCTGGGTGTGGCGATCGCCAGCCTGGTCAACATCTTCAACCCCCAGGTGGTGGTGATCGGTGGTGGCGTGATCGGCGCGGGTGAGCTGCTGCTCGGTCCCGCCCGCGACGAGGTGGCCGCGCGCGCGCTGCCCCCGTCGCGTGACGATGTGAGCATCGTGGCGGCGCACTTCGGCGTGGAGGCGGGAATGATCGGCGCGGCGGTGCTGGCCCTGGATGAGTTCGGCGTCGCGAGCCACGCGGGATGAGCCCAGCGCCGGAAACCGGCCGGCCGGGGCGGCTGATCGTATGCCCCACGCCGATCGGAAACCTGGAGGACATCACGCTCCGGGTGCTGGCCTCGCTTCGCGAGGCCGATCTGGTGGCCTGCGAGGACACCAGACGCACCCGGGTGCTGCTCGAGCGCTATGGAGTCAGCGCCAGGCTGGTGAGCTACCACGAGCACAACGAGACCGAGCGCGCGGCCGAACTGGTGCGCCGTATGCACCGCGGTGAGACGGTGGCGCTGGTTTCCGACGCCGGGATGCCCCTGGTGTCCGACCCCGGCTTCGTGCTTGTGCGCGGCTGCGTGGCCGCGGGCCTGGCCGTGGAGGTGCTTCCCGGTCCCTCCGCGGCGCTCGCCGCGCTGGTGGCCAGCGCGCTCCCGGCCGACCGCTGGCGCTTCGCCGGGTTCCTCCCCCGCAAGCGGTCCGAGCTCCTGGCCACGCTTTCAGGGCCTGACACGCTGGTGGCGTTCGAGTCCCCCAGACGCCTCTCGGCCACGCTGAACACGCTGGCCGAGCTCGATCCCAAGCGACCGGTGGCCGTGTGCCGGGAGCTGACCAAACTGCACGAGGAGGTGGTGCGCGGCACGGCGGCGGAACTGGCCGAGCGATTCGCCGCCAAGCCCGCCAAGGGCGAGGTGGTGCTGGTGGCAGGGCCGGCGCCGTCGCCGGGCGCTCAGGACATCACGCCGGGGCTTGAGGCCGTGCGCCGGCTGGTCGAGTCAGGAGCCAAGCCGCGGGTGGCCGCGGCGGTGGTCGGCGAGCTGATCGGGGTCGGCGCCAACGCGCTGTACCGCGCCCTGATGGCGGACTCATGAAGCCCCTCACCCGCCGGCTGCAGCTCGGCGCCTTTGACCAGGCCTGCGACGGCTGGGTCAACACCGACGTGACCCCGCACCTCCTGGTGGCGCGGGTTCCCGGTCTGGCCCGGGCGCTGCACGCCGCAGGCATGCTCGACGACCAGCGCTGGCAGCAGCACCGCGACGGGCGGTTTCGCTGGCTGCGCTGGCTGGACGTGTCAAAACGCTTCCGGTTCCCGGACGCCAGCTTCGAAGCCGTCTACTGCTCGCACCTGCTCGAGCACCTCCATCCCGACGTGGCCGAGCACTGCCTGACCGAGATCCGCCGGGTGCTGGTTCCCGGCGGAGTGCTGCGCATCGCCGTGCCCGACCTGGACGCGATGGTGGACCAGTACGACTCCGCCGACCCGGACAAATTCCTGTGGGGCATCTACCAGGGGCGAGGCACGCGGGCCAAGGCATCTGCGCGCCACTGGTGGCACTACAACGCCGTCTCCCTCGAGGCGCTGCTGCGCCGGCTTGGCTACGCGGACGTGAGTCGCCGCGAGTACCGGGAGGGACGCTGCCCCGACCTGGAGCGGATCGAGACCCGCCGGTGGTCGCTGTTCATGGAGGCGCTCAGGGCTGGCGGCTGAGCACGCTGATCCGCGGGCGGACCTGCGCCGAGGCGCTGCGCACCCGGGTCCTCGGGCCGTCCACGCTGGTGGAACCGCCGGGCGCGCCCGACTGCGTTCCGGTGCTGGAGTAGGTGATCGTGAAGGTGCGCCCCCGGTGGCGCAACCTGCTCGGGGTGGCATGGGAGGAGACGCTGCTGCCCGACACGTACCGGCGGCCCTCGGTGTTGGCCAGCAGGATCCGGGTCCGGTTCCAGTGATGGCTGTTGATGCCGCCGGACCGGTAGGCGAACGTCTGCGCGTACGCGCGCATGAAGTTGACCGCGCCGAAGTCGGCCAATGGCAGCACCGAGCACCGGGAGACGCCCATGCACTCAGACGGTGCTTCAGCGATCCACTCGGCCGAGGAGAGATCCATATGCCGGTCAAGCATCCGCTTGTGGAACCGCTCGTGCCGGGTGCGATCGGTCAGCGCGACCGTCACGTGATTCCTGTGGGCCACCACGCGGGCGCTGATCAGATCTCCGGGCCTCACGGTCATGCGAACGGTTCGCGCCGGTGCCGGCACCAGCTCATACCAGACCGACAGCTGGGTCTGACCGATGGCGTTGCAGTCGAATTCGATGCCGACCTGCTCCAGTGACTGCGAGTTGAGCCGGTAGCCGCCCAGCCCGAGCCAGAACGCGGAGAAGCCCTGGTAGCCCATCACGCAGCTGCCGGCGGGAACTCGCCACTGCCCGGAGACGCGACGGAATTTCACGCCGGAGCGGTGCACCGCGTAGCCGGACCAGTTGACGCTCGTGTTCGTGTTGGCCTGCGCGGCCGCCGCCGGCACGAACAACGCAACGATAACCCCGGCTAAGAGCCAACCCTTCCGTATGGACCCCACATCCAAGCCTTCCGTATGAACCCGGCCGAAAGGTTAGACCCCACGGGCCTTTAATTCTGAAATTTGCGTACCTATTACGGATCGGCCGGCACAGCTCGTGCACGCCCGCCCCGCCACCGCCCCTCCCGTGACCGGAGGATCCATCAGAAACGCCCTAGTGTTCAAAGCCAGGCATGAGCTTCTACATCACCACGGCGATCTCTTATGTGAACGCCCAGCCGCATCTGGGCCATGCCTATGAGGCGATCGGTACCGACATCCTGGCCCGGCACATGCGCCAGCGTGGCGAGGACGTGTTCTTTCTCACCGGGACCGACGAGCACGGCGAGCCCGTGGCCGATGCCGCTCACGCGCAGGGACTCGAGCCCCAGGACCTGGCTGACCGCAACGCCGAGCGCTTTATGGCGCTGATGCCACAGCTCAACGTCTCCAACGACTTCTTCATCCGGACCACCGATGCCGCTCACGAGGCCAAGGTGCAAGAGGTCCTGCAGCGTGTCTATGACAACGGTCACGTGTACAAGGGTCTTTATGAGGGCTGGTACTGCCCGCGCTGCGCGGACTTCAAGGTGGAGAACGAGATCCTGGAGGGCAACCGCTGCCCGATCCATGAGATCGGGTTGACCCGCGAATCGGAGGAGAACTACTTCTTTGCGCTGTCGGGATTCCAGGAGCCGCTGGAGCGGCTGTACGCCGAGCACCCGGACTTCGTGATGCCGGGCCGTCCGCTCAACGAGGCTCGCTCCTTTTTGTCGCAGGGCCTTCAGGATGTGTCACTCACCCGCGCCCGGTTGACCTGGGGAATACCGGTGCCGTGGGACCCCAGCCACGTCTTCTACGTGTGGTTCGACGCGCTGCTCAACTACTACACGGCCTTGACCTATGCGCCAGCCCCGGCGCAGCCGGGGGGGCGCGACCTTGTCGCCCGCTACTGGCCGGCCACCTTCCACATCATCGGCAAGGACATCCTCAAGTTCCACACGATCTTCTGGCCGGCGGTGCTGATGGCCGCCGACCTCCCCGTGCCTGAGCACGTGTTCGTGCACGGCTTTTTGCTCGGCGCCGACGGGCGCAAGATGAGCAAGTCGCTGGGCAACGTCCTGGACCCGTTCGATGTCCTTCAGCAGTTCGGCGCCGACGCGCTGCGCTTCTATTTGATGCGCGACGTCGTGTGGGGCGGAGACGGCTCGGTGGGCATGGACGGAGTCACCGCCCGCTACGAGGCCGAGCTGGCCAACGAGTACGGCAACCTGGCCAGCCGCACGCTGGCGATGATCTCCCGCTATCGCGACGGCGTCGTTCCGTCCGTGGGCACCGATCCGGTGGTGCTGGCCGAGTTCGCCGACCTGCCCCGCCAGGTGAGCGAGCTGCTGGACCGCGCCGAGGTCACCCAGGCGCTGGAGTTGATCTGGCAGCGGGTGCGCCGGCTGAACCGCTACGTCGAGGAGCAGGCGCCCTGGCAGCTGGCCAAGGAGCCGGCCCAGACCGATCAGCTGGAGGAGACGCTGGCCTCACTGCACGAGGGCGTCCGGGCACTGAGCGTGCTTCTGCACCCGTTCATGCCCGCCGCCACCCAGACCCTGCTCGAGGCCTGCGGCGCCCCGGACACCGGGTACGCCGCCGCCGAATTTGCGCCAACCGGTTCGGGCGCCCAGGTGCAGACGATCTCCCCGTTGTTCCCCAAGCGCGACCGGTAGGCCGCGCGCGCCGGCCGTGATCGACAGCCACACGCACCTGCACCTGTGCGAGCCGCTCGACGCCGAGCTCGTGGCGGCGGCGCTGGAGGCCGGCGTCAGCCGCACCGTCACGGTCGGCACCAACCCGGCCACCAACCGCCAGGCGCTCGCCGCCGCCGAGGCCTTCCCGGAGGTGTACGCGGTGGTTGGCCACCACCCCAACGAGGCCACGGGATTCGGGGACGCCGAGCTGGCCGACCTGATCGAGCTGGCCGGCCATCCCCGCTGCGTGGCGATCGGCGAGACGGGGCTGGACTACTACCGCGACTATGCGCCCGCAGCAGATCAGCAGCGCGCCTTCGAAGCCCAGCTCGACCTGGCTGGGCGTGTCCGCAAGCCCGTGGTCATCCACACCCGGGGCGCCGACCAGGACACCCTGGACACGCTGCGCGCCCAGGCGCGTGAGCTAAACGTGGTGCTCCACTGCTTCTCGATGGCCGACCGGATCGCCGAATGCCTGGAGCAGCCCAACTGGTGGGTCTCGTTCGCGGGCAACGTCACCTTCCCCAAGGCCCAGCCGCTGCGCGACGCGATGCTGCGCGTGCCGGCTGAGCGCCTGCTGGTCGAGACCGACGCGCCCTACCTGGCGCCCCAGCCCGTACGCGGTAAGCCCAACCAGCCCGCCTACGTCACCCACACCGCGCGGGCGATCGCGATCGAGCGGCGGATCGAATATGAGGAGCTGGAGCGCGCCACCGACGCCGCTGGCGCTCGATTGTTCGGATGGTGAGCTCGCGCCGGACCGGACCCCACAGCCTCGGCCAGAACTTCCTGGTCGACCGCAACATCCTGGACGTGATCGAGCGCCTGGCCGCGTTGAGCGACGAGGACGTGGTGCTCGAGGTCGGCGCCGGTCAGGGCATCCTGTCGATGCGGCTCGCCGCACACGCGAGGTTCGTGCACGTCATCGAGCTCGACCGCAGCCTCGAGGGAGGGCTGCGCGCACAGCTGGCTGGGTTCGCCAACGTGCAGTTGCACCTGACAGACGCGCTGGCCATCGATCTCGCGGCCCTGTCACCGCCCCCGGACAAGATGGTCGCCAACCTTCCCTACAGCGTGGCGGCCACCGTGATCCTGCGCACGATCGAAGAGCTGCCCAGCCTGCGCAGCTGGGTGGTGATGGTGCAGCGCGAGGTGGGCGAGCGACTCGCCGC
Organism: Solirubrobacteraceae bacterium; assembly: GCA_035551795.1. Classification (GTDB taxonomy): domain Bacteria; phylum Actinomycetota; class Thermoleophilia; order Solirubrobacterales; family Solirubrobacteraceae; genus Palsa-465. The sequence goes on along the minus strand of DASZMP010000138.1, from coordinate 2,115 downwards.
CCAGGCCGGTACGGCCGCGTACGGCATCCCCAGCGTGCTGGCTCAGCTGGTCTGCGAGGTCAAGGTGCTCCGTCCGGTGAGCCGCGGCGTCTTCCGTCCCGTTCCGAACGTCGATTCCGTCCTGCTCGGCCTGTCCCGCCGTGGTGGCCGGCAAGCCACCACGGCGGTGAGCACGCTCGTCCATGACGCTTTTGCCCACCGGCGCAAGGCGCTGGCCGGATCACTGGCGCTGGCCCGCCGCTCGGACCCCGGGATTCGCGACCGGGCCAGGCAGGGGCTCCAGGACATCGGGCTGCCGCCTGACACCCGGGCCGAGCGGCTCACCCCTGACCAGTTCGTCGCCCTGGCCGAGGCGCTGAACCGATGAGGCTCCGGGCGCTGGCTCCGGCGAAGGTCAATCTGGGCCTGTTCGTCGGCCCCGGCCGCTCTGACGGCCGCCACGAGCTGGTCACGCTGTTCGAGTCGCTGTCGCTGTGCGACGAGCTGGAGCTGCAGATACGGCAGAGCCCTCCAGACCGGGTGCAATGCACGGAGGTCCCCGGAGACTCCAACCTGGCCGCCAGCGCGCTGGCCGAGCTGCGCGCCCGCGGCTGGGCCGGCCCTCCCGTGACGATCCGGATCACCAAGCGGATCCCGGTCGCGGCGGGATTGGCGGGCGGCTCGGCCGACGCCGCCGCCACCCTGCGCCTGGCCAGCGAGCTCGCCCCGGGGCGGCCCGAGGAGGTGGAGGCGGTGGCCGCGGCGCTCGGCGCCGACGTCCCGGCCCAGCTGGCCCCGGGGCTGGCGATCGGTACCGGCGCCGGCGAGACGGTGGAGCGGCTCGAGCCGCTGGCGCCGCATGCTTTCGTGGTGGTGCCGCTGGCGGCCGAGCTCTCGACCCCGGCCGTATACCGCGAGGCCGACCGTCTCGCCCTGCCCCGCCACCACACCGAGCTGGCCGCCCTCCTGGCCCGGCTCCAGGAGGCGGCTCGGCCGGGTGCCCGCCTCCCCGCCCAGCTGATGACCAACGATCTGGAGCCGGCGGCCGTGTCGCTGTGCCCGGCCGTGGGGGAGGCGCTGCACCAGGTGCGCGAGACGGGCGCGCACACCGCGATGGTCAGCGGCTCGGGACCCACGGTGCTGGGCATCTGGTGGGGCGAGGACGCCAAGACGACCGCGGAGCGGGCGGCCCGGAGCCTGCAACCGGACTACCCGCGCGCGCTGGTGGCGGTGCCCGTGGATGCGAACGTGGGCGTGCCGGAGGTCGTCTGACCGGCAGTTCGTCACAATTCAGGCCGTGAGCAACACGAGCGTCACCTATCTGGTCGGCGCCTGCAGCGCCGTCCTCGGCCTTGCCGCGTTCATCGCCCTGGTCGTGGTGCCCGCGGCGTCGGCCTATCGCCGGGTCTGGGAGCGCATGGCCGCCGTGGTGCTGTCGGGATACGTTCTGGCGGCACTGGTCGGTCTCGGCGTGCTGCTCGGGGCCGTGATCGTGGTCGAGTGGCCCCGGGTCTTCTGAAGGCCGACTTGTCGCCTCCGTCCGACGGCCCTCCGGTCACCGGTGGCAGCGTGCCCGACCTCTCCGGGCTCGCCGAGATCACCGACGCGGTTCAGGCCGGCGCGGGGTTGCCCGAGGTCCTGCGCACAGCGGCGCGGGCGCTGGATGCCAGCCTGATCGTGATCGACCGATCGGCGTCCGTGCTGGCCGTGGCCGCCCGCTCCCCGGCCGACGAGCGCTCCCTGATGCGCGACACCGAGGGCGTGAACACCGTCGACCTCAAGGTGGCCGATACCTCGGTCGGCCAGCTGCGCATGCGCGGCCGGGAGGGCACGCCCGATGGCGCCGTGCTGCGGCTGGTCACCACGTTGATCGCCTCCGAGGTGGAGCGCGTGCGTGCCCCCGAGCGTGCCTCGGAGGAGGCCGCCACCAGCTTCCAGCGCGCCGTCCTCAACGGGCACATCGAGGGTCGCGACGACCTGATCGCCCGCGGCAAGGAACTCGGCACCGATCTATCAAACGGGGCCAGTGTGGCCGTTGTCCGCGCTCACGCCCGCACGCCCACCGAGGATGACTGGCGCCGGCGTCTGCTCGCCGTGGCCGCCCGGGGCGCCCGCTCGATCGCCCCTGGTTCCATC
>DASZMP010000137.1:0-4462 GCA_035551795.1 Solirubrobacteraceae bacterium | reverse complement strand
ATCCCGTCCCGCTGTGCCAGGATCGCCGCCACCGCGTCGCCCTCCGCCGACCGCGACATCACGATCCCCACGTAGTCATACGTCGGCTGGCCGTTGTCCGGCGGTGGCTGCGCCGCAGCTTTCGCCACCGCCGTCCGGCGGATGCGCCGGCCGCCCTGCTCCCGCACGCGCCGCCGGCGCGCCGGGGCATCGCGACCCAGGTGCGCCTCGTCCAGGACGTCCTCGCCGTAGTCGCGCAGCCGTGCCGAATCGACCGCGAACGGCAGCGACGCGACGATGGCGTCCGCGGCCTCAAAGGCCAGCGGACGCCACTGCTCCGTCCACTCCCTCAGCTGTTCGCGGTTGGCCGGCAGCAGAAACCGGCTGAATGCCGTGCTCCACGACCTGACCCACTCCCACTCCTGAGTCTCCACCCGGGCCAGGGTCGGAGTGACCGTGTCGCCGTGCGCGGCCGCCGCCCGTGTGCCGATCTCCCGGCGCAGCAGCGTCCCCATCACGGGCTCGAACACCAGATTGGCGGCGACGATCACCTCGCCCCAGTCCTCCGTGGCCGCCAGTTTCTCCAGGTAGCGGCGGGTGGGCTGCCATTCCGGTCGCTCGATGAACGCGCGCCGGGCCGCCTCGATCGAGAAGCTGCCCAGGTGGGGCTCCAGGTCCATCGCGTAGAGGACGAATGATTGAGCCGCGCGCTGCTTGAGGGCCGCCTGCAGGCACACGCAGTGTGCGACCGTGTCAGACAGGCAGGTTCGGGCGATCGTCGCCGTGGCAAACCAGATGCCGTGATTGACGAACGCCGGGACCTGGAGATAGCCGCGCAGGAACTCGACCCACTCCGGTTCGAAGTCGCTCAGCAGGCCCTCGCCGGCCGCCGCCCGCAGGGCGCCCTCGATCTGCTGCTCGGCGGCATTACCCGCCTGGTAGAAGCTCCGCTCCCACTGCTCGCCCGGGTCGCGGAAGGCAAACCAGTCCGGACACTGCAGGGCGGTGGAATTGTCATCCCAGGTGCCGCGGCCGTCCTCGAAGGACACCGGCCAGCCGCGCCGGAGATGGCGGTGCACCGAGGGCTGGGTGTCCACCGTGACGTCCTCGTAGAGCGTCGCTCGGGATCCGGCCGGCGTAAACCAGGCGAAGTCCCGTTCGGAGATGCCGTCAGACGCCGCGGCCTCGCTGGACGTCGTGAACCTGTCGGCGAAGATGCGCTCGCCGTCGACGCCGTGCTGTTCGAGGACCGTCTGGGCTGCCTCCACCATCGGCGGTGGGCCACACATGTACACGTCGAAGTCGCCGTTGCTCAGCCACTCGTCGACGGCCTCGTGCACGAACCGCCCGGTGACCGGCGTGAACGCGAAATCCGTCAGTGGCAGCGCCCGGATCTCGTCGAGTCCGAACAGGTCGTCCTCGGTGCGGGCGCCGTAGAAGAAGCTCACCGGCCGCTCGCAGTTCGTGTGGGCGAGATGGCGCAGCAGGGAGAGGATCGGCGCCATCCCCGACCCCCCGGCGATCATCAGGATCGGCCGCTCGGAGTCGTGCACGCGCAGCGATCCGTATGGCCCGGTCAGGGTGAGCCGGTCACCATGCCGGATCTGCCCGTCCAGCATCCCGGACAGCCGGCCTCCGGGATAACGCTTGATGATCAGCTCCGCGCGGCCGTCTCCGGGGAGGTTCGCCATCGAGAACGACCGGCGAGCATCGGAGTCGCCGGGAACATGGAGATCGATGTACTGGCCAGGGGTGAACGAGAAGTCCTCGACGTTCAGGACCAGGCGGCTGATGTCGGCCGTGAGCGGCTGCACCGTCTCGACGATCGCCTCGCGCTCGGCAATCGGATGCTCCAGCTGCAGGCTCTCCTCGTCGAAGTGCAGCAGCTCCACCACCAGCTCCTGCTGGGGCACGGCCCGGCACATCAACGAGTAGCCGGCCCGCTCCTCGCTCTCGGACAGGGCAAAGCTCGAGTGCGGCCTCAGCTGGACATCGCCCTCTAGCAGGAAGCACTTGCAGGCCGAGCACTGGCCCTCGCGGCAGCCGTGCACGAGGTTCAGCCCCTGCCGGAACGCGGCCTCGAGCACCGTCTCGCCGGGACCGCAATCGATCTCCAGACCGACCGGCTCCAGGCGTACCCTCACTGGGCGGGCGGGGATGTGTTCGACCAGTCGCCGCTGGGCAGCCCGAGCTCCTCGGCCATGCGGATGTTCGGGCTGAGAAGGTGGATGTCGTGCGCGCGGATGTCGTCCAGAGTCCAGCGCGTGGGCGGGTCCGATTCCAGATGGGGCTGCCCGATCAGTGTCCGCCCGTCGGCGCGGACGAACCCGAGGTCACGCACCACCTCCGAGGCCTCCCAGCCGTGGTAGCGATCCAGGTAGTTCCGGTCGCCCGTATACCGGCCGGGATTGGACTCGTCCATCCACAGGCACTCCGGCGAGCAGTAGAACCGGGTGCGCTCGCCGATCACGCGATGGCGACGGTCCGGCTCGGACACGCACACGCCCTGGCAGGTCCAGCAGAAGGGCGGCGACATGTTCACGAACTGCAGGGGCAGGAAGCGGTTGCGCTTGTCCGCGCCGTGGCGAAATCCCTCCCAGAACGTCCCGTACTGGGCATACCAGCCCGGGTACTTGGATTCGAACCACTCGAAGTCCCGCTCGTCCAGCGGGTCAAAGCGCCAGTGGGCCAGCGGCCAGCCGGCGAAGGCCAAGATCGCGTGGCGGTGGTGGACGCCGGCGGCCAGCCGCTCGCGTGCGCGCTCGAAGATGTCCGGTGGGATGTTCAGCCCCAGCTTGCCGAGCTTCATGATGTAGGCCCGGTGCCAGTCGTCGCGCACCCAGCGGTCCCACTTGTCCAGGAACGACTCGGGGTCGGAGCGGTCGCGGCTGAAATACTCCATGACGATCGCCGCGAAGATGTCGATGAACGCGTGGTTGATCCAGAACGCCTGCTGCAGGTCGCGCTCGATCAGCGGCGCGTTGTGGTCGTCCTGCAGGACGGTGAGCAGCGTGGCGTAGCCATTGGAGATGTGCCGCGCCTCGTCTGACTGCACGCTCAGGTACGTGGTGGGCAGCGTGAAGTCGCCGTTGCGCGCGGCCACGTCGGGCAGCGCCACGAACACGATGTTGGTGAACGCGGTCTCGGCCACCACCTGGAGCGTGAAGGCGCACTGGATCGGGTCGCCGACCATGAAGTGGCTGAGCATGTTCAGACCCGGGTTGGTCAGCACCGAGCCTGTGAACGCCTTGGGTCCGAGGTTCCAGCCGGCCGGGTCGGGGGAGTGCTTCGCGTACCAGCGGGCCAGGGCCATCTGGAGCCCGGTGTGCCTGATCTCGTCGACGAACTGCACGTGGTAGCCGTTGCGCAGCTCGTTGTTGGGCACCGCTCCCATCAGCATCGACATGCACCGGCCGGCCCCCACCTCGGCGAAGTTGGTGATCGTGATGAACGGCTTGAGGATCTCCAGCCAGCGCTCGTTGGCTTTGCTCGGCATGTCCGCCCGCACCGCCGCATCCAGTCCGCCGTAGACCCGCTCGTCCTTCTCGAGCTCCATCGGCAGGTACTCCCGCATGATGTGCTTCATCGGGTCCTTGGCCTTGTGGGGGAACCGGTACCGGGTCGGGTAGCGGACGGCCGGCTCGAAGTAGCTCGGCTCCCAACCGAGCTGGGCGATGCGCCCGTGGGTCTCGGTGACGCTGCGGCGACGGGGGGCGGTGGGGCTCATGACGTGAACCTACGCCTAATCCAGGCCGGTCTCTGCGCGACGTTTCAGCATCCTCAGCGGCTTCTTTTGTCATAATTTGACAATGAGCGAACGCTGGCCGGTGGCTCCGCTGCCTGGGGCGGCAGTGGCCGTGGTACGGGCCTCGGTGAACCGCCTGGTGGAGATCGTGGTGAGGGCGATCGAGACTGAGAGCAGTGTTTACGGCGGGGTGCTGTCCGGTCCCGAGGGCACGGGGATCCGGATCGGGATCGAGCAGGCGATTCGGGCCTTCCTGGACGGGGTGGAGCGCGGTGAGCACCCGAGCGGGGAGACCGGGGAGCTATGGCGCCGGCTGGGTGAGGCCGAGTTCCAGGCCGGACGCAGCCTCGACGCGCTGCGCGCAGCGTTCCGCACCGGCACTCGGGCGGCCTGGCGCGGCGCCGCCGATGTGGCGGCCACGGCGGGGATCCCCACCGAGCTGGTGATCGCGCTGGCCGAGGCAATCTTCGTTTACACGGACGAGCTGGCCGCCGAGGTCGTTGAGGGATACCTGCGGATGCAGTCCGACGAGGCGGGCGAGCTCGAACGCCGGCGACGGCGGTTGGCCACGTTGCTCCTCGACCCGGAGCTCGGGGCCGATCCCGAGGTGCTGGTCCGAGCCTCAGAGCTGGCCCGCTGGCCGATTCCTCGGGTCCTGTCGGTCCTGGCGGTGGCTGACCAGTCCCCTGGTCAGGTGGCGCGGGGACTGAGCGTGCCGACACTGATCGGAGGAGATGC
>DASZMP010000136.1:0-27505 GCA_035551795.1 Solirubrobacteraceae bacterium | reverse complement strand
CGAGAATCACCAATGTCTCCATGAGTATCGAACTCCTCGTGGATCGTTTCCTACACAAGTGTAGCCCCATTGGACGGGTGCTAACCGGCCGTGTGCGCGGCCTCACTCAGGGCGAAATTGGCGGTCCGGTCCGGCCCGTGTCCAAGGGCTGAGTGAGAAGCGCGCGCGCCGGGCAAGGTGGGCCTGCCGCCCAGGTGGCAACCTATACTCCACGTCTCTCGACAGAGGAGTGACCCGGGTGCAGGAGATGGTCATCTACGGCGTTAGCTTCGACATGGTCGGCAAGCAGCCGATCGTGTTGCTGAAGACGATCGAGAACAACAAGTTCCTGCCCATCTGGATCGGTCACCCCGAGGCGGCGGCCATCCTCATGAAGCTCCAGGGGGCCTCGACCCCGCGGCCGATGACCCACGACCTGCTGTCCGACATGCTCGGCGAACTGGACGTGGAGTGCACGCGCGTATCGGTCACCGAGCTGCGTGAGAACACCTTCTACGCGTCGATCTCCCTGCGGGCCAATGGACGCGAGATGGAGATCGACTCACGTCCCAGCGACGCGCTGGCGCTGGCCGTACGCAGCGGCGCGCCGATCTTCGCGGCCGACGAGGTGATCGCCGAATCGGCCATCGAGTTCGAGCACGAGGTGGAGGACACCGAGGAGGTCGTCGAGAAGTTCAAGGACTTCCTGGACAACGTAAAGCCCGAGGATTTCGCCGGGGAGTAGCTGTTGCTCTCGGGGCCGTGGCGGCTTCCGGGGGCCGAGCGGCCGCGATGAGGAGAAGGCGGAGCGGTTCCGGATTCCTCCACGCTGTTCAACCTAGGGCCACAAAAGTGCACCACCCCCGGTCGGCCGAAGGGGTTGGGTGCAGAAAAGCGGCCCTACCGACAATAAGTGGACCAACCCCTCTTGTTCGCCGGGGGTGGTTGCAGTTATCCCCCCTCATCGCGGCCGCTCAGACAGTCCACACACGACGGAGGCCTACGCGTCCGGAAGCGCAGCGTCCAGGATCCGCTCGATCAGGTCGTCGAAGGAAAGCCCCGCCGCGTCGGCCGCCTGCGGGAGCAGGCTCGTCTCGGTCAGCCCGGGGATGACGTTGGCCTCCAGCACGAACAGCTCGCCCGTCTCCTGCTCGAGCATCAGATCGACGCGGGCAAACGCCGAGCACCCGAGCATCCGGTACGTCCTCAGCGCCAGGTCGCCGGCTCGTTGGGCCACGGAGGCTTCCAGCTCGGCCGGGCAGACGAACCGCGTGCGACCGATCTCGTAGCGGGCCTCGAAGTCGTAGAAGTCCTCCTCGACGGGGAGCGCCTCGACCACCGGAAGGACCTGCGGCTCCCGCTTCTCGTCGACGATCGACACCGCCAGCTCCCGGCCCGCCACGTAGCGCTCGAGCAGGACCTTGCGGTCATATGAGAATGCGGCCAGCAGGGCACCCGGAACATCCTGCGGCTCGCGGGCGAACTTGATGCCCAGCGCGGACCCCTGACAGGACGGCTTGACCACGATCGGGAACCGGAGCCGCGCCTCCAGGGCCGGCAGCACCTGAGCTGCCCCGAGCGTCTGGAAGGCCGTCTCGCTGAAGGCGAAGAAGTCAGGCGTCGAGATGTCGTCGTCGAGCATCGCGTGCTTGGCCAGCACCTTGTCCGAGGCGCGCATGCAGGCCGACACCCGCGATCCGGTGTAAGGGATGCCCAGCACCTCCAGGAGCTCCTGGACGGTGCCATCCTCGCCATCGCGGCCGTGCAGGGCCACGAACGCCACGTCGGGACGGGCCTCGGTCAGCCGGCCGACCAGGTCGCCGCCGGCGTCGATCGCTACCACGCGATGGCCGAGACGCTCCAGCGCGTCCTGCACCCGGGCCCCCGATCTCAGGGACACCTGGCGCTCCAGCGAGCGCCCGCCCTTCAGCACCGCCACAAGGCTCATGGCCGGTTCAGATCATCCGGCCCGCTTGCGCGGCAGCCGCAGCACCTTGGCCAGCTCCGACTTCTCGGCGGGAGGCGCGAGCGGCTCGGACAGAGAACCCGCTCTCCCCGCCGCCGTGCCCACAGTCGGCGGCGCGGGCGATGCCCGTCCGGTGAGCGTTCCGTACAGCGCCACCTGCTCGCGGACCACTTCGCCGATCCGGCGGATTCCCTCGCGGATCTCGTCCTCGCCAACGCCCGAGAAGTTCAGGCGCAACTCCGAGCCGCCCCGTCCGTCCACGTACGCGGCCCGGCCTGGCACAAACGCCACATGCTCCTCCAGCGCCCGGGCCAGCAGGTCGGTGGTGTCGATGTAGTCGGGCAGCGTGGCCCAGATGAACAGGCCGCCCCGCGGGTGGGTCCACGTGGCCTCGCGGGGGAAGTTCTCGGCCAGCGCGTCCAGCATCACGTCGCGGCGCAGTCGGTAGATCTCGATCAGCGAGCGCACGTAGTCCTCCCAGTCGCCCGATTCGAAGTAGGCGCTGACGAAGTACTGGGAGATCGAGGAGGAACACAGATCGCTCGATTGCTTGCCGATGTTCATCTTGGCCAGCACGGGCGCGGGGGCCACCGTCCAGCCCAGCCGCACGCCGGGCGAGAGGATCTTGGAGAAGGTCCCCGCGTAGATCACGAAGTCCTCGTCCAGGGAGCGCAACGTGGGCAGCGCCTCGCCCTCGAAGCGCAGGAGCCCGTAGGGGTTGTCCTCCAGGATCAGCAGCTCGCGCTCGGCGGCGATCCGGACCAGCTCGTGCCGGCGCTCCAGCGACAGTGTCACCCCGGCCGGGTTGTGGAAGCTCGGCACCGTGTAGATGAACTTCGGCCGGCGGCCGGAGGACTCCAGCCGGTCCAGGGTGTCGGCCAGCTCGTCGGTCCGCATCCCGTCACGGTCCATCGTCACCTGCACGACATCGGCCTGGTAGGCGCTGAACGTGGGCACCGCGCCCGGGTACGTGGGCGCCTCGGTCACGACCACGTCACCCGGATCCACCAGCGTCTTGCAGACCAGGTCGATCACCTGCTGACCGCCCGTGGTGACCAGCACCTCGTCGCGGTCGACCGTCATCTCCTCGGCGGCCATCACCTGGGCGATGCACGCCTTGACCGCGGCCAGGCCCTCGGTCGGCCCGTACTGCAGGGCGCGAGCGCATGACCCGGCGGCCACGCGACCCATGATCGCTGCGTAGGAGTCGGGCGGGAAGGTGGAGGTGTCCGGCATGCCGCCAGCCAGTGAGATGACGTCCTCGCGTTCGGTCAGCGCCATCAGGTCGCGCATCGCTGAGGACTTCATGACCTGCGTGCGCTCCGCAAACAGTGCGGCATAGCGCTCGATGTCCCGCGCCGTGGAGCGGGGGCGCCGTGAGGAGGGACTCACCTGCCGGCCCCGCGGGGTGCGGACGCTGGCGCCGTGTCGTCTATCGTCACGCTCCGTCACGGTACAGCACGGTGCATCTCGTCTTCGACATATTCCAGGGCATCGGGATAGCGGCGGCGGTGGGAATCCGGCCCTTCCTGCCCGCCCTGGCCGCCGGCGCTCTGGCGGCCGGCGACGTGGAGATCCACTTCAACCACACCTCCTACAGTTTCCTGCAGAGTTCCTGGTTCCTGCTCGTGCTGCTGGTGGGCACCGTGCTGCTGGTCATGCTCGAGCGCTCGCCATTAGCCGAACAGGTGCGAGCCGGCGCCTGGGGCTACCTGGTGATGGCCGCTTCGCTGGTAATCGGCGGCATGTTCTTTGCCGGCTCCCTGGCTCGAGGCCACTATGCGATCTGGCCCGGCTGGGTGGGCGGCGTGGCGTGCGCGGCCATCGGGATCGCGGCGTCCCGGCCGTTCCTGGCTCGGCTGCGCAGCCGTTTGGATCAGTCCGCCGCAGCGGTCGGCCTACCCGCCATCTCCGACGGGTCGGCCCTGCTGATCGGACTGTTGTCGGTGGTGGCCCCGCCGCTCGGGCTGATCGCGCTGCTGGGGCTGCTGTGGCTGCTGGTGCGTGGCCGCCAGCGGGATCAGCAGAAGTACGCCGGGCTGCGGATCCTGCGGTGATGCGCCCCCGGGCGCGACGGTGGAGCCTGACGTGAACAGGAAGCTCGTTCTGGTGGTGATCGACGCGCTCAAACCCGAGATGCTCGAGCGCGCGATGGCGTCGGGACGGGCCCCGGCGCTGCGCAGGATCGCCGAGCAAGGCGCGTACGTGTCCGAATGCGTCGCCGCCTTCCCATCGGTCACGCCGGTGTGTGCCGCCACGATCACCACCGGCGTCGGCTCCGATCAGCACCTGATCCCGAGCATGAACTGGTATCACCGGGAGGAGGCCCGGTATGTCGAGTACGGCTCCAGCTTTTCGGCCACCCGGCAGTTCGGGGTGCTGCGCTCGCTGACCGACACCGTCTACCGGATGAACGCTGAGCATCTGTCTCACGACGTGAACACGGTGTTCGAGTCGCTGGACGACATGGACATCCGCACCGCGGGGACGACGTACCTGATCTACCGCGGCCGCCATCAGCACGAGGTCTCAGGCGAAAGCGCGCTGGCGCGGATCGTGACCTCCACGCTGTTCCGGCGCACGATCGACGGGCCGCTCGAGCTGTTCTACGCCGACCTGTATGCCAGCCGCAAGACCGGCTGCCGGGGCCAGCTGGGGATGCCCGGCGTGCGCGACCAGCACACCGGGTGCGTGGGCGCGTACCTGGTGGAGCACGATCTCTTCGACTTCCTGCTGTTCTCGCTGCCCGACAACGATGCCTGGTCGCACAAGAACGGGCCCCACGCGCAGGTCACCTCGATCGCGCAGGCGGACCGCCAGCTGCAGCGGCTGATGCACGCCGCCGGCGGACCCGACCAGTTTCTGGCCGACCACGCCGTGATCGTCTGCTCCGATCACTCCCAGGCCGCCGTGGAGGCGAGGATCCGCCTGGACATCCCGTTTCAGGAAATGCACGTAGCCACGCCCAGCGCCACGCGCTCGGTGGGGGCGGAGATCGCCGTCAGCCCGGCGCAGCGCTCGGCGATGATCTACGCGCTGGATGAGGAGAACCGCGCCGAGCTGATCCAGCGTGCGCTGCGAACGCTGGCGGACCTGGACGGCGTGGACCTGACCATGTACCTGGCCGAAGGCGAGGCGGTCATCCGCGGGGAGTCGGGCGAGCTCCGCTTCGCCCCGGGCGGCGAGCTGTCTGATCCTCGTGGTGGTTCGTGGAGCGCCGAGGGAGAGCTGGGCGTGCTGGGCGCTCAGGTCATCGACGGCCGGTTCGAGAGCCCGGACTACCCGGACGCACTGGGACGGGTCTGGTCGGCGCTGAACTGCCCCACGGCCGGCGACATCCTTCTGTCTGCGGCGCCCGGTTACGAGTTCGTGGACTGGGGCGGAGCCGACCACGTTGGCGGCGGCAGCCACGGATCGCTGCACCGTTCGGATTCCCTGGGTGTCCTCCTGTGGTGCGGGACCGGCCCGGATTCGGCGCAGGCCCGGGAGCAGTGGACGCTCAGGGATGTAACCCCGATGGTGTGCCGGCACTTCGAGGAGCAAAGAGGCAGTTAGGGGAGGGTTAGAGCGCGGAAGGTACTTACGCTCTCATGATCCGCCGCCGATACATTTCTCGCCGATGTCCGACACCACCCCAAGCACCATGGAGTTCGAGCTTCCGCTCGGCCACCGTGTGCGCCACGGGGTGCGGCGCACGCACCTGCGCGTCATGGTCGGGGTGCGCCATCCCGCCAACTGGCTACAGCTCATCCGGTTCGGCGCGGTCGGTGCGTCCGGTTACGTCGTCAATCTGGCCGTGTTCGCCGCTTGCGTTCACCTGCTGAAGATCGACTACCGGCTGGCCTCGGTCGTGGCATTCCTGGTCTCGGTGGGCAACAACTTCTGGCTGAACCGTCACTGGACGTTCAGTGCCAAGGAACACCATCCAGCCCGGCAGGCGGTCAAGTTCTTCGCCGTGTCGCTGGTCGCCTACGGGTTCTCCTACTTCCTGCTCACCACGCTCGTCGACGACGCCGGTATGGACAAGGTGATCGCTCAGGCGACCGCGGTTGTCGCCGCCATGCCGCTGTCGTTCATCGGGCAGAAGCTTTGGAGCTTCCGAGCCTGAGCTTCCGGCGCCCGGCGCGCAACTTGCGCGTGTCTCTTCTGGTCGCGCTGCTCTCGGTGCTGGCGCTGGCGCTGGCCTGCCCGGGCGTCGCCGGCGCCGCCTCCACCACCACCCTGTCCGCCCCGCCGGGCACGCCGGTCCTGGTTCAGACGCCCACCACGGCGGTCAACCACAAGCCGCCCAAGGGCTTTCGCCTCAACGCCCCGAAGGTGCTCCGGATCGCCGCGCACAACCCCGAGGTGATTGCGCAGCTGCGCCGGGATCCGCACCTGATCCCCTACGAATACACCCGCGACTACCCCTACTGGCAGGTCAGCTGGTTCACGCGCCCCGCCCACGGCCCTCAGAAGGAGCGCATCCAGGTCTACGTGGATGACGTCAGCGGCCAGGTCACCCAGGTATGGACCGGCTATCAGGTGGCCTGGACGATGGCCCGGGGTTACTCGGGGGCATTCGGGCGCCACGTCAACGCCCTGTACGTGTGGCTGCCCATGTGCGCGATGTTCCTGCTGCCGTTTCTTCCCCTGCGCCTGGGGTCGGCGCCCGGGACCACGCCGGGAGCCCGGCGCCGGCGGCGGCTGTATCTGGAGCGCCCCACCCTCTGGCATCTGGACCTGCTGATGCTGCTGGGCTTCTCGATCTCGCTGGCCTTCTTCAACAACGCCAACCTGGGGATGTCGGTCCCGCTCGTGTACCCGTTCCTCCTGTACCTGCTGGTCAGGATGCTCCTGCTCGCCTTCCGGCGCGGACGGCCCCGGCGGCCGCTGCGCACGATCGTGCGCCCGGGCTGGCTGGCTCTGGGGTTGATCTTCCTGGTCGGATTCCGGATCGGCCTGAACGTCACCGACTCCAACGTGATCGACGTGGGGTACGCCGGCGTGATCGGCGCCAACAAAGTGCTGTTCGGGGACAAGCTCTACGGCCACTGGCCACCCGACAACCCCGCCGGCGACACGTACGGTCCCGCCAACTACTTCGCCTACACGCCGTTCAACGTGATCTTCGGCTGGACCGGAACGTGGGACAACCTGCCCGCCGCCCACGCCGCGGCGATCGCCTTCGACCTCCTGACGATGCTCGGGCTGTTCCTGCTCGGCCGGTCGATCCGGGGCCCGACGATGGGGATCCTTCTGGCCTACCTGTGGGCCGCCTTCCCGTTCACGCTGTTCGTTCTGGAGTCCAACAGCAACGACGCGCTGGTGGCGCTGACGCTCGTGCTCGCGCTGCTCCTGGTGCGCTGGGCGCCGGCGCGGGGGGTGATGGGGGCCGTTGCGGGCCTGACCAAGTTCGCTCCGCTGGTCCTCGCGCCGCTTTTCCTGCGCGGCGTCGACCCGCCGCCCGGCCGGCGCCAGATCGTGTCCTACGTCGGTGTCTACGCTGCGGCGCTGCTGGCGCTGCTGGCGTACGTGATCGTCACCGGCAACCTGAGCGCCTTCTGGCACGACACGTTCGTCTACCAGGTGGGGCGCCCGGCCCCGTTCTCCATCTGGGGCCTGTGGGGCGGAGCCGGTAAGAGCCTGGCGCTGGAGCAGCACGTGCTCGAGGGGGCGATGGTCGCTCTGGCCATCGCCGCTGTATTGGTCCCTCGCCGGCGCGGCGTCGGACAGACCGCCGCGATGGCCGCAGCCGTGCTGATCGCCTTCCAGCTGTGCCTGACGTACTGGTTCTACCTGTACATCGTGTGGTTCTTCCCACTGGTGATCGTGGCGCTGGTGGCCGGTCACCCGGCGGCCGAAGGCGAGCGCTTGGAGGTCCCGACTGCGCGCGGCACGCCACTGACCGCTCAGGTCTCCGTCTGAAATCCCCGCGCTGAGGTGCGGATTTCGGAGCGAAGGGTGCCTGAGCGCGCAAATCGCCACCCGCCCCGTCAGGACAGCGGCTCCAGAACCTGCGTGATCGACCTGGCCCGCATCGGCGCCTCGCCCTCCGCCTCGATCAGCACCCCGTTGAGCCACGGATCCTCGTCGGATGTCTCAAACCGCACGGGCATGCGGGTGACCATCGACTCGATCGCCTGATCGCGCTTGACCCCTATCACCCCGCCCCGCGGGCCTGTCATCCCCGCGTCGGTGACGTACGCCGTCCCGCCGGGCAGCACCCGCGCGTCGGCGGTGGGCACGTGCGTGTGCGTGCCGACGACCGCCGTCACCCGCCCGTCCAGGTGCCAGCCCAGCCCGACCTTCTCACTGGTGGCCTCGGCGTGCATGTCCACCAGGATCAGGTCGGCCCGCTCGCGCAACGAGTAGATGGCGCCGTCCGCCTCGGAGAAGGCGGGCAGCCCGGCATTCATGAACAGGTTGCCGGACACCGAGATCACGCCCAGCCGTACACCGTCCCGCTCCACCACGCACGTCCCGTGGCCCGGCTGGCTCTTGAGGAAGTTGACCGGCCGCAGGATTCGCGGCTCCTCATCCAGGTAGGGGTACACCTCGCGGTGGCGGTAGGTGTGGTTGCCCAGGGTGATCACGTCGATGCCCGAGCCCAGCAGTTCCCGGGCGATCTTCGGCGTGATGCCGATGCCGCCCGCGACGTTCTCGGCGTTGACGACGATGAAATCGGGCGCGAGCGTCTCGCGCAGGCGCGGGAGGAGCCCGAGCAACGTGCGGCGGCCGAGTCCGCCCACCACGTCGCCCACGAACAGGATCCGGACACCGTCGGGCATGCGCCCATACTTCCACGTGCATGCAGGAGAGGTATCCGTCGCCCAGCAGCGCCGAGGCCGTCCCCGCCCTCCGGGTCCGGGACCTGACCCGCCGGTTCGGGGACCGCGTTGCCGTTCAGGAGGTCAGCTTCGAGCTGGCCGCCGGTGAGCGCCTGGCCGTCATCGGACCCAACGGAGCCGGCAAGACCACGCTGCTCTCGATGCTGGCGGGCGTGCTGGCGCCGTCCGGTGGCGAGGCCGGCGAAGTCACCGGCCGGATCGGCTGGGTGCCCCAGCAGCCCGCCGTCTATTCAAAGCTCTCCGTGGCTGAGAACCTCAGGTTGTTCGCACGGCTGGAGCGCCTCCCCGATCCCGAGGCGGTGGTCGAGGAGATGCTGGAGCAGACGGGCCTGGGCGATCGGCGCGACGAGCAGGTGAGCCGCCTGTCGGGCGGCAACCAGCAGCGCTTGAACATCGCCATCGGCCTGCTCAGCCACCCCTCCGTGCTGCTCCTGGACGAGCCGTCCTCGGCGCTCGACCCCCGTCAGCGCGAGCGACTGTGGGAGTTCATCCTCGGTCTGAGCCGCCAGGGAACCAGCGTGGTCTATTCCACCCACAACGTGCTCGAGGCCGACCGGTACGCCGACCGCGTCCTTGTCCTGGGAGACGGCGAGGTGCTGTTCCTGGGTCGCCCCAGCGAGCTGGCCGCCACCGTCTCCGGCGAGGCGGGGCCGGACTTCGAGGGCGCATTCGTGAGTTTCCTGCGCGCGCGGGGCCACTGATGCGCTGGCTGCTCGTCAAGGACCTTCAGATCCTCCGGCGCTCGCCGCTACTGGTGGTGATCCTGGTCCTCTATCCGGCGGCGATCGCGCTGATGATCGGTTTTGCCCTCTCCAGCCCGCCCGGCAAGCCGAAGGTGGCGATCTACACCGGGGTCAAGTCCGGCCACGGCAAGATCCACTTCGGCACCCAGCAGATCGACGTGTCCAGTTACGCGCGCGAGTTGTTCTCCTCGATTCAGCCGTTGCCCGCCCGCTCGGCGGCGCAGGCCACCGAGGACGTGCGGGACGGGCGCGCGCTGGCTGCCCTGATCATCCCGGCCGACATCACCCAGCAGCTTCAGGCGATGCTCCAGGGTGGCAACGGCAATCCCACAGTCCAGCTGGTCCTCAACTCGCGCAACCCCCTGGAGCGCAACCTGGCCGACCAGGCGATCCAGGCCCGGGTGGACCAGGTGGAACAGGCCGTGTCCAAAAAGGTCTTCAGGCTCGTTGTCCACGATCTCCAGCAGGTGCTCAACGGCGGCGTGGTCAACCTGCTCGGCCAGAACGTTCCCCTGCTGGGGCTGCGCAATGTGCGCACGATCGTGGACGGGACCATCCAGTCACTCCCCCGCAGCTCGAAGCTCCTGCCCGCCCTGCACCAGGTGGTGGCCTTTGCCGACATCGCCATCGAAGGCCTGGCGTTCGCCGGTCCGGAGATCGGCACGATCGGCACTCCACTGACCGTCCAGCGCATCGACCTGGCCGGGCGGACGACCCCCATCGCTTCTTACGCGGTGGCGATCGCCGCCGTCGTGTCGCTGATGTTCGTCACCCTGCTGCTGGCCGCCGGGTTGCTGGCGCTGGAGCGCTCGGAGAACGCCTACTCACGACTGGTCCGGGGGCTGGTCTCACCCGAGGCCCTGCTGGGCGAGAAGATCGTGCTGGCCGGAGCCGCCGCCACCCTGCTGGCCCTGGTGCTGGCCGCGATCGTCTCGATCTTCGTACCGCTGGAGTGGAGCCGCTTCGAGCTCTGGGTGCTGGCCCTCGGCGTCTCGGCGCTGGCGTTCGCGGCCCTGGGGGTGGCCATCGGAGGGCTGGCTCGCGAGGTCTCCACGGCCAGCCTGATGGCGTTTCTCCTCTCGCTCCCGGTCGCCTTTCTGGCGCTCGTGCCCGGCACCGCGGTGTCCGGCGGGGTGGGCACGGCGCTCGATGTGGTCTCGTTCGCGTTCCCGTTCCGGGCCGGCCTGCAGGCCGTGGGCAACGCATTCAGCGGAGCCGCACCGGGAATGGCCTGGCCGCTGGTGCACCTGCTGGTGCTGGCGCTGGCGTTCGGCATCCTGGCCCGGCTGGCCCTCCGGCGCTTCGCCACCCAATGAGGTCAGCGAGAGCCGGTGACCGTCCGGAACATGAACACGCAGATGATCGCGACGATGAACGCGAGGATCGGTAACCATGCCCCGATGATGCCGGCCACGCTCAGCACCACGCCGGCGACCCCGACCACCGCGGCGCCTCCACCGACCTGCGCCAGCCGGTAGGCGCGTCGCTCGCGCGCCCGTCGCGGGGTGTAGCTGCCACGCTTCTGGAGGTCGGCCATCACGAGAAGCCTAGTGGGCGGAGGTACCGATGCACCATCTTCTTATCTACGAATACGTCGAGGGGATGGCCGAGCGCCGTGGTCCCTACCGGGAGGCGCACCTCGCCCAGATCCACGAGCAGCGCAACGCCGGGCACCTGACCCTGGCCGGCGCCCTGGGCGACCCACCGGTCGCCGGCGCCTTCGTGTTCCAGGACGCGGAGCGCCGGCACATCGAGGCCTTCGTGGCCGACGATCCCTACGTGTCGGCCGGTCTGGTGCCGTCATATCGGATCGAGGTCTGGAACCTGGTTTGATCCGCGGGACGGCGATTTTGAATTCGCCGTCCCGAGTATTCTCGGGAACATGCCGTTCCCCCAGACTCGCATGCGGCGGCTGCGCGGCACGCGCGCCCTCCGCGGGCTGGTGCGTGAGACGTCGCTGACGGCCTCCGATCTGGTCTATCCGATGTTCGTGGCCCACGGGCTCGACCGCCGCGAGCCGATCCAGGCCATGCCCGGAGTGTCACGCCTGTCGATCGCCCACGCCGTGGACGAGGTGGCCGAGGTCGCCGGGCTGGGCATCCCCGCCGTCCTGCTGTTCGGCATCCCGGCCGCCAAGGACGCGGAGGGCACCGGTGCCTGGGACGAGGAGGGGATCGTCCAGCTGGCCACGCGCGCGATCAAGGAGGCCCACCCCGACACGCTTGTGATCACCGACCTGTGCCTGTGCGAGTACACCGATCACGGGCACTGCGGTGTGCTTCGCGGCGGAACCGTCGACAACGACGCCACGCTGGAGCTGCTGGCCCGCACCGCGGTCTCCCAGGCCCGGGCCGGCGCCGACATCGTCGCTCCCAGCGACATGATGGACGGGCGCGTCGGGGTGATCCGCGCCGCGCTCGACGAGGAGGGCTTCACGGAAACCCCGATCCTGGCCTACTCGGCGAAATTCGCCTCCGCCTTCTACGGCCCGTTCCGGGAGGCGGCCGGCTCCACGCCGGCGTTCGGGGATCGCCGGGGCTACCAGATGGACCCGGCCAACGGCCATGAGGCGCTGCGCGAGGCCCGGCTTGACGTCGAGGAGGGAGCGGATCTGCTGATGGTCAAGCCGGCGCTGCCCTACCTCGATCTGATCCGGCAGATCAAGGACGAGACCGGGATGCCGCTTGCCGCCTACCACGTCTCCGGCGAGTACGCGATGCTCAAGGCCGCCGCGGCGGCCGGCTATCTGGATGAGCAGACCGCCGTGCTGGAGACGCTCACCTCGATTCGCCGCGCCGGGGCCGACATCGTCATCACCTACCACGCGAAGGAGGCCGCCCGATGGCTTCAGTGAGCGAGTCCGCTGACCGAAGCGGCTTTGGTCCCAAGCTCCGCTCCCGCAAGGACGGCGCGGCCATTCCGCTGGACGATCTGGACAAGCGCCTGCTCAACCTCATGCAGGGCCGCTTTCCCGTGGCCGAGCGGCCCTACGAGCACGTCGCGTCCGAGGCCGGCGTCGGCGAGGGGGAGGTGCTGACGCGGGTGCAGCGCCTGCTGGACGAGCGAATCATCCGCCAGGTCACTCCGATCTTTGATACCCGCGCGCTCGGCTACTCCTCGATGCTCGTGGCCGCCAAGGTCGATCCCGAGAACCCCTGGCGGGCCGCCACGATCATCAATGAGCATCCGGGTGTGTCGCACAACTACCTGCGCAACCACGAATTCAACATCTGGTTCACGATCGCCACAGAGCCCGGTTCGAAGCTCGGTCTGCAGGGCACGCTCGACGTGCTGGGCGGGCTGGCCGGCGCCGAGTCGATCCGTCAGCTGCCAACCCTGAAGCTGTTCAAGATCCGTATGGACCTGGAGATGGAGGCCGGCACAGATGCTCTGGCCAAGGCCGCCGAGGCCGTGGAGCCGGCCGAGACCGAGCCCCAGCCCTACGACGCGTTCGATAAGGCGGTCATTCGAGCCACTCAGGGCGACCTCCCCGTCGTCCCCGAGCCGTTCGCACCGGCGGCAGCTCAGCTGGGGATCGCCCAGGAGCAGCTGCTCGAGCACCTGCGCGGCATGCAGGAGCGCCGGCTCCTGCGCCGCGTGGCGGCGATCCTCTATCACCGGCGCGCCGGCTTCTCGGCCAATGGGATGGGCGTCTGGAAGGTTCCCGAGGACCGGATCATGGAGATCGGACCCCGGATGGCGGCGTTCCGCGGGATCTCCCACTGCTACCAGCGCCCCACCTACGCGGACTGGCCCTACTCGGTGTTCACGATGGCGCACGGGCGGTCCAAGGAGGAGTGCGACGCGATCCTCGATTCGATCGCCGAGCAGACGGGCGTCACCGAGCGCGCCACTCTGTACTCCTCCACCGAGTTCAAGAAGATCCGGCTGCTCTACTTCACCGACGAGCACCGCAACTGGGAACGCGAACACGCGGGTGTCTGAGCCGGGCGTGAGCGGGATCGCCACCTCCAGGTCCGCCGAGCTGTTCGACCGCGCCGTCCGGCGGCTTCCGGGCGGGGTCAACTCCCCCGTCCGGGCGATGCGCGCGATCGGGCGCGATCCGGTATTCATCGCCTCCGCCTCCGGGTCCCGCATGACCGATGTCGACGGCCGGGAGTACATCGACTGGGTGAGCTCCTGGGGTCCGCTGATCCTCGGGCACGCCGATCCCGGCGTCGTCGAGGCGGTGACCCGCGCGGCGTCGGACGGCACCAGCTACGGCGCCCCTACCGAAGGTGAGGTGGAGCTGGCCGAGGAGATCGCCGACCGGATGCCCAGCGTCGAGATGGTCCGCATGACCTCGTCGGGCACGGAGGCCACGATGAGCGTGATCCGCCTGGCCCGGGCGGCCACCGGCCGCGAGAAGATCCTCAAGTTCGCCGGCGCCTACCACGGCCACGTCGACGGCCTCCTGTCCGAGGCCGGATCCGGGCTGGCCACCCAGGGGATTCCGGCCAGCCCGGGCGTGCCCGAGAGCGCTGCAGCGGCGACGGTGATCGTGCCGTGGAATGACCTCGAGGCGCTGGAGGCGGCCGTTCAGCGGCACGCGTGCGCGGCCCTGCTGGCCGAACCGGTGCCGGCCAACATGGGTGTGGTGCCACCCGAGACGGGCTTCCTGAAGGCGCTCCGGCGCCTGGCCACCGACAGCGGAGCGCTGCTGATCTTCGATGAGGTGATCACCGGCTTTCGGGTGTCGCGGGGTGGGGCCCAGGAGCTGTACGGCGTGACGCCGGACCTGACGATCATGGGCAAGATCGTGGGCGGAGGACTACCGGCCGCGGCGTACGGCGGCCGGCGGGATCTGATGGAGCAGATCGCCCCTGCGGGGGGGGTGTACCAGGCCGGGACGCTGTCGGGCAATCCGGTCGCGGTGGCCGCCGGGCTGGCCACGTTGCGCCGGCTGGACCGGGAGGCCTACCGGCGTCTCGGCGAGACCACCGAGCGGCTGGCCGCCGGCCTGCGCGAAGCCGCGGCGAGCGCGGGCCGCGAGCTCCGAGTGCAGTCGGTTCCTGGCCTGCTCACCCCGTTCTTCACCCGCGGGCCGGTGCGCGACTATGCTGCGGCGGCAGCCTCTGACCAGGCCGGGTATGGAGCCTGGTGCCGGGGTCTGCTGGAGCGCGGGGTGTTTCCGCCCGCGGCGCAGTTCGAGGCCTGGTTTCCGTCGCTGGCTCACACCGAGGAGGACGTGGAGATGTCGCTGGAGGCGGCTGCCGACGTGTTCCGGGAGCTGGCGTGACCAGCCCCCGCCAGGATGATTACGACCGTCTGCTCGGTGACATCGCTGAGGGAGCCCGCCTGCACTACGCGGACCGCGGCAAGGATCCCGACCTGTCCCTCCTGCAGGGCGACTACCTGTATGCCCGCGGCCTCGAACGGCTGGCCGATCTGGGGGATCTGGAGGCGATTGGCCATCTGGCTGACGCCATCTCGCGGGTGGCTCAGGCCCAGGCTGCCGGGGAACCCGGGCGGGCGGCTGCGGCCTGGCGAACGGGTGTCGCCAGGGTTCGCTCGGGAGCCGGGCACGACAGCGCGTATCCCCGCGAATTGACGTAGGCTTACAAGCCCCTTAGGGCCTGAAAAGCCTGACTTTGAGCGGAAAATCACATGCCAGCCGACCGACACAGGCAAACCTCGAAGTACACGGTTGACCGCAACATGCCGGGGGCCTTCGAGGGGGAGACCGTCACTCGGCGACGCTTCATGACCGGCACTACTCATGCCGCCGGGGGGATCGCGGCGGCCGCCTTCACCCTGCCTGCGCTCGGCTTCGCGCTGGCCCCGATCTTCAAGCGCCTGCCCTTCCAGTGGCAGATCGTCGGAACGCCCGCCGACTTCACCGAGCAGACCTACGCGACCAAGGTGATCACGATCGTGCAGGGGATCGGCGAGGCGGGCAAGTCGATCGCCTACGTGCGCCAGCGCAATCCCCAGGTCGACACTGAGCCGCACAACCAGTTCAACGACTACGTCGCCCTGTCATCGCGGTGCATGCACCTGGGCTGCCCGGTCCGCTACGTCGCGGCGGCCGAGCGCTTCATCTGCCCGTGTCACGGCGGCGTGTACAACTTCCGCGGCCTGGTCGCGGGCGGTCCCCCGGTCCGTCCCCTTGATCGGTTCTACACGTTCGTGCGCAACGGCTACGTGTATCTTGGCCCGCGCTACTCGGTGAACTCCGAGCTGGTGCACTACTCGCCGCGTGATCCGGGTGAGCCGCTCGACGGCGTCGGCCAGTTCCTGTACCCGTCCCGGTTCGACACCTCGGTCAAGCCACCCATCACCAACCTCCCGTTGCCTCCCAAGATCACTCCCTGACCCGTATGCCCAAGCTGCCCGCTCCACCGCTGCCCCGGGCTCTACGGCCCAAGCCGCCGCGTCCCGGCGCCGACTCGGACGTGATGGACCCGGTCGAGGCCGCCGCCGAGGCCGGGATCCACGTCGTCGACTGGCTCGACGAGCGCACGTCGCTCTCGCCGGGGATCCGCTGGCTGATGTTCCGCAAGGTCCCCCGCGGCATCAACTGGGCTTACACGCTCGGCTCGGCGACGTTGTTCGCGTTCCTCAATCAGGCCGTCACCGGCGTGTTCCTGGCGATGTTCTACCAGCCGAATGTGCAGGGCGGGGCCTACGAATCGATCCGGAACATCAACGACAACGTGTTCCTCGGCCAGTTCGTGCACGGGATGCACAAGTGGGGCGCCTCGGTGATGATCATCCTGATCTTCCTGCACATGGGGCGCGTGTTCTTCTTCGGCGCCTACAAGTACCCGCGGGAGATCACCTGGATCATCGGCGTGGTGCTGCTGATCCTCACCATGGCGATGGGCTTCACCGGGTACCTGCTGCCGTTCGACCAGCGGGCCTACTGGGCCAGCGTCGTCGGCGTGAACATCAACGCCGGCGGCCCGTTCATCGGTCCGTACCTGAGCGACTTCCTGCGCGGCGGCCCGGAGTTCGGCGCCACGACCCTCTCGCGGTTCTATTCCATCCACATGCTCCTGATCCCTGGCCTGATGGCCGCGTTGATCGGCTTCCACCTGTACCTCGTGACCAAGCTGGGGATCTCCGCCCCGCCCTGGCTCAAGGCGGAGGAGGCCGAGGAGGTCGTGCAGCATGTGGAGGTCTGAGCGCATGTCGGGATCGGAACCGGGGGTGCGAGCATGAACCAGGTCGAGAAGGAGCTCTACCTCCGCGAGTACTCCATCCTGAAGAACCAGGGCAAGCCGTTCTTCCCCTACGCGGTTGCCAAGGACTCGGTCATGGCCATGATCGTGATGATCGTGATCATGGTCCTATCACTGCTGTTCGGGGCGGAGCTCGGGCCGAAGGTCAACCCGACCACCACCACGTACGTGCCCCGGCCCGATTGGTACTTCTTCTTCCTCTTCGAGGTGCTGCGCGTGATGCGCAACGTCCCGAAGTTCACGCCGATGGCCACCATCGGCGTGCCGACGATCTGCATGATCCTGCTGTTCCTGCTGCCGCTGTATGACCGCAGCCCGGAGCGCCTGATCACTCGCCGTCCCATCGCTCTGGCCGCCGCCCTGGCCACGATCGCCGCGATGGCGTACCTGACGTACTCGGGCGCCAACACCGGGTCGCCGAACACGGTGGCGCTGCCGCCGCCCTCCGGGCTCAGCGCAGCTCAGCAGGCGACGTTCCGCGCCGGCGAGATTGTCGTGGGCGAATCCGGCTGCCTGGCCTGTCACGTGATCGGCGACAACGGCAACAACGGACCGGGCCCCCCGCTGACCCACGTCGGCAAGGCCCTGCGCCCGGGCGCTATCGCGGCCACGCTGCGCAACCCGACCGCGCCGATGCCATCGTTCAAGTCCTTGGCCCTCCAGTCGCCGCAGAAATTCCAGAACCTGGTCAACTTCCTGTCGATGCTGCAATAGCGGCCTCGGCGGGAAGCCTCCAGGTCTGATGTCCGACCCACAGTCAGCTCCGGCCGGCGGCCATTCGCGCCCGGGGGTTCTGGAGGAACCCCAGGTGGAGGCGATGTTCGACCGGATCGCCGGGATCTACGACCGGCTGAACTCGGTGATGACCGCGGGACTCCACCACCAGTGGCGCCGGCGCGCCGCGGAACTGGCCGCCGTGGGCCCGGGCGCGCATGTGCTCGACGTGGCCACCGGCACCGGAGACCTGGCGCTGGAACTCGCCGGCCGGGTCGGACCTGCGGGCGAGGTGATGGCGGTCGACTTCTCCGAGCGGATGCTCGAGCTGGCCCGCGACAAGGCCGCTGGCCGGCCCGGGGCCGAGATCATCACGTTCCAGGCGGCCAATGCGCTCGAGCTGCCGTTCGAGGCGGACCGCTTCGCCGCCGCCACGGTTGGTTTCGGCGTTCGGAACTTCTCTGATCTGGATCGCGGCCTGCGGGAGCTGGCGCGCGTGGTCGCGCCGGGCGGACGGGTGGTGATCCTGGAGATGACCACGCCGCAACGGCCGCCGTTGTCCACGTTCTTCTCCCTCTGGTTCGATCGGGTGGTCCCAGTCCTGGGCCAGCTGGCCGGTGACGCAGCCGCCTACTCCTACCTGCCCAACTCGGTTCGACGCTTCCCTGGACCCGAGGCGCTGGCCGCCCGGATGCATGCGGCGGGGCTGGAGAGCATCCGGTACGTCCTCACCGCCGGCGGGATAATCGCGCTACATCTAGGTACGGTGGCGGAGTGAGCTTGCAGAGGACCGCGTCGGTGGAGGCGGTGACGGCGGCTGGCGGGGCTGGCGTCACCGAGGTGATGCACCGCGTCGAGAGCCGTATGGCGGCGCTCGTCGACGGGCACGGTCATCTGCTGGCCGGTCATTCCCGCGCCACGATCTCGGCCGGCGGAAAGCGCCTGCGCCCGCTGCTTGTCTGCCTCGCCTCCGGGGTGCCCGTGCTGGAGAGCGACCAGCTGGTCCGCTCGGCCGTGGCCGTGGAGCTCGTCCACGCTGCGACGCTGGTTCACGACGACGTGCTGGACGGGGCGGCGCTGCGGCGCGGCCGGCCCACCGTGGTGGCTGCGGGCGGGCGGCTGGTGGCGACGGCTACCGGCGACCTGCTGTTCTCTCGCGCGTTTGCCGAGCTGGCCGGCAGCGGCAGCATCGAGGCCGTGCGGGCGTTATCCCGCGCAGCATCCGGCCTGGCCGCCGGAGAGCTCATGCAAAGAGAAGACGCCTGGAAGTCCTCGGTAACCCTTGAGCGCTACCTCGAGCGGTGCCGGCTGAAGACCGCCGTGCTGTTCCGCGGCGCCTGCGAGCTGGGTGCTCACAGCGGCGGCGGACCGGTCCACTCCCTGGGGGCGTTCGGCCAAGCCATCGGGCTGGCCTTCCAGCTGCTCGACGACATCCTGGACGTCACCGGCCCCCCTGAGCGAACCGGCAAGCCCCGCGGCGCCGATCTTCTGGACGGCACCGTGACGCTGCCACTGATCGTCGCCCGCGAGCGAAATTCGCAGCTGGCGTCACTGGATCTGCGCGAGCTGCGTACGGCCGATGACGCCGCCGAAGTGTCGGATCGGATCATCGCCACGGGCGCGCTGGAGGTTGCGCGAGACCGAGCCCTTGGGGTGGTGTTGCAGGCCAAGGACGCGCTGCCGCTGCTGCCTGACGAGCAGCGCTCGGCGCTGGAGCTGGTAGCCGACGGCGTGGTCGAGCGCTACAGCTGATCTCAGAAGTCTTCAGGGAGGATCAGGTCCGCCTGGAGGGCGGCGGTGAAGCGATCCACGTCCGCGGCCATGTTGGCCTGGCTCAGTCGCTTGAGGTCGCCGATCATGTCGGCCAGGCCCTCGTCGAGCCTGTCCTCCAGGCGCTCGACCTGCTCGCGCTCGTAGACGCCGGCCTCACCCCACCAGCAGTTTGGGCACTCGAGGCTCAGCTCCCAGCGACCCTCCTCGCACTCTGACCACTCCAGCGGCTGGACGAGATCGCTCTGGCACGTCGGGCAGACACACAGCTCGCGAACGGCCGACTCGGCGTCGTTGAAGCGGATGACCTCGATCGACCGGCCGCTGGGCAGGACGATGCGACGGACAGTGTGGTGGCGATCGCGTTGACTCATTCTGGTCGGACGGGAGTAGGGGTACAGGGCCTTATCGGCGGCCTGCCTCGGCGCCTTGAGAGCTTCGGGAGTCGTCGCGCGGCCGCGCGCTGTCGGCGGATCCGGTCAGTCCCCGGGAGGGATCCGGTGACAGCCGCGGAATCCTCCTCGCGGTGGGTACCCGGACCGGGCGTTTTGACCGGGACGTGACGCCCGCTAACCTTGAAGCCTCCAAACCGCGGAGGAAACCCCGGCATGTTCCGTAATCCCCTCAGCGACGCTCTCGTCGTTCTGGTAATCCTGCTCCTGTTCTTCGGCCCTAAGCGTCTGCCCATGCTCAGTCGATCGATCGGCGAGAGCATTCGCGAGTTCAAGGGCGGGATCACGAAATCCTCGGAAGACGAGAAGGACGACAAGCCGCAGCTGACCGCCGCGAGCGGCGAGACCAGCCCTGTGTCGGAGCCGTCGCAAGCCGGGACGGAGGCACCGCGCGAGACCGCTCCGGTCTCCGCGGAGCGTGACTCCTAGATCCCGGGCGGGGGCCGGATCGACGATGAAGGTCCTCAGGCCGATTGGGCACGACGACCGCCTGACCATCGTCGATCACCTCGGCGAGCTGCGCTCGCGACTGATGATCTGCGGCGGAGTTCTGCTGGTGGTGTTCTGTATCTGCTTCTGGCAGAACCAGCCCCTGATTCACGCTCTGAACCGGGCCCTGCCCAGCAACGCGTCCCGTAACGGGCTGGCCGCGCAGAGCACATACGCGGTCGCCGAGCACGATGCCTTCACTCGCATCGAACGGGGGGCAAGGGAGCTCTCCCTCGCTCTCTCGCGCGTGCACGGCATTCCGGCGGGCGCGGCGCAGGGGTTGGGTCAGATATCGGCGGGCGCGCTCGAGGCTGCCAAGGTGCTGCCGAAAGCGACCTCCAACCAGGAAAAGCCGATCACTCTCGGAGTGGGCGAATCGTTCTCCACGACCCTGATCGTGGTGGTCTATTTCACGCTCCTGTTCTCGCTACCCGTGCTCCTGTACGAGCTCTACGCGTTCGTGATCCCGGCGCTCAAACCGACCGAGAAGCGGGTCGCCCTCCCGGTGATGCTGTTCGCGCCGCTGCTGTTCATCGCCGGCGCGGTGTTCACCTACTTCCTGGTCCTGCCGCCGGCCGTGCACTTCCTCCAGGGCTACAACAATAAGGACTTCCAGATCCTGGTTCAGGCCAAGACCTACTACAAGTTCGAGATGGTGATAATGCTGGGCATCGGGCTGGCCTTCCAGCTGCCGCTGGTCTTGCTCGCCCTCCAGCGCATCGGCATCGTCACGGCGAAAACCCTGACCGGGAACTGGCGCTACGCTGTGGTCATAATCGCGGTGATCGTCGCCGCGCTTCCCGGGGTGGATCCGGTCACGATGTTTTTCGAGACGCTCCCCCTGGTGGTCCTGTTTCTCGTGAGTATCGTGCTCCTCCACATCGGTGAACGTCGTATGGCCAGGCGCGAAGCCGCCGAGATGGCCGCCTCTGCCGGCGGCCTGGACGCCACCTGATCCGACCCGTCTCCTGACCCATGCTCTTCGATCTTCGTAGCCGCGGACGGCGCCGCACCGTTCAGGTCATCTACCTCGGCCTGGCCATCCTGATCGGGGGCGGTCTGATCCTGTTCGGGGTGGGCACCGGCAGCGGTGGCGGCGGGCTGTTGAACGGCCTGACCGGCAATGGGTCGGGCAGCGGCCAATCTCAGGCCGTCAACCAGGCCACCAAGTCGGCGCTCAAGCAGGTGAAACTCAACCCGAACTCGGCCTCCGCCTGGTCTGCGCTGGAGACGGCCTACTGGACCGCCGCCGGCGACGCCAGCACCTACGACAGCACCACCGGCACTTACCTGTATTCGACCGAAGGCAAGCAGCTTCTGGCCAAAGCTTCCGGCGCGTGGCAGCACTACCTCACGCTGACCAAGACCCCGAGTTCCGATGCGGCCATCCTGGCCGCCCGCGCCTACGCCCACCAAGGGCAGTACAAGCAGGAGGCCAGCGCCTGGCAGTACGTGATCCAGTCCGATCCCCGTTCCGCCAAGGGTTACGAGTGCCTGGCCTTCTCCGCCTACGCGGGCAAGGAAACGCGTGTGGGCGACCTGGCCGCCCAGAAGGCCCAAAAGCTCGCCCCCAAGCTCCAGCAGCTGCAACTCCAGAGCGCGCTGAAGGCCTCCAAGACCCAGCCCCTGTACGCGCAGCAGTGCTGAGCGGCACCGCTGTGAGCATCCGTTGCGGGCCGCAGCGGTCCACTCGCGCTGGGTAACATCGAAGCAATCCCCGGGCCGTTAGCTCAATTGGCAGAGCAGGGGACTCTTAATCCCAAGGTTGGAGGTTCGATTCCTCCACGGCCCACTCAAAAGCCCCGGTTATCGGGGCTTTTTCTTTGGCCGATCGATTGGTAGGACGAACTTTGTCCCCAATTTGTCCCGAGCTGGAGGTACGGATTTGGTACATGGTGACCTCCATCCAGTCCCTGGTCGGGCCGAATGACGCGGATCGGGAGCATCGGAATGTCGCCCAAGCAGTCGCAGAGTTAGGCTTGGGCATGAGGACGTAAGGACTCGGCCACTCCGGACGAATCGAGGTGCCGGTCAGGTCAAGCGCTATGGCCCTTACGCTTCGCCGCGGGGCGCCAGCTCGGGCCGTGGCACAGCCGCGCCCTGCGGCGGGCGAGCGGCCGTTGCCTCTTTGAGGGCTGCCCGTGCGTCCTCGAGCGCGCGATCGAGTCGCTCGCGCTCGAGGCCGTTCTCGACGGGCGTACGCTCCGCGTCGGCAGCGCTGACCAGCGGCCGGATAATGTCGGTCGGCAGCGGTAGCACGATCGTCGAACTCTGATTGTTGGAAACCTCTATCAGGGTTTGCAGGTAACGCAGCTGGATCGTGACGGGATTGCGACTGATCACGTCGGCTGCATCGTTCAGTCGCGCGGCCGCCTGAAATTCGCCCTCCGCGTTGATGATCTTCGCACGCCGCTCGCGCTCGGCCTCGGCCTGCCGCGCCATCGCGTGCTGCATCCGCTCGGGAATCTCAACGTCCTTGATCTCGACCGTCGTCACCTTCACTCCCCACGGCTCGGTCTGGTCGTCGATGATCTGCTGGAGGTGCTCGTTGAGCTCGTCACGCTCGGACAGCAGCGCGTCGAGATCGGCGCGACCGAGCACCGAGCGCAGCGTCGTCTGCGCGATCTGCGAGGTGGCGCTGAGCACGTTCTCGATCTCGAGCACCGAGCGCGTGGGGTCGATCACCCGGTAATAGGCGACCGCGGTCACGCGTGCGGGCACGTTGTCGCGGGTGATCACCTCTTGAGCGGGAACGTTCAGTGTCACCGTCCGCAGGCTCACCCGCACCATCCGCTCGACCCCAGGAATCAGAAAGATCAGGCCGGGCCCGCGTTGCTGGGTCACCCGACCAAGTCGGAATACGACTCCGCGCTCGTACTCGCGCAAGACGCGCACCGAGGCAGCGGCAGCCACGATCGCGCTCGCCGCGGCGCAGACCAGCAAGATCACGACGATCGTGATGATCATCTGATCAGCTCCCAATTCTCGGCCGGCCGGACCGACAGCGTTAACCCGTGAACGCCCTCGACGACAACCGGATCGCCTTCCGCCGGCGCCTGCTCGAACGAGTCGCAGGAGGCGCGCCAGAGCGCCCCTTCGATGAAGATCCGCCCAGTGGCCCCATGCCAGCTGCGGACCAGCCCGATCCGCCCCGACAGCGCCTCGCGCCCAGAGCTGATCGGGCTGTGGCTCATCCGCACGGCATCGCGGGTCAACCGCGCACCGCGTAGCGCGATGAACCCGCCGATCCCTACCCCGACGGGAACCGCGACGACCGCGCTGCCGCCGAGCGCGATGATCAACACCGCCCAGCCGACGACCAGTGTCACGGCCGCACCGCCCAGCAACACCCCGCTCGCGACGTGCAGCTCCGCCACCAGTAACGCGGCGCCGATCACGAGCAGCACGATGCCTAGCACAATCATCTCAGAACTCGAATTCATGATACGCCCAGTCTCACAGCGCCTCTTCCGATCGCCATGACAGTTTTCCGGCGGATCAGGCGGCGTCGTTGACATCTGCGGTTCGCGGTGGGGAGCATCGAGCGTGTGAGGGGCCGTACGACATTGGGGATTGTGGCGGTTGCGTGCGCGTTCGCGCTGCCGGCGACAACCGCTTGGGCCGCGACTGCGACCGTCGGTCAGTTATTCGTGCCCAATGAGACCAGCTGCTCGTCTAACTTCACGTATCTGCAGATCGGGGTTGGCAGCGGAGCTTCTTACGTCGTTCCTGCAGCTGGCGTGGTTACCTCGTGGTCGTTCTGGGACAACGCGTTCGTCGTGCCCGGCCTCAAGCTGAAGGTCGCTCGCGACGCGCAAGGGCTTAGCTACTCCATCGTTGGGGAAGCGACGGCCGGAACTCAGCTCCCAAGCACGATCAATGCGTTCTCTACACACATCCCCGTCGAAGCGGGTGACGTGATCGGGATCTACGAAGACGGGGGCGGCTGCGGCTCGAACACAACCGATCCAGCGGACGTCGTCGTTGACGTGACAGGAGACCAGCCGCTGGGAACGACAGCGATGTTTTCGGGACTTAGCGGCAGCGCGAGGTTCCCAGTTGAAGCAAAGGTTGTGTTGCAGCCAGGGGTGAACTCGATCTCCCCGGCCGCCGGTCCCACGGGGGGAGGCGCCAAGGTGAGCTTCAGCGGTCACGACTTCAGCGGGGCGACCGCCGTTCGGTTTGGCGCCCAGCCCGCCCGCACCTTCACCGTCGAATCGGACTCGCTCATAAGTGCGGTCACACCATCGGCGACCGCCGGCACCGTTGATGTCACCGTCACGAGCCCTGGCGGAAAGAGCCCCACAAGTCTCGGCGACCGCTTCACCTTCAAGACACGATGCAGGGTGCCGAAGCTGAAGGGCAAGAGGCTCAAGAGTGCGAAGCTGGCGCTCATACGCTCCCTCTGCCGGCTGGGCAAGGTCAGGGGACCGCGGACAGGGAAAGTCGTGCATCAGTCCAGAAAGCCCGGAGCACACCTTCCCGTCGGCACAAAGATAAACATCCGGCTCCGCTAACACCGAAGACCCGAACCGCTGGCCGGCGGATGTAGCCAGTCGTCAACACCCCCACTGTGCCGAAACGGTGCTTCCGGGCCCTGCTCGCATCAGACGGATATGTAGCACTGGCCGGAGCACCTCCTTACAGACGGATCACGGGCCAGCAGCGTGACAAGACCTACCGCGCGGCGCTAGCCAAGGCAGCGAGTACCGTTCCGTCTTGTGACGGCTCATACCTTCAGCGTCGTGTTCGAGGATGCGGGCGACGGCTGGGTCTACGCCCATGTTCCTGAGCTGCCCGAGGTTCAGACGCAGGGCGAGGACCTTGATCAGGCGCGGGAGATGGTGCGTGAGGCGATCGCCCTAGTTCTCGAAGAGCGGGAGGCGCGGGGGGAGGCGATCCCGCCCAAGGGCTGGGCCCTGGTTGAGTCGGTAGAGATCGCTGCGTGAAGAAGCGGGAGCTTGAGCGGCACCTCGTCGCTCACGGCTGCCGGCTCGTGCGCGAGGCAGCAAACCACGAGCTGTGGGAGAACCCGGCCACGGGGGAGCGCACCACGGTGCCGAGGCACCGCGAGATCAAGACGCCTACCGCCCGGGGGATCTGCCGCCAGCTGAGCGTCCCGCGGCCCGCCGGCCGCTAGCCACAGCGGCCGCTAGTCGTGTCTGCGTCGCGGGCGGCCAAGCTCCCCCCAGTCAGGCTCCTCCTCGTCGTGCTCTCCGGTTCCATTCGAGCGCACGGGCGGCTCGCTCCCCACCAGATCTAGTGGAGTTGCAGAAGCTCCAGAGCTTCTGCGCCGTCGAATGGGTCGATCTCAGCGGTGTCCAGCTTCTGGAATCCGTTGCGAACATGCTCAAGGAGGATTCCGAGCTGCTCCTCGTGGTACCGGCCGACGAGCTCCCGTGCCGCCCGCCTGCGTTGCTTCGGATTCTCCATGTCGCTGATCCGAACGTGGTCCCCCATCCGCGTCCACCTACTCGCCAGGAGGTCCGATCGGGATCGTTTGGTGCTGACCGAGTGGACTCAACTTTGTCTCCCGAACTCTGCAATTCTGGCCTGCGCTAACTGCACTGAGTTGGCGAATTGCCCGTCTTTACGACAAATGCCCTGCAAATGAGCGGCTCTTAATCCCAAGATGGAGGTTCGATTCCTCCACGGGCCACTGGAAAGCCCCGATCATCGGGGCTTTTTCTTTGGGCGGAGATCTAGGTCGAGAGCCTGCTGCGATGGCGCGCAGTGTGAGGATCGTCGGACACTGCCGGGACTCGACAGTACGGCGCGAGCGGGGGCTGACGGATCGAATCAGCGCCTCGGAGAGCCTGATCTCCCGCAGCAGATTGGCGGCGGCGAACCGGGAAAGACCATCGCTCGGATGGCCGATCAGCTCGGAAGCGATCTGGTTGTCGTGGGTAATAAGGGGATCGCCGGCGCTCGACGGCGCTGGCTCGGTTCCGAACCCCGTCTCGCACGACGCTGCTTGCGATGTCCTGATCGTCAACACCGTCGGCCGTTACTGCCACAAAGCCACCATGTCGACGATTCTGGGCGTTGATTAGGTCCCCCTCAGACTTGCGGCATCACCGGTGGCGAGTACGCCGGGGGCGGTTCAGTGTTCGTCCGCGACAGGGCGAAGTAGAGCACCGATGCGCTAAGCGCGGTAACCGGCGCGATCGCTGAGTCGACTGCCCACTGCACGAGCGCATGCCCGACGGATCCCAAGCCGGAGGCGGCGAGTCCCACGGCGATACTGACGAGGAACACGATCACGAACACCATCACGATGACTCCGAACACGTTCCAGCCGTTCCCGCGAACGATCTCCCGGCTACGCCGAAAGGCGTCGAACACGCCCGGCCGCTCGAGGACCATCACCGGCGCGACCACCGACCAGATCACGAGCAGGATCAGCCCCGGCACGATCACCAGGACAAATCCGATTCCAACCCCGATCCCGAACAGGATCGAGACCGCCACAAGCGGCCAGAACACCGGCTCGACACTGCGCAAAAGCTGGCCCACCGAATGGTCACGCCGCCCGTCCTGCACATCCTGGACGAGCTCGACGACCATCCCCTGATACAGGATGCTGAGCGCCCAGAACAGGAGCACCAACACGATCCCGAGCGTCGCCGGGAGCAGCAGGTAGATCACAAACTGGAGCGCATAGAGCACCACTGCCGTCCCGAACAGCACCCGGAACTGATCACGGTAGATCTCCCAGATCTGCGATACAACCGTCCCCGGACTGATCGGTTGCGCACCCATGGCAGCCGAAGCCTACCCGCGGCGCCACCACTGTTGCGGGATTGCTCGAGCCGACGTACTTGTGAGCGTGATTGAGCGCATCCTTTGAACGGGCCGCCGCCCCGGGCATTCGAGATGGCCGCAGTACTCGTAGCTCCGGCGCCCGAACAGCCATGCGTGTTCGCCGCCGGTCGGCTTGGCCAGCCGCTCACCCATCTGAGTAACCATGCCCTCGTCTCCATAGGGGGTTCCCCAGCCGCCGTGCGGAAAGCCATCCCGCGTGTCCTCATCCGGGCGAGCAAGGGCCCTGCATCACGCCGTCGAGCGTCACCAGTTCATCACGATGACCTTCCCCATTGGCCGTCCTTTCGGGTCCGGCGCGCCGGGACTGTGACTCTGGCATCGCCGGTGGTGCTAGTTGGGGAGCGGGCGGGCTAGCTGAAAGTGGACCGGGGGTAACTCTCAGCGCCGGCTCCCTGTGCGCCCGGTCGCACGGTCGCGCAAGGCAGGCACCTGCGTGCGACCGGCGGCGACGAAGCCGCACCCGCAGGCTAACCATGGACTCGGACAGCGCCCGCGTAATGGTGGAGAGGACTTCCCGATCAAGGCAAGTCGCCAAAAGCGCGGAGCGGAAGGA
>DASZMP010000135.1:0-3825 GCA_035551795.1 Solirubrobacteraceae bacterium | reverse complement strand
CGAACCGGTTGTACTCGGGCGAGTAGGGATCCTCGTCCCACCAGTCGCCGCACACCAGGTGGTGGTAGCGAAGATGCAGGCCGCCGGGGTTCCGCCGGTTCCCGTACAACGTCGATTCGAGGCCGTACACGCCGGTGGGGGTCGAGCCGTCGCCCTCGTGGCGGTGGTTTCGCAGGCCGCCGTAGCCGATCTCGGCGCGCCAGGGTCCGAACCTGAGACGCCAGGGGGAGTCAGACCCTGAGCGCACGTACGCGCGCAGGGTGGCCAGATGATCGGAAGGCTCGAGGGTCGGGCTGGAGACCACGATCAGCTGGTGCGCACGGGCCGGGACGTGAAGCCGTCCTGCGCCGGGTTGTGGCCGGGCGGCGGCCGCCGAGGCCGCGATAGCTGCCAGCATGACGAGAACCGGCATCCCCACCGCCACCCGCTGCCCGCACCGCCGCCTCACCCGCCCCAAGGTACCCGATCCCCTTGTCCCACACCCCGGCCCCAGTGTTCGCCGGACCGGCCCTCACGGCGCTCGGTCTGGTGGCCGCGCGTTCGGTGGAAACGGGCCGGGCCGACCGGCTGATCGAGGATCCGCTGGCCCGTCCGCTGTTCGAGGCCGCGGGCGTGGAGCTGCCCATGCGCCTTGACTGGCCACCGGCCGGGATCACGCCCACGCCGCAGGAGGCGCTTCACCTTCACGGGTCGCGCTACATCGGGCTGCGTACCCGGTTCTACGATGACCAGCTGCGGGCCGCCGCCGATGACGGGCTGACGCAGGCGGTGCTGTTCGGCGCCGGGCTGGACACGCGGGCCTACCGGTTGGCGCTGCCGGCGGGGCTGCGGGTGTTCGAGCTCGACGGCGGCGCCCTGCTGGACTGGAAGCGCATGCAGCTCCAGCGCCTGCAGGCCAAGCCCCGCTGCGTGGTCACGGATGTCGACGTGGACCTGCGCGAGGACTGGCCGGCGGCACTGCAGGCCGCCGGCCATGACCACAACCGCTCGACTCTGTTTTTGGCCGAAGGCCTGCTGGCATATCTGGGCGCCGAGGCTCAGCGGGGGCTGGCCGGCCGGATGAGCGATCTCGCCCCACCCGCCAGCCGCCTGTGCGCCGACCGCATCGCCGACGATCCGCAGGCCGGTGGGCGCCTCGACGATCTGAGCCGGCGGTCGGGGATCGACATGAGCGCTCTCATCGCCGGCGGGGATTCCCAACCGCTGGAGCGGGTGCTGAGCGACCGGGGCTGGCAGGTGCAGGAGCTGACCGCGCTCGAGTTGGCCGAGCGCTATGGCCGGGACCTCGGCAACCCGTTCGGCGCGGTGGACGAACCGGCGGCCGAGCCGCCGTGGCTGGACACGTTGTTCCTGGTGGGCCGGCGAGAGGGTGGGTTAGCAGCCGGAAGCGGGGGGAAGCTGGCTATTGATGAGCGAACACGAGCAGTCGCCGGATCGGCCGGACAGTTCAGAGCCGGCTGATGCCACCGAGCCGGCCGATGCCGCCGAGCGCGATGCCCAGGCCGAGGATCCAACGTCCCCGACGCGCGGATTCGAGGATCTGGACGAGGCCGAGGCGCAGGCCGACGAGGCCGAAGACTGAAGGCAGGCGTCCGGATGGGACACTAGGTGATCAGGACCTCAGCTGGCCGTCCCTCTTGCCAGATCCCCCGGGGCATCGCCTCGGTGGCGAACGGGAGCACGAGGCGCCCGGAGCGATCAAGGGCGATCAGGCCTCCCGTCCCCCCCAGTCCGCCCACCTCGTCGAGAGCCTCTCGTGCCGCCGTCTCGACGGAAGCGCCATGCGCCACCTGGGCCGCCATGCAGCGAGCCACACCGACGCGGATGAACGCCTCGCCGTCACCGGTGCACGACACGGCCACCCGAGCGTCGGCCCAGGTT
The DNA here is from genome assembly GCA_035551795.1 of Solirubrobacteraceae bacterium. Taxonomy (GTDB): domain Bacteria; phylum Actinomycetota; class Thermoleophilia; order Solirubrobacterales; family Solirubrobacteraceae; genus Palsa-465. The sequence goes on along the minus strand of DASZMP010000135.1, from coordinate 1,944 downwards.
CCGGCCCCGATCAGCGGCGAGTCCCCCACCCGTCCCGGGGGCTGACCGCTGATTCCACCCGTGGACGTGGCGGCGGCCAGGTTGCCGTGCGCGTCCAGGCACACCGCTCCCACGGTTCCGCGGTCCTCGGGTTCACCGCTCGCGCCGGCCAGGAAGCGGGCCTGCTGTCGCTCGGTCACGAAGTCGGAGTTCTCCCAGCGCTCGGCCCCACCGGCCAGGGCCAGCTGGTCGGCCGGCTCGCCGATCATCAGGACCTGGTCTGTCTCGAGGACGATCGCGGCGGCCCGCACCGGGTGGCGCACCACGCGCAAGCCGGCGACGCCCGCGGCGGCCCGGTCGGACCCGCGCATGACCGCCGCGCTGAGCTCCACCGATCCGTCTGAGCACAGCGCCGCGCCATAGCCGGCGTTGAACAGCCCGCAGTCCTCCATCTCCTCCACCGCGCCGATGACCACGGCCAGGGCCGGCTCACCCTGATCCAGACGCCGGCCGGCGGTGCGCAGGACCTGGTGCAGGGTGTCGATCGCCTCCTGACCGTGCTCGCGCAGCTCCGGCCCCAGCGGGCCCGCGCCGGCATGGATGAGGATCGTGGGTGGTCCTGCCGGCTCCCGGTCGTGCGCTTGCATCGGCCGATAGAACAGCACATCCGGCCTTGGCGGGCGCGCTATCGTGGCGATTGGCCGGATCTCCGGCGGATTCGGTCGAGCAGGAGTTCGGATCCGCTACGAACGCGATCACGATGACCACGAAGAAGGGCGCCGTGCGGGCCAAGCCCGGAACGCTGGGCAGCGGGGGCGCGTTCGCCGACACCTGGTACCACCGTTAGGGCCGGCGCAGTCAGTCGCGCGCGCTGATCCCGGCCTGACTGAGCGCGGCGAGGATGTCGCGGACGATCTCCTCCGGCGTGCGTCCGTCGACGCTCACCCGGTGGCGCGCCACCTCGGCGAACCACCGGCTGCGCTCCCCCAGCTGACGGCGGAACACCGCCTCGGAGTCAGACCCGAACACCGGGCGGTGAGCGCCGCCTGCGAACCGCTCGGCCAGCGTTTCCGCCCGCCCCTGAAGCCATACGCCGTAGGCGCTATCACCCTCCAGAGCGCGGCGGCATTCGGGCACGTCGACCACGCTGGCGGCTGCGCAGATCACCGACGCCGCCTCCTGGTCAAGGGCCCGCAGCAGGTGCTGAGCCTCCAGCTGGTGCATCCCCGCCGTGCCGAGCCGGTCCTTCAGCTCCCGCACCGTAGCTCCGCAACGCTCCTCGATCGCCTGGTCGCTGTCGCTGACCGGCCACTGGAGCTCACGGCCGAGCGCCGACCCTATGGTGGTCTTTCCCACCCCCATGAGGCCGAGCATGACCACGTGTCGGATCGGGGGAATCACCCTCCCCAGTCGTGTGCCGTCTCATGATTTGGCCCGATCGTGTGGCTCATCGCCAAAAACATTGGTGAACACTTGTTATCTACCTCTTCAGGCGGGAAATAACCCGGCTGGGAGATGCCGGAGCGAGGAGCCGCACCCAACGTACATCCGGTCATCCGCCGGGTACTTGACGCAGCGGGCACGCTGAGTTCGCCCCTGCTGCCCGACGACTACCTGGAGATGATCAACCCGCTGTGGTCGACGCGGGAGCTGCGCGGACGCATCCAGCAGGTCAAGGAGGAGACGCAGCACGCCTCCACGATCCTGATCAAGCCGGGTTACCGGTGGCCGGGTCACAGGCCAGGGCAGTATGTGCGGATCGGCTTGGATATCGACGGCGTCAGGCACTGGCGCGCCTACTCGCTGACCTCGGACCCGTTCCGGGAGGACGGCCTGATCAGCATCACGCCGAAGGTCGTCGATGCGGGCAAGGTGTCGCCGTACCTGGTGCGCGAGGTCGGCGCCGGCACGATCGTCACGCTGTCCAACGTCGAGGGTGACTTCACCCTGCCCGACCCGGTTCCG
>DASZMP010000134.1:0-2508 GCA_035551795.1 Solirubrobacteraceae bacterium | reverse complement strand
CTCACCCACAACCTCGCGATCTCCCGGAACGGCGAGAGCGAGGGCTCGACCAGCCCGCTCGCGCCCGGCCAGAGCGCCGACCTGGCCTTGGAGCTGACCACGCCGGGCACCTACACAATGGCCTCAACGATGCTGTCCGACCAGGCGCTCGGGGCGTACGGGACGCTGATCGTGACCAAGTAGGCAGAAGGAACCGGCGCCCCCACGGCGAACACGACCGCATCCCCGGCGCCGGCCACTCGAGACGTTCGCCCGAGCTTCTAGCGCGATCGTCCGACCACGGCGGCAACCAAGGGGCCGGCGCCGGGGCCGGTCCCCGTGCGATCCCTGGGCCTTGCCCATGCAAGCCGGGCCTGATTGCCCGTAAGCCGGGACAGGTCCCGCTATAACCCGGGCCGATGGCCAGTGCGAAGCCCGGATCGCGAGACACGCCCCGGCCCGAGCTGTTCCGCGAGGTGTTCGGGCGATTCGCCACCGGAGTCGCCGTGATCACCTCGACCGGCCCGACCGGGGGAGGCGGGATGACCGCCAACGCCCTGTGCTCGCTCTCGCTGGAGCCGCTGCTGGTCCTGGTCTGCCTGGCCAACAGCGCTCGCACGCTGCCCATCGTCCGGGAGACCCAGAGGTTTGCCGTCAACCTGCTCGCCGCCGACCAGCGGGCGCTGGCCGGCCTGTTCGCGTCCAAGGCCCCCGAGTACGAGAAGCTCGAGCGGGTGGACCACCGTCTGGTGGCGGGAGTGCCGGTCATCAACGGGACGATCGCCTGGGCGGTGTGCGACGTCCGGGAGCTGCTCCCCGGCGGAGACCACACGATCGCGATCGGCGAGGTGGTGGAGATGGGCCTGGGGGCGGGCGAGCCGCTGCTGTGGTTCGAGGGGCGCTACCACGAGCTCCCCCCAGGTTAGATCCAGCTCAGTGCACGACCATCGCCGCCCGACCGAGCAGCACGAACATGACCAGGGCGGCCAGGGCCATGACCCCGATCTCGCGGCGAACGATCGAGCGGACCAGTTGCTGTTGCTCGGCCGCCGGCAGCTGACCGACCTCGGCCGATGACTGAAACCCGCGTGCGTCCATGATCATCTGCGCCGAGGAGATCCTCAGCTGCTCGCCGATGAACGACACGAGGATCGGCAGCACGCCGTAGATGTAGTGGAGGCTGACGGCCTTGCGGTGCATGAGCAACAGCACCCCACCGAGCAGTACCTCGAGGACCACGGTGGCCTGGGCGGCGCGCAGCAGCCGCCAGAACCAGCCGCCCGGCTGCCAGCGCCACCAGCACCAGCCGCCCCACAGCGCCGCGGCCCCGGTGACCACCAGGGACGCCACGCCGACGACAAGGTGAACTTCCTTCACGCCGCGCCGGACGATATCCCTCCCTCGGAGCGCGGGCGCACTGGCCGAAAACCCCGGTGGACATTGCCTCAAATGCCACAAGTAACACGCTGTTACAAAGCCGACCCCGGAGGGACCACAGTGCTATAACGCGACTGTGCTCAGGGATTACCTGCCGGCGATCGTGTTCATGGTCTTGGGTGGCCTGGTCGGCACGCTGTTCTCGGTACTGAACCTGATCACCGGGGTGCGCACGCGCCCCAACCGCAGCCGCAACAGTCCGTACGAATGCGGACTGCCGTCGGAGATCCAGCGCGGCTTCCGGTTCGGGATCAGCTTCTACCTGATCGCGATGCTGTTCATCCTGTTCGACATCGAGGTCATCTTCCTGTACCCGATCGCCGTCCAGCTGCGAGCGTTCGGGGGCTTCGCGCTCGGGGAGACGATCACCTTCGTGGTCCTCTTGATGATCGCGTTCGTCTACGTCTGGCGGCGAGGGGCCCTGGAATGGAAATAAAGCGCGAGGTGCTGGCCACCTCCTCCGCTCTCGCCAACACTCCGGCCTCGGAAGCCGATATCGCTGCGGCCCACGCCAACCAGGACTTCCGGGCTCGCCAGCTGCTGGCCCGCGACATGCTCCGCGGCGACCTCGAGGGCGAGGCCCTGGAGCGCTACGTGGAGCAGGGCGTGCTCACCACCACGGTGGACAAGGCGGTCTCCTGGGCTCGGGGCAACTCGTTCTTCCCGCTCACCTTCGGCCTGGCCTGCTGCGCCATCGAGATGATGTCGATCGTCGGCATGCGGGTGGACATCGCGCGGTTCGGCTTCGAGGCGTTCCGGGCCTCGCCGCGCCAGTCGGATCTGATCCTCCTGTCCGGGCGCGTGAGCATCAAGATGGCGCCCGTCGTCCGGCGCATCTGGGATCAGATGCTGGAGCCCAAGTACGCGATCTCGATGGGCGCCTGCTGCTCCTCGACCGGCGTGTTCAACAACTACGCGCTGGTGCCCAGCGACAAGTTCATGCCGATCGACGTGCACGTCCCCGGCTGCCCACCCCGCCCCGAGGCCCTGGCCCACGGCATCCTCCGTCTGCGCGAGAAGGTCCAGAGCAACGAGAAGGCCGGCTGGCGCGAGCGCTACGACGCGGTGGGCACCGAGGAGATCCTCAGCCCG
>DASZMP010000133.1:0-12365 GCA_035551795.1 Solirubrobacteraceae bacterium | reverse complement strand
CTCACGCTCGAGCTGCTCGACCACCTTGGCCGTCGTGCTCGCGCCCACATCGGCGTAGATCAGCGCCTCCTCCAGCCGCTCCCAGGTCTCGTCGCTGAGGTCCTCGAACAGCGTGGCCTGGATCTCGGCGCCCAGCGCCTGGCGGGTCTTGCGCAGGTTCTCGCGCAGGCGGCGGAAGCGGCCGACGCTGCGTTCCTCCTCGACGGCGGGAGCCTCGGGGGTGGCACTCGCTCCGTTGGCAATGAAGAGGTCAGACCACTCGCGTGCCATTTGCGGGCCGACCGTAGCAGCGCTGGGATCGGTGGATCAGAGTGACCCTATGGGGGCATTGTGATCCACAGTTCAGGCGGCTTCACGCGCCGGAAGCCGGCGGGAGATGACCTTGGAGATCCCGTCGCCGCCCATCGACACCCCGTACAGGACGTCGGCCGCCTCCATCGTGCGCTTCTGGTGGGTGACGACGATGAACTGGGCGCGGCTCGAGTAGGTGTCCAGCAGGCTGAGAAAGCGGTCGATGTTGAGGTCGTCCAGCGCGGCCTCGACCTCGTCCAGGATGTAGAACGGGCACGGCCGCGCGAGAAACACCGCGAACAGGAAGGCCAGCGCGGTCATCGACTTCTCCCCGCCGGAGAGCAGGGTCAGCTGCCGGGTGGCCTTGCCGGCCGGGGTGATCTCGATCTCCACGCCGGCCACGTCCTCGTCCTCCTGCTCCTCGGGCTCCTCGGCATCGGAGCACTCGGCCGCCGGGCGGTCGCCGTTCTGGCTGGTGGTCACGTCCTTGAGCCCACCCAGCACCGGCGCCCGTCGTTCGCGCTCGCTTACCAGGCGCAGCCGCCCCCGGCCACCCGGGAACAGCTGGGCGGCCAGCTCCTCGAAGTTCCGGGCCGCCGCCGCAAACGTCTCTTCGAAGGTCTCCTTGATCTGGCGGTCGGTGTCCTTGATCAGCTTCTCGAGCTCTCGCAGGGCCGTGTCCAGATCGGCCCGCTGGCGTTCGAGCTCCTCCACGTGAGCGATCGCCTCGGAGTACTCCTGCTCGGCCAGCGGGTTCACCGGTCCGAGCTGCTCCCGGCGCCTGGCGAGCCGCTCGAGACGGATCTCCAGATCGCCGCGCACGTCCGGATCGAGCGGCTCGGAGGCCGGAACCGCCTCGAGCTGCAACTCGGCGGCCAGCCGGTTGAGCGCCTCAGCCGCATCCTCGGCCTGATCGGCCGCCCGCTGGGCCCGTACCTCCAGCGAGGTGAGAGATTCGCTCGCCGTGTGCAGCCGGTTCTGCAACCCGGCCTCGTGTTGGGCGCAGCTGCGCAGCTCGGCCGCCACGTGCTCGCCCGCCTCGCGATGGGCGGCCAGCGCCGCCTCGAACTCGCTCCGGCGGGCGGCGATCGCATCGGCCATCTGCTCGAGCTCACCGATCACCTCGGTGATCGCCGGGGCGAACTCGGCGTCCCGGCGCGTGGCGGCCTGGAGACGCTCGATCTGCGCCGCGCGCCCAGCCCGCTCGCGCTCGGTCCGTTCGAGCCGCGAACGGAGGCCGTCGAGCTCGGCGTGAAGCTGGGCGCGACGGGCGGCTCCGGGGCCCTCATCCGGGGCCGACCGCCGGCGGTCGATGCTGGCGGTCAGGCGCCGCTGCTCCTCGGTCGCCTCGTCACGGCGGCGCACCGCCGAGCGATGGGCGGCGACCGCAGCCTCCCGATCGGCCTCCCAGGCGGCGGACTCCTGAGCCAGCCTCTCCACGGCCTGCCTTGCTCCGTACTCGGCCTGGACCGCCTTCTCGCTGGCGGCGACCAGCTCATCTCGCCGGTTGCGCTCGGCCAGGATCCGCTCGTCGCCCACGCTGGCCGCCTGGCGCAGCTCGCGCAGCGCCGGAGAGAACACCCGGCCCTGGCGCGTGGTCGCGGTGCCGGCGAACTCATCCGGCAGCGACTGGAGGTCCTCCACCACCCAGGCGTCGTGCAGGAGCCGCCGAGCCAGGCGCGCGGCGCCGTCCTCCCCGGCCACCCGATCAGCCAGGCGCTCGGCGCCGGGCAGCGGCGGAGGGCCGAGGGCCTGCTCCCCGGCCTCGGGGAGGCTCGCCAGCAGCACCCGGCCGCCGTCCCGGCCAGCCCGCTCGAGCACCTCAGCCGCCGCCGGGCGGTCCTCGGCCAGGGCCGCCCCCAGACGCCCGTCGAGAGCCGCCGCCACGGCCAGCTCATAACCGGAGGCCACCGACAGGGCGTCGGCCAGCGACCGGGCGCCCCCGGGCGCGGTCTGGTGGCTGCGCAGGAACTGGTTGGCGGCGGCGAGCTCGCCGCCGACCCGGGCGCTCTGACGCCGGGCCGTCTCCACCTCCCGCTCCGCCTGGCGCAGCGCCTGACGAGCCTGCTCGTGGCCGGCCTCGGCCCGCGCCCGCTCGGTCTCGGCCCGCTCCACCTCTGAGACACAGCCGGCCTCGGCCTGCTCGGCGGACCGCAGCCGGTTCTCCAACTCGGTCAGCTGGCGGGCCAGCTCCGCTTCGCGATCGCGCTCCAGCGCCTCCATCTCCCGCTCCAGGGCAACGACCTGTTTGGCCGCCCCATCGTCGGGCTGGTCGGCCGCCTCCTGGCTTCGCAGCGTCTCCAGCGCAGCCTCGCCACGCTTCAGCCGCTCATGCACCGTGCCGGCCGCTGAGCGGATGGAGTCGGTCCGGTAGCCGACCCGCTCGTACGCCGACTGGGTGGCAAAGCTGCGGCGAGACAGCTGCTCCCGCTGGCTCGAGCGCTCGGCCAATGCCTCCTCGGCGGCCCGCCGGCGGGTGGCGACCTGCTCGAGTTCGGATTCCAGCTCCTGGCGGGCAGCCCGGGCCTGCGCGGCCTGCTCGCGACTCCCGGCCACCTCGGCCAGTCGCGCGCGAAGCTCCTCACGAGCCAGCTCCCAGCGTATCTCCAGCGTCTGGCGTCGCAGGCGGGCGTGCAGCTCCGCCGCTTCGGCCTGGCGCTTGAGTGGGCGCAGCCGGGAGCGGGCCTCCCGCTCGACGTCAAGCGCCCGGTCCAGGTTCTCCTGCGTATGGCCCAGCTTGAGCTGGGCCCGGCGGCGCCGCTTGCGGTGCTTGCCAAGACCGGCCGCCTCCTCGATCAGCAGGCGGCGATCCCGGGGCTTGGAGGTGACGATCGCCTCCACCCGGCCCTGCGAGATGACCGAGTGCATCTCCTTGCCCATCCCGGTGTCCGACAGGAGCTCGATCACATCGATCAGCCGGCAGCGGGCACCGGCCAACCGGTACTCCCCCTCTCCGTTGCGGTCCAGCCGGCGCAGGATCGACACCTCCGGCCCCAACCCGAGGATCTGCTCGCTGTCATCCAGGACCAGCTCAACGCTCGCGCCGTGGGCGGCCTGGCGGCCGGGGGCACCGCCAAAGATCACGTCCTGCATGGACTGGCCCCGGACCGCCATCGGCGATTGCTCGCCCAGGGCCCAGAGGACGGCGTCGGTGACGTTGGACTTTCCGGATCCGTTCGGGCCGACGATCACGCTGGTGCCGGGTCCGAACTCCAAGCGCGTCCGGTCCGGGAAGGATTTGAACCCCTTCAGGGTGATGCTCTTCAGGTACACGATTCGATCAGGCTCTGGCTCAGGGATTCGTCGGGGCGGAGATCGCGTCCAGCGCGGCTTGGGCGGCCAGCTGCTCGGCGTCCTTCTTGCTCCGGCCGCTGCCCCGTCCGATCTCCGCCCCTTCCAGCTGGGCGGCGATCGTGAACGTCCGGTCGTGCGGCGGGCCCTCTTCGGTGACCACCTCGTAGCTGACCACGGCGCCGCGACGGGCCAGCCGCTCCTGGAGGGCCGACTTGAAGTCCACCGGGCGCTCGAGCGCGTCCTCCAGCTCGCTGGCGAAGGCCTCGACCACGGCATCGGCCGTGCGCTCGTAGCCGAACGTCAGGTAGCAGGCGCCGATGATCGCCTCGATCACCGAGGCCAGCACTCGTTCGGTCGACACCAGCGCGGGCACGCCGGCTGCCGCCTCGGGTGGAGCCGACGCGGCCATGCGATCCGGCACGCCGAGGCGCTCGGCCACCGCGCGGCACGACCGCCCGGACACCGCCTGAGCGCGGATCTTGGTCAGCTCGCCGGCGCCGAAACGCTCGGCCTCCAGGCTTGGGTAAAGGTGTGAGGTGACGGCCAGTGACAGCACGCTGTCACCGAGGAACGCCAGGCGCTCGTAGGAATCCGAGCGCCTGCTGGTCCACGACGCGTGGGTGAACACGTGCCGGGCCAGCTCCGGGGGCAGAGCGTCCAGCAGCTCGCGCAGCGGCGCCTCCGCCTGGCGTGATACGGCCTCAGTCGACACTGGCGGACGGCCCGGGACTCGCGCTCGCCGAAGGAGGCATCTGTTCGACACCGCTCGCGAGTACGAAGTCCACCGCCTGTCCGACGGTGAGGATCCGGGCTGCTTCCTCGTCCGATATCCGCACGCCGTAGGTGTCCTCCAGCTCCTGGACCAGCGTGTAAAGATCGAGCGAGTCCGCCTCCAGATCCTCCCGGAACCGCGTGCCCTCCCCGATGGAGTCCGGATCGAGCTCCAGCTCATCGGCCAGGTGCGCGCGGATCACTTCGAAGATCTGCTCGCGAGTCATCAGCCGCGGACGGTAGCCGTGGGCTCGGACGGGCTCTCGCCGTCCCGGTCAGGGCTTGAACGCAGCGCGCCCGCCTGCTCGAGGGCCTGCCTGGTCTTGCCGATCACATCCTCCTCCACCCCTCGTACCGCCACTTCGATGGCCCGGGCAAACCCGCGCCGCGTGAACCGCCCGTGAGCTACCACTCCCGTCTGCCGGAGTCCGAGCATATAGGCGCCGCCCGTGGTCTCGGGATCAATCTCGTCGCGCAGGCCCTGGACGGACGGTGCCAGCAGGAAGCCTCCCACCTTGGCCCGCAGCGAGCGCATCGCCGCAGTCTTGACCGCGACCATCGTGCGCCCGGACACCCCTTCGATCAGCTTGAGGGCGATGTTGCCGACGAATCCGTCCATCACGACGACGTCGACGACATCCTCCATCACCTGCGTACCCTCGACGTTTCCGATGAAGTGAAGTCCCACCCCGGCGTCGCCCGACAGTCGCTCGTGGACCTCCTTGAGCTCCGGCGTGCCCTTGGCCGGCTCCTCGCCGTTTGACAGGAGGGCGACCCGCGGCGAGGAGAACCCCAGCACTGCCTCAGCGAAGGCAGACCCCATGTGTGCGAACTGCACCAGGTGCTCGGGGCGGCAGCTGACGTTGGCGCCGACGTCGAGCAGCAGCACGGGACGGTCGTTGGGGCGAGGGATCGGCAGTGCCAGGGCGGGCCGGTAGATCCCCCGGTCCCGCTTGAGGTTGAAGAGCCCGGCCGCCAGCGCGGAGCCGGTGGAGCCACCGGAGACCAGCGCCTGGGCGCGGCCGTCGGCCACCGCCCGGGCGGCCTGCACGATGGAGGCCTCGGGCGTGGAGCGCACGGCATAGGCTGGATCGCGGGCCTTGGCGATCGACACCGGCGCGTCGATCAACTCGACGCCGTCCGGCGTGCGCTCGATCTCGCGGGAGTCGGCGAACAGAAGCACGCGAATTCCGCGGCCGGCGGCCAATCCAGCGCCCGCAGCAACCTCGCCGGGACCCAGATCGGCCCCGTTGCCGTCAACGGCGACCGTGACCATGCGACGGCGCTAGCCGAGCGTCTGGTCGGTCGCCACCACTTCGCGACCCTTGTAGTGCCCGCACACCGGACACACCCGGTGGGGAAGCCGAGGGCTATGGCACTGAGGGCACGCGTTGACGTGCGGGGCGGTCACCTTGTGCGTCGAGCGACGCTTGGTGGTACGCGAGTGGGACTGCTTCTGCTTGGGGACGGCCATGGCGGTCAGAGGCTAGCAGGAGGCGGCCGATCTACCCGGTCGCCGGCGGCTCGAACCGGATCTCGGACAACTTCGCCCACCGGGGGTCGAGCGAGGGCTCGTGCTGGTGGTCTGGCCGGGCCAGGTTGAGGTTCTCGCCACACACCGGGCACAGCCCGGCGCAATCGGGCCGGCACAGCAGCGTCGCCGGGAGCATCAGGGCCAGAGCGTCGTGCGCCCAGGCGGCCAGATCGAGGACTCCTCCCACGATGTAGGGCGAGTCGAGCTCGTCCACCTCGCCGGGTTGTGAGATCTCGCGGGCGTCCACATCGAAAACGGGCGCGGCCGGCTCCAGGCACCGCATGCACGGGCCCTCCAGCCCGGCGCTGAAGCGGATCCGCATCGCGTAGCCCTGCCCGGTGGTACGCGACACGTCCAGACGCACCGGAACCACGGGAGGCGTGACCGGGTAACGCTCCCCGCCCATCTCCAGAGAGCCGAGGGCGACGCCCAGCTCCAGCCGCCGTCCCTCCCCTGACGTGAGTCGCAGTCCCTCCAGATCGAAGGAGTCGGTGCGCGGCGGCATCGATCTCAGGTTAGGGGTCCCGCCCTGGGTGCTGGCACACTGCTCCTCAGATGTCGCGCTGGTTTCGCAGCTATGGGTTCGCCGAGGTGGCGGACCGGCTCCTGATCGGCGCCTACCCGCTGGATGAGGACGACGTCTCGCTCCTGGCCCGGCTCCACGTCGACCGGGTGCTCAACGTGGTGGAGGACGAGGAGTATCCCGAGGGCGCCCGGGACGCGGTGACCGCTGCCCTGGCCTCAGCCGGTATCCCCGAGGAACGCCTGCCGATGCCCGACTTCGGGGGACTGCCGTCCGAGCAGATCGACTCGGCCGTTCAAACGGTGGCGGGCTGGCTTGACCGCAGCGACACCGTGTACCTGCACTGCCGCGCCGGCTGGCAACGTTCGGCGGCGCTCGCCGCGGCCGTCCTGGCCGCTCGGGACGGTGTGGACCTCAGGTCGGCGATGGATCAGGTCCAGGCCCGCAAGCCGTCGTCCGATCCCCTGCCCCACCAGCGCCAGGATCTGGAGCGGTGGTGGCAGATGCGCGGAGGCTCAGTCGGCAGCGCGTAGCCGCCGCGGCGGCATGTCCTCGAACAGCGCCGCGGGACGGGGCGGCGCGTCCCGGCGCGGATCGTCCTCCACGGCGGCGACCTGCACGCTGCGAGGGCTGACCGTGACCGGTTCGAGCTCTGGCAGCTCGCGCTCCTCCGAGACCGCTCCATGCTCGGCGAATCGCCGCGCGCTGGGCAGCACGCGCGACTCGTAGGAGCCGACCGTGTCGTTGTACGCCTGCACAGTGCTGTTCAGGCGCCGGCCCAGCGTGGCCATCAGCCCCGACAGCTTGACCAACCGTCCGTGCAGCTCCCGGCCGAGCTCGGAGATCGCCTGAGCCGATTCAGCCACCCGCTCCTGCTGCCAGCCGTAGGCGACGGCGCGTAGGATGGCCAGCAGCGTCGTCGGGGTGGCGATCAGCACGCGCTTGGACATCGCGTCTTCGATCAGCGTTGGGTCGACCTCGAGGGCGGCGCTGTACAGGTGCTCGCCGGGCAGGAACAGCACGACGAAGTCGGGGGCTGAGTCCAGATCGGCCCAGTAGGCCTTGTCGCACAGCTGCTTGACGTGCTTGCGCAACAGCCGGGCGTGGTCCTTCAGGTGCTGCTCACGGGCCTCTTCATCAGTGGCCTCGTAGGCGTCGAGCACGCCCTGCAGCGGCGCCTTGGCGTCGACCACCACGTGCTTGCCCCCAGGCAGGTTGATGACGAGGTCGGGCCGGAGCGGCGCGTCGGCTCCACCCAGCGACGCCTGTTCGGCGAAATCGCAGTGACGCACCATCCCGGCCAGCTCGACCACCTTGCGAAGTTGCATCTGCCCCCACTGCCCGCGGGCGTTGGGCTTGCGCAGCGCGGTGACGAGCGCGCCCGTCTCCGAGCGCAGCTTCTCCCCCGTCTCGCTGAGCGTCCGCAGTTGCGCCTCCAGACGCCCGCGAGACTCCCGGCGATCACGGTCCAGCGCAACCAGCTGCTGGTCCATGCGGCCGAGCTGCTCCTTGAGCGGCGCCACCAGCTGCTCCACCGCCTGGTGGCGCTTGTCCATGTCGCCCTTGACCTCGGTTTGCGCGGCCTGGAGCTGCGATCGGGCCAGCTCGGTGAGCTGCTTCATGCTGGCCTGCAGCGCCTCGGCGCTCAGCGCCTTGAACGAATTGGACAGCCGCTCCTGGGCATCCTGGAGCGTGGACAGACGCTCCTGGCCCAGGGTTCGCTCGTGTTCGAGCTGGGATTCGGCCTTGACGAGCTGGCGTTCCAGATCGCCCGCCCGAGCGCTCTCCGCAGTCAGGGTATGTAGGCGCCCGCGCACCAGGATGAGGACCACCCCTGCGCCGACGACGAGGCCGATGAGCAGCCAGATCGCTTGCATGGCGTCCGATGATGCGACCGGGCTCGGACGGAACGTCGCTTTGCAAGGATGCGTGCATGGCGGATGAGGCCGTGGCGCGAGATCTGGTGATTCACGGGCGCGTGCAGGGCGTGTTCTTCCGGGACACGCTGCGGCGGCTGGCCGTGGATGCGGGCGTCAGCGGTTGGGCGACCAACAGCAGTGAGGGGACGGTCGAGGCGCATCTGGAGGGGCCGGCCGAGGGTGTGGCGCGGGTGGTGGAGTTCGCTCAGCACGGGCCGGATCGGGCTGACGTCGAGCGGGTCGACGTCAGTGAGGGCTCGGTTGAGGGTCTGCAGGGGTTCCGGGTTCGATAAAAGGCCGCGATGAAGCGTGGACGGGCGGCTCTTGGGCGCGCGAATGTGCTCCAGCGCGCAATATGGGTCAGCAGTCGACGATTTGCGCGCTCGGACACGTCCTTGGTGCTTGGGCGCGCAATGTTCGAGTTCGGAGTGCGATTTGCGCGCTGGAACACGCAAACGCACCGTCCACCCTTCATCGCCGCCGTTCAGACAGCAGCTACGCAGCCAGCGCGGCGGGAGACGTGATCCCGCCGCGGGCGGCCCGGGCGATCACGGCCCCGTGCACGCCCAGAACTTCCCGCGCGGGGCGCGCAGCGAGCGAATCAGGCGCTCGAAGCCAAGCGCACGCTCGGCGCCGCGAGGCGATCGATCGCGGACACTGCGCCGCAACCCAGCGGCGCGCGCGAACAGAAGGCTCAGCCGACCTCGGCCGGCTCGTCCTTGCCGGCCAGGCGATCGCGGCCGCGCTGGACGGCGGCGATGAACTTCGACAAATTGACTTCCAAGGTGTTGAGGATCTCGTCGGCGTAGTCCTCGGCGCCCAGACGGATCTCCCGCTCGCGGGCCCGCGCGTCCTCGATGATGTCCTCGGCGGCGCGCTCGGCCTGCTTGGTGATCTCCTCCTGGGAGATCAGGCGCTCCTGGCGGTCACGGGCCTCCTTGACGATCCGCTCGGCCTCGCGCTTGGCCTCGGCCAGCATCTCCTGGCGCTCCTTGACGATCCACCGGGCCTGCTTGATCTCCTCGGGGATCGTCGCCCGCATCTGATCGAGGATGTCGTAGATCTCCTCCTTGTCCACGCGCACCTGGTCGGTCAGCGGCACCGGCTTGGCGTTGTGAACCAGGTCATCCAGCTTGTCGATCAGAACCAGGACGTCCATTTCGCAACCTCTGTTTCGCTAGCGGCCTAGCCGTTCCTTCAACGCCGCGGCCACCTCTCCGGGGACCATGTCCTCGATAGCACCTCCGAACGTGGCCAATTCCTTGACCCCGCTCGACCGGATGAAACTGTACTGAGGTGAGGCCATCAGGTAAACGGACTCCACATCCGGGGCCTGGCGGCGGTTGAGCTGGTCCATCTCCAGCTCGTACTCGAAATCGGAGATCGCCCGCAGTCCCTTGACGATCGCACGAGCCCCCCGGGACCGCGCGTACTCCACCACGAGGATGCTGAATGGCTCCACCTCGACGTTGCCCACCGAGGCGGTGGCGCGCTTTACGAAGCCCACCCGCTCCTCGGCGCTGAACAGCGTCTCGCCCTTGCGCACGGGGAGATTGACCACGGCCACGATCACCTTGTCGAACATGGCGGAGGCGCGGGAGATGATGTCGAGATGGCCGTTGGTCACCGGGTCATACGAGCCGGGACAGATGGCGATGCGGTTATCGGGGTTCATGGATCCTGATCACAGTGTCTCCGTAGCGGCGCTCGAAGCTGAGCGGCAGTTGCAGGTCAAGCGGCGCCCGGCGGTCTGACTCCACCACCACCCGGGCCTGGCTTGACAGGGCCGGCGGCAGCACAGCGGAGAGCTCCGGCCCGAGCGCCCGGGCCTGACGGTATGGGGGGTCGATGAACACGAGATCGTAAAGACGGCCGCCGTCCGGTGCGGTGGTGAGAAACCGCACCGCCTCGGCCGACCGCACGTCGCCGGCCAGATGCAGGGCGCTCAGGTTGGCCCGCACGGCGGCCAGCGCCGCCGGCGCCCGGTCGACGAACACGGCGCTGGCGGCGCCGCGCGACAGCGCCTCGATGCCCAGCGCCCCCGAGCCGGCGAAAAGGTCGAGCACGTGCTCTCCGTCGACGTCGGCCAGGACCGAGAAGAGCGCCTCTCGCACTCGATCCGAGGTCGGCCGGACGTCCTGGCCGCGGGGTGCGCGCAGGGTGGCACCGCGTCGCGAGCCGGAGATCACCCGCATGGCGACACCAGCCTCAGGCTCGGATCGGAGCCAGGGCCTCGTCGCCATAGCGCTCACGCAGCGCCACGCCCAGCAGGGCGTGCTCGGGCGCTTCGAGGTCGGGGTCTGAGTCCATCAGCTCCCGGCTCCAGCGCCGCGCTCGCTCGAGCAGCTCAGCGTCCCGGGGCAGCTCCGCGAACCGATACTGGGCCAGACCCGACTGGCGCGTGCCGACCAGCTCGCCCTCGCCGCGCAGGCGCAGATCGACCTCGGCCAGCGCGAACCCGTCGGACTCCGTCGCCAGCGCCTGTAGCCGGGCGGAGTCCTTGCGCCCGAACAGCAGGCACACCGAGTCGTGACTGCCCCGCCCGATCCGGCCGCGCAGCTGGTGCAGCTGCGATATCCCGTAGCGGTCGGCGTCCTCGACCAGCATCACCGTGGCGTTGGGCACGTCGATGCCCACCTCGATCACCGAGGTGGCCACCAGTACGTCGGCGCCACCGCCCGCGAACGACGCCATCGCCTGACCCTTGGCTCCCGGGCGCATCTGCCCGTGCAGCAGCACCACCCGGTAATCGGCGAACGGCCCGGCGCGCAGCCGCTCGAACTCGGCGGTTGCCGCCCGGGCCTGCAGGACCTCGGACTCCTCCACCAGCGGGCAGACCACGAACGCCTGGCGACCGGCGTCCAGCTCCTCCTTGATCCGGTCATAGGCACGCTCACGCTCGGCGTCGGTAGAGCAGACGTGGGTGCGGATCGGGCGCCGGCCGCGGGGCAGCTCTCGCAGAACGGTGAAGTCGAGGTCGCCGTAGTGGCTGAGGGCCAGGGTGCGGGGGATCGGGGTGGCGGTCATGTGCAGCACGTGCGGCGCCTCGCCGAGGATGCCCTTGGCGTCGAGGGCCGCGCGCTGGGCCACCCCGAAGCGGTGCTGCTCGTCGACGACGACGACCCCGAGACGCTCGAACTGGACCGCTGGTTCGATCAGTGCATGCGTGCCGACGATCAGGGACAGCTCACCCGTGTGGAGCTTGCCGAGGAGGTCCTTGCGACGCGCCACCGGCGTCGAGCCCATCAGCAGTCCGGCGCGGACCGGCTCTGAGCCGAGCAGCGTCTGGAGCGTGGCGAAGTGCTGCTCGGCCAGCGTCTCGGTGGGCGCCATAAGGCAGGCCTGCATATCTTGCTCGACCGCCCGCAGCATCGCGTACAGCGCGACGACCGTCTTGCCCGAGCCGACCTCCCCCATCAGCAGCCGCTGCATCGGCCGCGGGCCGGTCAGATCCCCGTCCAGCGTGGCGATGGCCGCACACTGGTCGCCTGTGGGCTTGAACGGGAGCATGGTCGCCAGCCAGCGGGCGGTCAGCTCCCGCGGGCCCTGCAGCGCCGGGGCGCGGGCACCGCCGCGGCGTTGGCGTCGCCGGCGGAGAAGGCCAAGCTGCATGAGCAGCAGCTCCTCGAATGCGAGTCGGCGCCGACCCAGGGCCTGGGCGGCATCGGTGGCGAAATGCACCGCGGCGAGAGCGCCGCGGCGTTCGGGCAGCTGTTCGTGGGTGCGCAGCAGCGCCGGTAGCGGCTCGGGGAAGTCATCAAGCGCTGTGGCATGCGCGCGCACCAAAGCGAGGATCTGCGTTGACGAGAGACCCTCGCTGGCGCCGTAGTGCGCGACCGCGTTCTCCCCGCCGGCAGCCTCGGTGGTGGGGGCGTGGCCCTGGACGCGGAAGCGGTTGCGGGCCTCAAACTTGCCGTGCAGAACGAGCCGCGTCCCGGGCGGATAGCGCTGCGCGAGCCACGGCTGGTTAAAGAAGGTGACCTTCATCACTCCGGAGTCATCGGCCACCGTGGCCTCGACCAGGGGCCGCATC
>DASZMP010000132.1:0-9860 GCA_035551795.1 Solirubrobacteraceae bacterium | reverse complement strand
CCAAGGCCGACGAGGACGTGGCCTGCCTGATGCTGACCAACCCGTCCACGCTGGGCCTGTTCGAGACGGGGATCGAGGAGATCGCCGACCTGATGCACGGCGTGGGTGCGACCCTCTACTACGACGGCGCCAATCTCAACGCGATCATGGGCATCTGCCGGCCCGGCGATATGGGCTTCGACATCGTGCACTTCAACCTGCACAAGACGTTCACTCAGCCCCATGGCGGCGGCGGACCGGGCGCCGGGCCGATCGCCGTGTCGGACCGGATCGAGCCCTATCTGCCCCGCCCGCAGGTGGTGCGTCGCGAGGACGGGGACGGCAACGGTGCTCGCGCCTCACGGGTGTACTTCGACCTGGACTTCGATCGGCCCAAGTCGATCGGGCGCCTGCGCGGGTTCCAGGGCAACTACGGGGTGTTCGTGCGCTCCTACGCGTACATCCGCTCGCTCGGGGCCGCTGGTCTGCGTGAGGCCTCCGAGGTGGCCGTGCTCAATGCGAATTACTTACTGGCCCGGCTGCGCCAGGCCGGGGTGATGGAGTACCTCCCGGCCGCCTACGAGCGGCTGTGCATGCACGAGTTCGTGCTGTCCGGGGCGCCGATGAAGCGCGAGCTGCAGATCAGGACGCTCGACGTGGCCAAGCGGCTGCTGGACCACGGCGTCCATCCGCCCACCGTCTACTTCCCGCTGGTCGTCGACGAGGCGCTGATGGTCGAGCCGACCGAAACGGAGACCCGCGAGACGCTCGACCACTTCGCCGAGGTCGTGGCCGAGGTGCTGCGGGAGGCCCGGGAGGATCCTGAGATCGCCCGCCACGCGCCGTACACGACCCCTGTGCGGCGCCTCGACGAGGCCGCCGCGGCTCGCCACCCGGTGGTGCGCCAGCCCCGGGGTTAGCCGCGCGCGGTGTACTCGTGGTCGATCAAGCGGCTGGTGGCGTTCCTCTACGGGTGCGTCAGCCGCGGGCAGCTGCGGCTGCCCCTCCTGACCCTGGCCGGCGACGCCCGGCTCGTGTTCCCCGGGGAGAGCTCGTTCGGGGGCGAGCACTCAGGGAAGCCGGCGGTCGAGACGTGGATGCGGCGGTTCGCTTCGCTGCACCCGCAGTTCACGACCCATGACGCCTCCGCGGCCGGGCCACCATGGAACATGCGCGTGTTCATGCGCTTCAGCGACCGGATCGTGGCCCCGGACGGCTACATCTACGAGAACGAGGGCCTCGAGTACATCCGCATCCGCTGGGGCCTAATCCAGGAGATCCGGGTCTCGCTGGACACCGAGAAGGTGGCGGCCCTGGACCGGCACCTCCCCCCGACGGCAGCCTAGAGTCCGTCCGCCGCATGGACGCGTTCATCGACGAGCACGCGCCGGGGCTGGCTGCTCACGCCCTGCACGAGCTGGAGGCCCTGGTCGCCGTCTCCTCGCCCTCGGGCGATCACGAAGGCGCTGAGGCTGCGGTCGCGCTGAGCGTCGCGTTCCTGCCTGACGGGTGGGCCGCCGAGCGGGTGCCGTGTTCGACCGAGGGATTCGCGCCGGATCTGATCGCTCGGTTCCGGGGAACGGGGGAGGGGCGCATGATGCTGCTCGGCCACCTCGACACGGTGATCGGGCACGAGGCTCATATGCCGCTCAGCCGCCGCGACGGCAAGCTGCACGGCCCGGGTACGGCGGACATGAAGGGCGGCGACGTCCTCGCGCTGGCTGTGGCCAAGGCGCTGAGCAGCATGCCTGACCGGTTCGCCGAGCTGGCGATCCTGTTCGTCTGCGACGAGGAGTGGCGCACCCAGCCGTTCAGGCACGTGTCGCAGTTCTCCGGTTACGACGCCTGCCTGTGCTTCGAGGCCGGCGAGCGCGCCCCCGACGGAGGGGAGGGGGTGATCGTCCGCCGTAAGGGGGCCGGCACGCTGCGGGTTCGCGCCCACGGTCGGGCCGCCCACTCGGGCAGCGCGCCTCAGGACGGGCGCAACGCGCTCCTGGCCCTGGCTCGCGTGGCGCCGGAGGTGGCTGCGCTGTCCGATCCTCAGGGTGGGGAGCAGCTAACCGTGGTGCCGACGATCATGCACGCCGGCGGGGCCTTCAACGTGGTCCCCGCCGCCGGTGAGCTCGTGTTCGACATGCGCTCCCGGGACACCGCAGCGTTCGCTCGCGTCCGTGACGTCGTGCCGGCAGAGCTCGACGAGGTGCAGCTGAGCGCGGCGCTCGAGCGGGTCTGGCCGGCCATGGACTCTGAGGCCGCTGTCGCCGATCTCCTCTCGCGGGCCTCCGAGCGGATCGGGCGCCCGATCGTGCCGCGGGCCCGCGGCGGGGCCAGCGACGCCAGCCACTTCGCCGAGACGATCCCGCTGACCGTGGACGGCCTCGGGCCTCGCGGCGGAGGCGCGCACACCCCCGAGGAGTTCGTCCACGAGGCCTCACTCCGCGAGCGCCTCGAGGTCGCGCTGGCCGTCGCGCTGAGTGCGCTGGACGCCTGAGCCGCCGGATCGCCGGCGACACGCGCGGGCTGCCGGCGAGACGCGCGGACGTCGCCGAGCCGGGCCGGCGCCACCGAGACCCGCCAGCGCCACCCAGCCGCGCCGGCGCCACCGAGCCGCGCCGGCGCCACCGAGCCGCGCCGGCGCCACCCAGACCCGCCGGCGCCACCCAGCCGCGCCGGCGCCACCGAGCCGCGCCGGCGCCGATTGTTCATTTAAATCCCCAGGAGGGCGCTAAGTCGACAATCGATGGCGTGGGCGACCCGGGCGCGCCGTCCTGGCGCCAACCCCAGGACCGGATCTTCGGACGAGAAAACCTTGACAAGGGTTCTTGTGACAAGGGTTCTTGTGACAAACGAGGTCGCAGTGCCACAACATCCTGCTCTGTACGAATTCCTGGCTCGGGATCGGGTCGCGGGGCTTCGGCATACCGCGCAGATCAGTGCCTGGATAAGGCGTCGCGCCCGCCGTCCGCAGGTCGTCCGGAGCGCCCGGAGGGCGACCGGCTGGTTCCTGGTCGACGTAGGCCTTCGGCTGGCCAGCCCCAGCGACGTGACCCGATCCGCATGACCGAGCAGTCCCGCCAGGTCATCACCGATTTGCCCGGGCGATGCGCGCCATGGCGCATCCTCTGCGCGTCCAGCTGATGGAGTTGATCGTGCGTGATGGGGAGATCACGGCCACCCGTGCGGCAGAGGCGCTGGGGGAGAGCCCCGGGAACATGTCCTGGCACCTTCAGAAGCTGGCCAAGTACGGGTACATCGAGGAGGCGGGAGCGGGTCGGGGCCGCAGCCGGCCCTGGTGCGCGGTCAGCCACTCCCGGAGCTTTGAGATTGGAGTGGGAACTGAAACGGATGTGGCATCTGCGGGCGAGGCGTTGGCGGAGACATTCCTCGCGCGGACGTTCGACCGTCTTCGCGAGTGGTGGTCCCTGCGCTTTACCTATCCGGAGAAATGGCGGCGCGCCGCATTCATCACCGACAGCTTCGCCTACCTGACGCCGGAGGAGCTGACGAGCATCATGGAAGAGATCGCCGCGATCTACCGGCGGTTCGACGACCGCAGGGACCTGGACAAGCGCCCTGGCGACCCCCTTGCGGTGCAGCTCTACGCGCACGGTCACCCGCTGCCGCCCACGCCTTCGGGCAACTGAGCCTGCCCGTCGCGCGGGACCGCGGCGCCGCCGTTGACGGAATCAGCGGAGGCTGAGAGGCTGAAGCGCGATGAACTCGCTGGCTGAGTCCGTCGGTGTGGCACAGGGCGAACCGCCCACCGGGCTGATCGCGATGCTGTTCACCGACGTGGAGGGATCGACCCGGCTGGCCACGGCGCTGGGCGGGCAGTGGGACGGGGTGCTCGAGGGCTACCACGAGATCGTGCGCAGCACGATCGAGCTGTTCGGCGGCTGGGTTGACGGGACGGCCGGAGACGGGTTCTTCGTGACGTTCCGCGACGTGACCCAGGCCGGGCGAGCGGCGGTGGAGATACAGCGGCGCCTCAGCGACCACCCGTGGCCGGCGGCGGTGGGCGAGTTGAAGGTGCGGATGGGGCTTCACGTGGGCCAGGTGGAGAGGCGAGGGCACGGCTACGCCGGACTCGAGATCCACCGGGCGGCGCGGATCGGAGCGGCGGCGCACGGCGGCCAGCTGCTGATGAGCGGGGCGGCGGCTGAGCTGCTGCGCGACGTTGTCCCCAGCCAGCCGCTCGGCGCCCACCGGCTGAAGGACTTCCCAGCACCCACCGCCCTGTACTGCGCGGTGATCGACGGGCGTGGCGCAGGCGACTTCGCGCCGCCGCGCACGCTCGAGCTGCGGCTGGGCAACGTGCCCCTGCCCCCACTGGCGCTGATCGGGCGTAACTCCGACCGCGACCGGATTCAGGTTGCCCTGCGGCGGGACCGGGAATGTCTGGTCACGATCCTCGGGCGGGGCGGCATGGGGAAGACAAGCCTGGCCATGGTCGCCGCCAACGATCTGTTCGAGGATTACCCCGGCGGCGTGTGGTGGGTGGACGCCGCTCAGGAGCGCGACGCCGCCGGCCTGCGCGCCGCCATCGCCCGCGGGTGCCGGATCGGCGCCGAGGATTCGAGCCAGGAGGCGCTGGTCACCGATCTGGGATCCCGCGGCTCACTGCTGCTGGTGATCGACAACCTGGAGACGGTCCCAGACGCGCCCCAGGTGCTGGACTCGCTGCTGGAACGGCTCCCTGACCTTCAGGTGCTCGCCACCTCTCAGCTGCCGGTTCACTCCGCGCGGGAGCGCAGGCTGGCGCTCGACCGGTTGGGGGAAGCCGATGCGCTGGCGTTGCTGGAACGCGTTGCCGAGCGGCTAGGGGTCAGCCTGGAGGATCGTGCGGCCTGCGCCGAGCTGGTCGCGCTGCTGGATGGTCTTCCGCTGGCGATCGAGCTGGCCGCCGGACGCCTGCGCCTGTTTGGACCCGCGGAGCTGGTAAGGCGGCTGCGCCAGTCGACGGCGATCCTGGCGGACCGGACCCGCTCGGAGCGTCACCGCTCGCTGAGCTCCGCACTGGCCTGGACGCTGGGGCTTCTGGATGCGGAGGCGCGTGAGTTGTTCGCGCGGATCGGGGTGTTCGCCGGCCCGGTCGAGCTGGAGGATGTGGAGCTGGTAACCGGAAAGGGTCTGGACGTCTTTGCGGCGGTGGAGAGCCTGCTGGACGCGGCGCTCCTGCACCGAGTCGAATCAGGTGACGGCCGGGTCCGCTTCGGCCTTCCGGAGGCGGTCCGCCAGGAGGCCGCTCGCGCTCTGGAAAGCGTGGAGGAGGAGCGCTGGCGCCGCGCCCACGCGGTCTGGCAACGAGATCTGGTGTGGCCGCTGCGGATCTACGAGATTGCCGAGGCGGAGGCCGTGGAGCGGGCGCACGGAGTCGCGGCCGAAACGCAGACGGCGCTGGAGTGGGCGTGGGACCAGGATCGGCCGCTGGGACGGCAGATTGCGCTGGGCCGCTACGCCCTGGCCGGTCGGGCCGGTGCCATCGCCGAGGGCACGGCGCTGATCGAGCGGCTTCTGGCCGACCCGGGGGAGGATCCGCAGGTCGTGGATCTGATCCGCGAGCATGCGGTGCTGCACCACACATCCCGATGCCGGGATCTGATCACCCTGCTGCCGGAGCTGAGCGACGCCTACTCGCGCTTCCTGTGCACGATGAACATCGGGGTCGTGATGACCTGGGAGGAGCGGTACGACGAGGCACTGGACTGGATAGCCAGGGCGCTCGAGCTGGCAGGCGAGATTGGAACACTTGCGCAGTCCTCGATCCTCGCCCTCAGGGCGGACACGCTGCTGGAGGCTGGGCGCCCGGATGAGGCGGAGGTGGCCATCCGGGACTCCGATGCGGTCGCGGGCGGAGAGCGATCCGGAAGCGCGCGGCTCGGCGAGATGGTCCGGGCGGTACTGGCCAGTCACCGGGGGGCACACGAGGAGGCGCTGGACCGTCTGGCGCGGGTCCTGACCGAGGCGGAGTCGAGCGACGACAGCTCGACGATCGTGGTGAGCCTGGCGGCGCTGGTTCGGGCGCTGGGCCGGGCCGGCCGGGACCGCGAGATGCTCGAGGCGGCGGGGATGGAGCAGGGGTTGGTGGCCGAGCGTGGCCTGGAGGAAGCGGTGTTCGCTGATCCCGGAGGTGTGGTGGCGGAGGCCCTGGAGCGTCTCGGAGCGCGCGGCGCCGTCTGGCTCGAAGCCGGCCGCGCGGTCGAGCCCGCCCACCGGGTGAAGCGTGCCTGCACCTTGGTTTACGGTGGCGGATGAACCGGCTGCCATGCTGTGTCCATGACCACCACCGTCCGCCCCCGGCGCGCAGCGCCCACTCCGGCCCAGCGAGGCCAGACCCGCGCCAGTGGCTTTGCCCTGCTGCTGGCGATCGTTTCGGTCATGTGGCTGGTCGAGATCATCAACTCGCTGGACAACGGCGGGCTCGACGGCGACGGGCTGTACCCGCGCAACTTCGACCGGCTGTGGGGCATCCTTACGTTCCCGTTCATCCACGCCAGTTTCGGGCACCTGTTCGACAACACGATCCCGTTTCTGTTTCTGGGCGCGTTCATCGCTCTGCGCGGCGCCGCCCGTCTCGGGTTCATCACCGCCTTCGTGATCCTGGTCGGCGGCCTGGGCACGTGGCTGGTCTCGCCGGCCTACCCGCCCACCGTGGGAGCCAGCGGGGTGGTGTTCGGATACGCCGCCTACCTGCTGGCGAGAGGGTTCTTCGACCGGCGGCTGTGGGAGCTGGTGGTGGGCGGGATCGTCGCCGTGATCTGGGGCGCTGCGCTGATCGCCAGCCTGGTCCCCCACACCGGGATCTCCTGGCAGGCCCATCTGTGCGGCGGGATCGCCGGCATTCTGGCCGCGTGGATCCTGAGCACGCGGGACCGGCGAGCGCGCCGTGGCTGGAGCCGGATGACTTGAGCGCGGCCGCCTCGGCGAGGCCGGATGCCGAGCAGGCCGCTGGCTCAAGCCGAAAGCCGCCAGCCACTCAGACGGCGCTCTGAGAGACCCACTAGCCTCACCCGCTCATGCGGATCTTCTCCGGCATTCAGCCGACCGGCGACAAGCACCTGGGCAATTACATCGGCGCGATCGTGCGCTACGTGGAGTTTCAGGAGCGCGGCGAGGGGATCTACTGCATCGTCGATCTGCACGCCACGACGGTCGCCTACGATCCGGCCGATCTGCGTCACGGCACGTATGAGCTGGCCACCGTCCTGCTCGCGGCCGGACTCGATCCCGAGCGGTGCATCTTCTTCCGCCAGAGCGACGTGGTCGAGCACACCGAGCTGTCCTGGCTGCTGTCCGGCGTCACCGCCTATGGAGAGCTTCAGCGGATGCATCAGTTCAAGGAGAAATCCGCCAAGCAGCGGGCGCTGACCTCGGCCGGGCTATTCACCTACCCGGTGCTGATGGCGGCCGACGTGCTCGCCTACCGCGCCAACCTCGTCCCGGTCGGTGATGACCAGCGCCAGCACGTCGAGCTGATGCGCGATGTGGCGGAGCGGTTCAACAGCCGCTTCGGTGAGATTCTGGTCCTCCCCGAGGGGGATTACCCGGAGGTGGGGGCGCGGATCATGGATCTCCAGTTCCCTGACCGCAAGATGTCCACCACCAGCGAGAGCCCGCAGGGCACGGTCTACGTCCTGGACGAGCCCAGCGCCATCGTCAAGAAGATCCGCTCCGCCGTGACCGATTCGGGCAGTGAGGTCCGGCGCGGCCCGGACAAGCCGGGGATCAGCAACCTGATCGAGATCCTGGCCGCGGTCCGCGGCGTGAGCATGGACGCTGTGGAGCAGGAGTTCGAGGGGTCAGGCTACGGAGCGTTCAAGACCGCGGTGGCCGAGGAGGTGACCGACTACCTGGCGCCCGTTCGCGAGCGCTACGTGGAGATTCGCCGTGACGAGGCCTGGCTCGAGCGGACCCTGACCGAGGGCGCGGAGAGGGCCCGGGTGATCGCCGCGGACACGCTGCGCGACGTCCGCACCGCGATGGGCGTGGGACCGGTCCGAGTCTCGGGGTAGCCTCTTCAGCGGTGAGCGCTGCCTCTCCGCAACCACTCCGGCTTGTCGATCTGGAGCTTGATCTCGATGTCTTCGTGGGTCCCTTCGACCTGCTGCTGACGCTGATCCTGCGCGAGGAGGTGGATCTGCTCGAGGTCGACCTGGCCGAGATCGTCATCTCCTACATCGACCACCTCCAGGCGCGGGGCGAGCTCGACCTCGAGGCGGCCACCGAGTTCCTGGTTCTGATCGCGTCGCTGCTGGAGCTCAAGTCGCGCCTGATGCTGCCGGGTGAGGAGCTGGACGAGCTGGAGCTCGATCCCGGCGAGGCGGTCACCGAGCTGCTGGAGCGGCTGCTGGCCGCCCACCGATACCGCGCCGCCGCTACCCACCTCTCCGAGCGCCTGGCCGCGCAGGCCGGGTTCCGCTTCCGCTCGGCGCCGCTGCCGCCCCGGTTGCGGCGGGCCGCGCTGCCCGTCGCCACGGCCGTGTATGACCCGATGCGGCTGGCCGAGGCGGTCGGGGAGCTGCTCAAGCCGCCTCCCGAGGTCGACATCCGCCACCTGCCGGTCTCCAAGGTGACCGTGGCCGAGTGCCTGGATCACCTGCGTTCGCTGCTGCGGGGCGGGTCGTTCTCGTTCGACGAGGCGGTCACCCGAGCCGATCGCGTGACCGTGGCGGTGACGCTGTTCGCGCTGCTCGAGCTCTACAAGCAGGGCGAGCTCACGTGGTCTCAGGAGGAGCCCTTCGGCGAGATCCAGGTGCAGCGGCCGGTTGTGCACCACGGGGCCGGGTTGAGGGAGACGGCATGAGCGCCGGCACAACTACCGCCACCGAGCTCGAGCGGACGATCGAGGCGCTCCTCTTCCTGTCCTCGGATCCCGTGAGCTCCGAGGCGCTTGCAGACGCGGCCGATGCGGAGCTCCACGAGGTGGTGAGGGCCCTGGAGCGCTTGCGTGAGCACCTCGAGTTCGATCGCCGAGGGCTGGTGGTGCGAGAGGTGGCGGGCGGCTGGTCGCTCAGCTCGCACCCGGACGCCGAGGTGGCCGCCCGGCGGCTGCTGTCCCGGCCGCGCACCCCGCCCCTCACACCGGCACAGGCGGAGACGCTGTCGATCATCGCCTATCTCCAGCCGGTATCCCGCCCCGAGATCGCCCGTATCCGCGGCGTGAATGCCGAGTCGGCCGCGGCCACCCTGCTCGAGCGGGGGATGATCGAGGAGGCCGGGCGTTCCCAGTTCGGCGCCGTGCTGTACCGCACCACCGACCTGTTCCTGCGTCTGTTCGGCCTCAACTCGACCGGCGAATTGCCCGACCCGCGGCAATTCGATCCCTCACCGGAGGTGGAGGAAGAGCTGCGCGAGCGGCTGCTGCGCGTCGGCGACGTGCGGGCCGGGCGCGCCGCGTCCGGAGGATCTGAGCCGGCCGACGAGGATGAGCCGGCCGACGGGGATGAGCCGGCCGACGAGGGTGAGCCAGCCGACGAGGATGAGCCGGCTGGTCGTCCTGGTACCTCAGCGCCGGAAGTACCGGACGCAGCCGAGTCTGACTGACCGCGGTCAGCGCTGGCTGCGCAGTCCGGCGAGCGCCGCGCCGCCCATCGCCAGGCCGGCGCCGGCCAGGATCCCCACCAGCACCCGGCCCCGAATCGGGAGCGCCCGCCCTGCGGCCAGCGTGGCGGTCAGGTCCGCAGCGTCTCCGACCATCCCGGCGGCCAGCCACCGCTGGCGATCACTGCCACTTGAGATCGTGGCACCGGCTCCGAGCACCAGATCGCGGGCCCCGAGGCCGCGCACGGCGACCTGCGCTCCGGCTCGCTTGGCATCGCCGCCGATCCAGGCGCGGGTCAGACGTTCGGGCTGGGCGATGAGGCCCAGGCCGAAGGCGATCC
>DASZMP010000131.1:0-3697 GCA_035551795.1 Solirubrobacteraceae bacterium | reverse complement strand
CACCGCCTCCGGGAACACCACGGCCATCACCGAGCGGAGCTGCTCGGCCTGCTGCTCGGTGGTGCCCTGGATGTTCACGCGGTTGAGGGACGCCACCGTCAGATCGACGGCCAGCTTGATGGCGTTGTCGGCCCAAGCCAGGCGCTGGGCGCCCTGCATCTGCTCGGCGAACTCCCCGAGCCGTCGCTGAATGTCGTCGGGGTCTCCGAAGAGTCCTCCAAAGCCACTTCCTTCCATGCCCTAATCCTACTCCGCCTAGACTGGGAGCTCGGATGGCCCGTTCCCAGCCCAACCCAGTCCTCCGGGCTCGGATCGAGTTGGCGATCAGGATGGTGTCGCCGATGCTTGACGTGCTGCTCGCCGCCGGCGACCGCGCCTCCCGGCTGCTGTCGTCTGGCGAGCGGGACCCGCGGCCGCCGCGACTGACCTCCCACGGCGAGCACGCCCCGCGGGGCCTGCCTCCCCTGGGCGGCCGCTCCGCCCGCACTTAGTCTGGCTTAGGCGCCACCGGCAAACGGCGTCACCGCGCTGAAACCCCCTAGCATTGCCACTCCCATGAACGCGATCGAGTCACCGGTGAGCGCCGCCGAGCAGGTGCGCTACGAATCCGGCGTACGGACGCGCTACGCCGGACTGGCTCTACTGGCCGGGGTGCTCCTGGTCATCCAGGCCATCATCCAGTACACCGGGCCGCATACCACCGTCTCGGAGCTGACGCTGGACCTGATCACCGCCCATCGGCGTTTCCCGCTTGACCTGATCGGCTCAGTGGTGGATTGCGTCGGCCTGATCGCACTGGCGGTGATGCTGGTCTGGCTTCACTCGATCTCCCGCGCCCGCAACCCGGGGATCCGCGACTTCATCCGCTGGCTGACGCTGATCGGTGCCGTGCTGTCAGGCGTGATGGCGATCGCCTACGCGGTGTTCATCTCGGTCAAGGCCAACCAGTTCGTCTCCCATGGCAACCAGAGCTACGTCGAGGCCAACGCCCTGACCGGCGGCAGCTTGATCACCCTGCTGCCGATCGTCGCTCAACTCGGCTCGCTGCTGCTCACCGCAGGCTTCATCTGGACCACCCTGAACGCTACGCGGATCGGGTTGCTGACCCGGTTCGTCGGCTACCTGGGCGCGTTTGCCGGCCTGCTGGTGCTGTTCCCGATCGGATCACCCGTACCGGTGGTGCAGGGCTTCTGGCTCCTGTCGATGGCGATCATGATCGCCGGCCGGTGGCCGAGTGGCAGCCCCCCGGCCTGGGAAACGGGCACGGCCATGCCCTGGACGCCCCTGGCCCAGTCACGGGAACGCCCGCAGAGGCAGAAGCAGCCCGGGCGCCAGCGGGCCTCCCGCCGCGAGCTGGCCGCCGCCGCGGCCCAGGCCAAGGCCAAGGAATCCGCCCCCAGCCGCCCCGGGGCCACCAACGGACAGGCCGGCGACGCCGTCAACGGGCGCACGAGGGCGAGCACCTCGAAGCGCAAGCGCAAGCGCCGGCGCTGATATCGAACAAACGTCCAGATCGTCGTCCAGCCCGTAATCAACACGGCCGCCGGGCTCGATAACCACCCCATGAACCCCGTCGCCGGCAGACCCCGACAGGTTTGGCCGGCTCTGTAGTTTCGGTTCCCCCTAACCGTAGTACAGCCCTGCATGATGATCCGCCCCCGGTTCCCTGACCGGGGGCGGATCTTTTTAAGCGCCCGAACACCGGACACGGGTTGTGGCGGCGGTCCTGACGCCGCGGCGTGTCCGGCCGTAAAACCGGGCGCTACTCTTCGCCCGCCGCCTGCTCGGCCTTGATCTTGTCCTCCAGCGCGGCGGTCACCGCCGGGTCGCGCAACGTCGTGACATCGCCCAGCGCGCGGCCCTCGGCGATGTCGCGCAGCAGCCGGCGCATTATCTTGCCCGACCGGGTCTTCGGCAGGTCGTCGGCCCAGATGATCCGCTTGGGCCGGGCGAACTTGCCGATCCGGGTGGCCACCGTGCCCCGGATCCCCTCCACCAGCTGCTCGGAGCCGTCGAGGTCTCCCTGAAGGGTCACGAAGGCCGTGATCGCCTGGCCGGTGTCCTCGTCGTGCTGGCCGATCACGGCGGCCTCGGCGACGGACTCGTGGGCCACGATCGCCGACTCCACTTCGGCGGTGGACAGGCGGTGCCCGGACACGTTGACCACGTCATCGATCCGCCCGATCACCCAGTAGTAGCCGTCCTGGTCCTTCCGCGCGGCGTCTCCGACCAGATAGGTCTCCTTGCCGAACTTCTTGAAGTAGACCTCGATGAAGCGCTCATCGTCCTTGTACAGCGTGCGCAGCATCGATGGCCAGGGGCGGGTGAGCACGAGCAGGCCCTGACCGTCATCGAGCGGCTTGCCCTCCCGCTCGTCCACCACCTCGGCCTTGATGCCGGGGAACGGCCGGGTGGCCGAGCCCGGCTTGGTCGAGACGATCCCTGGCAGCGGCGTGATCATGATCGCCCCGGTCTCGGTCTGCCACCAGGTGTCGACGATCGGGCAGCGCTCGCCGCCGATCACCTTGTAGTACCACAGCCAGGCTTTGGGGTTGATCGGCTCGCCGACCGACCCCAGCAGCTTCAGGCTCGAGAGGTCGAACTTGCCCGGATGCTCGGCTCCCCACTTGATGCAGGCCCGGATCGCCGTCGGCGCTGTGTAGAACTTGGTCACCTTGTAGCGCTCGACCAGCTCCCACCAGATCCCCCGGTGGGGGTAGTCCGGGGCCCCCTCGTACATCACCGAGGTAGCGCCGTTGGCCATCGGCCCGTAGACGATGTAGGAGTGGCCGGTGACCCAGCCGACGTCGGCGCAGCACCAGTACACGTCCTCGTCCGGATGCAGATCGAACACGTACTTGTGAGTGGCGCTGACCCCGGTCAGGTAGCCGCCCGTGGTGTGCAGGATGCCCTTGGGCTTGGCCGTGGAGCCGGACGTGTAGAGCACGTACAACGGGTCCTCGGCGTCCATCTGCTCGGCCGGGCACTCGGCGTCCGCGGCTTCCATCAGCTCGTGAAACCACACGTCGCGCCCATCCTTCATCTCGCACTCGGTGCCCTTCGAGCGCACCACGACCATGTGCTGTAGAGACGGAACCTCACCGCCGCCCATCACCTCGTCGACCATCTGCTTGATCGGGGCCGTCTTGCCCTTGCGCGCCGCTCCGTCGACGGTGATCAGCGCCACCGCCTCCGAGAACTGCATGCGCTCCTTGACCGACTCGGGGGAGAAGCCGCCGAACACGACGTTGTGCACGGCGCCGATGCGGGCGCAAGCCAGCATCGCCACCACCACCTCGGGAATCATCGGCAGGTAGATCCCCACCACGTCTCCCTTGCGCACGCCCAGATCCTTCAGCCCGTTGGCGAACCGCTGCACGTCGGCCAGCAACTCGGCATAGGTCAGGTCGCGCTCGTCGCCCTCCTCACCGTGCCAGTGGAAGGCGACGCGCTCGCCGCGACCCCCCTCCACGTGGCGGTCCAGGCAGTTGTAGGAGATGTTCAGCTTGCCGCCGGTAAACCACTTGTAGAACGGGGGGTTGGAGTCATCGAGCACCTGGTCCCACTCCTTGAACCAGTGCAGCTCACGCGCCTGGCGCTCCCACCAGCCCTGCCAGTCGGCTTCGGCTTGCTCGTAGATCGCCGGATCGTTCAGAAGCGCGTGGCTGCGGAACTCCTCAGGGGGGTCGAACTTCTC
>DASZMP010000130.1:0-1926 GCA_035551795.1 Solirubrobacteraceae bacterium | reverse complement strand
GCCACGTGCCGCTGTCGTAGTACTCGACGTCCACGTCGTATCGGTTGCTGCCCAGTGGCGCCGTGAATGCGAGGTAGCCCTGGCCCCAGTTGGTCAGCTGGAGCGCCGGGTCCTGCGCGCCGGAATGCAGCTTGCGGGGGGTGCTGAACGGCGCCGAGGAGCCCGTCGTCTGGGTCTCGTAGAGGTTGCCCGAGTTGATGAACGCCACCAGCAGCACGCCCTGGTTTCCCGCTGCGATCACCGGCTGACCAGACGCTCCGCTGAGGCCGGTATCGACCGGCTGGGGGGTCTGGAAGACACCGCCGGTCAGCCGGGAGACGAACACATGCTCGGTGCCGGAGCTGTCACTGAGGAACACGACCCCGCCTGTGCCGTCGCGGGCGATCGACATGCCGTTCAGCGAGGTCAGCCCGGATCCCGGACCGGCGATCTGGTGAGGCCCGGCCGCAGCGACCGGACCCACGGCCGCCATGGCCGGTGGGGCGGCGGCCAGCCCAAGTGCGCCGGCCAGGCTGAGGGCAAGGGTCAGCGTCAGAGCAGCGGCCAGCTGCAGCGAACCGGCCGTCCTCGAGCGAGAACCGGCCGTCAGCGTTCGCCCCCTGCTTCCGTGCTCGAGATGTCCAACGTGCGGTGTGACAGGACTACAACCGCCGCTGGGTCCGGAAGTTGCGCGTCCGGCCAGGGCTCAGGACTGGCGTCTAACGATCCTTGAGGAACGACGGGATGTCGATGTCGTCGTCGCTGATCTCCAGCGACGAACGCTGGCGATCGTCCATGGTCACGTCGCGGTCGCGACGGGTCCTGGACGGCGGCGCTGCGCGCAGGCTCTCGCTCCGCGGCACGCCTCCGTGATCGAAGCCGGTGGCGATGACCGTCACCCGGACCTCATCCTGCATGCTGTCGTCGATCACGGCTCCGAAGATGATGTTGGAGTTGGAGTCCGCGGCGCTCTGCACGATCTCGGCCGCCTCGTTGACCTCGAACAGACCCAGGTCGTGGCCGCCGGTGATGTTGAGCAAGATTCCCATGGCCCCCTCCACCGACTCCTCCAGCAGCGGCGAGGAGATGGCGACCTTGGCTGCCTCGGCCGACCGGTTCTCGCCACCGGCGGTGCCGATACCCATCAGCGCCGTGCCGGCGTCGTGCATGATCGTCCGCACGTCGGCGAAGTCCAAGTTGATCAGGCCGGGGATGGTGATCAGGTCGGTGATGCCCTGCACACCCTGGCGCAACACGTTGTCGGCCTCGCGGAAGGCATCCAGGATCGTCGTACGGCGCTCGACGATGGCCAGGAGCTTCTCGTTGGGGATCACGATCAGGGTATCCACGTACTCGCGCAGCTTGGCGATGCCGTCCTGGGCCTGGCGTGCGCGCTGCGTGCCCTCGAAGACGAACGGGCGCGTAACCACACCCACGGTCAGGGCGCCGATCTCGTTCTTGGCGATATCGGCGATCACCGGGGCCGCACCGGTGCCGGTCCCCCCGCCCTCGCCGGCGGTGACGAACACCATGTCCGCGCCCTTGAGCGCCTCCTTGATCTCGTCCCGGGATTCGGCGGCGGCACCCTGGCCGACCTCCGGATTGGCTCCGGCGCCGAGGCCCTTGGTGAGCTCGTGGCCGATGTTCAGCTTGATGTCGGCGTCGCACATGGCGAGCGCCTGCGCGTCGGTATTGCAGGCGATGAACTCCACGCCGCGCAGCCCCGCGTCCACCATGCGGTTGACCGCGTTCGTGCCACCGCCGCCGACACCGACGACCTTGATGACTGCCAGGTAACTGCCGCTTTCCATGTTCGTACCGTCCGACTCTCGATCTAGCGTTGAATGTTTAAACGCCGGTTCGCGTCTTGTGGGAGTTTCTCACGTTACGAGCCGCAACGGCGGGAAGTCAACGGGTCACCAGGTTCGCAACGAACCTTGCATATGC
>DASZMP010000129.1:0-5115 GCA_035551795.1 Solirubrobacteraceae bacterium | reverse complement strand
CAGTCCCGAGGGGTGGCCGGATTCCGGGAGCGGCTGACGTCCTGGAGCTCAAGTGTGGATCGCGAGGCCCCGGAACCGGTGGCCTACCGGCTGGGCGACGATGTGGTCCACCCGTCGTTCGGCGAGGGAGTGGTCACCGGCCTGGAGCCGGGTGGCATTGTGGTGATCTGCTTCAGCAAGGACCGCTCGGAACGCAAGCTGGTGGCCGATCTGGCTCCGATCACCAAGCGCTGAGCCAGTCGATCCACTAGGTTGCACAGCCGATGTCGGCCCAGATCATCGACGGCAAGGCGGTGGCCAAGAGTGTGCGCGAGCACGTGGCTGCCGACGTGCGGGCGCGAGTGGCGGGTGGGCGAGGGGCGCCCGGGTTGGCCACGATCTTGGTGGGAGACGATCCGGCCTCGGCCGTCTACGTGGCCAACAAGCGCAAGGCGTGCGCTGAGGCGGGCATAGCGGACTTCCACCAGCACCTCCCGGCCAGCTCTACCCAGGATGAGGTGGCCGATGTCATCCGCGAGGCCAACGCCAATCCCGAGGTCAGCGGCATCCTGTTGCAGCTGCCGGTGCCACCGCCGCTCAGAGGGCAAGCCCTGACCGGGCTAATCGCCCCCGAGAAAGACGTGGACGGACTCACCACGCTGAGCGCCGGGCTTCTCTCGCAGGGCGCTCCCGGACTGAGGCCATGCACTCCGTCCGGAGTGATCGAGTTGGTGGATCGCTACCAGGTGCCCATCGAGGGTGCCGAGGCGGTCGTGGTGGGGCGCTCTGACCTGGTCGGAAAACCGGTCGCCTTCCTGCTTCTCCAGCGCAACGCCACCGTGACCATGTGCCACTCCAGGACCCGTGATCTGGCTGGAGTGTGCTCGCGGGCCGACATCCTGATCGCGGCGGTCGGCGTGCCCAAGCTGCTCGGCCGTGCGCACGTCAAGCCGGGGGCGGCGGTGATCGACGTGGGCATGAATCGCCTGGAGGAGGGGCTGCGCGGCGATGTGGACTTCGAGGCGGCGGCCGAGGTGGCCGGACTGATCACTCCGGTGCCGGGTGGCGTGGGGCCGATGACCATCGCGATGTTGCTGCGCAATACCGTGCTGGCCGCCGGCCTTCAGGACGCCTGAAAGGTCATTCGTGAGCTTCCGGCTCTCGCGCCTGGGTGCTGGGGAGTGGCTGATGGGGGTGGCCTCGCTGGCGCTGTTGGTGATCCTGTTCGTGGTGCCCTGGTTCGGGCTCCCGGCCACCTATGCGCATGCGGCGGCGTCGCTGGGCGCGGCATCGAGCTTCAGCGGCTGGGAAAGCCTGACGGTGATCCGATGGTTGATCCTGGCGCTCGGTCTGGGGGGTCTGCTGTGCTGGTATCTGCAGGCCCGCTGCCTGGCTCCGGCTCTCCCCGTATGCGCCGTCGTGCTCGAGACCGCATTGTCGATCGTGGTGGTTGCCGGCCTGTACTACCGGGTGATAATCGCCGGCCCGGCGGTGTCCGTGGCCCACGATGACCCCGCCGCGTTCGTCGGGCTGGCGCTGGCCATGGCGGTTCTCGTCGGCGGGTACCTGTCGCTGCGCGAGGACCGGGCGCCGGCGCCCGGTTCGGTGGTGGAGGTGGACCGCGTGCGCCTGTTGCCGCCGGGCCGTCTGCGATGAGCATCGCCGCCTAGAATCGATCCTGATGCTCTCGCGCGAACAGGTCCAGCACGTGGCCCGGCTGGCTCGGCTGGAGCTGACCGAAGAGGAACTAGACCGGATGGCGAGCGAGCTCTCCAAGGTGCTGGATCACATCGAGAAGATCCGCGAGCTTGACCTGGACGGGGTCGAACCGACCTC
Source organism: Solirubrobacteraceae bacterium (assembly GCA_035551795.1). GTDB lineage: Bacteria > Actinomycetota > Thermoleophilia > Solirubrobacterales > Solirubrobacteraceae > Palsa-465. Next base: position 3,300 of record DASZMP010000129.1, on the reverse strand, counting down.
GCACGTGATCGAGGTGGTCAACGTGCTGCGGCCTGACGAACCCGAACCCTCGCTGCCGCTCGAGGTCGCCCTGGCGTCCGCCCCGGAGCCGGTGGCCGGCGGGTTTGGCGTGCCGAGTCCCGGCGCCGGCGCCGATCCATCATGACCGCTGAGATGCTGGAGCTGACCGCCACTCAGGCGGCCGCGGCCGTGCGGAGCGGGGAGCTGGATGCGGGCGAGCTGTTCGAGGTGTACAGGGCCCGGGCGGCGGAGGATTCGCTGAACGCGTTCACGTGGGTGGCCGACCAAGTGCCGGCGAGCCCAAAGGCCGCCGGCACCGAGCTGGGTGGTGTTCCGGTGGCCGTCAAGGACCTGTTCTGCACCGAGGGGGTTCCCTCCCAGGCTGGGTCGCGGATCCTGGAGGGGTACCGTCCGCCGTACACGGCCACCGTCGTCCAGAAGCTGGCCGACGGCGGTGCACCCCTCCTCGGCAAGACCAATCAGGACGAGTTCGCGATGGGGTCGTCGAACGAGAATTCGGGTTTCGGGCCGGTTTTGAATCCGTGGGATCGCACGCGGGTGCCGGGAGGCTCATCCGGCGGGAGCGCGGCTGCGGTGGCCGCCGGGATGGCTCCCTGGGCGATCGGCACCGACACGGGCGGCTCGATTCGCCAGCCGGCCGCCCTGTGCGGGATCGTGGGGATGAAGCCGACCTACGGAGCGTGCTCGCGGTTCGGGATGATCGCGTTCGCCTCCTCGCTCGATCAGGCCGGACCGCTGGCCCGCGACGTAAGCGATTGCGCTCTGCTGCTGCGCCACATGGTTGGCCACGACCGGCGCGATTCGACCTCGCTGGAGTTCCCCGAGCAGATCGCGCTGCCGTCCGCGGGTGATCTGAAGGGGATCCGCCTGGGTGTGCCCGAGGAGCTGGTCGGAGCGGAGGGTGGGGTGGACCCCGGGGTGCGCAAGAACTTCGACGAGACGGTGGCGCTGGCCGAGCGTCTGGGGGCGACCGTCGAGCCCTGCCGGCTGCCGCACGCGCCCCACGCGCTGTCGGCCTATTACCTGATCGCTCCCGCCGAAGCCTCGGCGAACCTGGCCCGGTTCGACGGGGTGCGCTACGGGCTTCGGGTGGACGGGTCGGCCGGCCTGGGGGAGATGTACAGCCAGACGCGGTCCGCCGGGTTCGGAGCGGAGGTCAAGCGGCGGATCATGCTCGGAACCTACGCCCTATCCAGTGGCTATTACGATGCCTACTACGGCACGGCGCTGAAGGTGCGGACGAAGATCGCCGACGACTTTCGCGAGGCCTTCTCGCGGTTCGACTTCGTGGTCACGCCGACCAGCCCGTGGACCGCCTTCGAGCTGGGGGCCAAGCTGGACGATCCGCTGGCCATGTACCTCAACGACTTCTGCACGGTGCCGATGCCCCTGGCCGGGATTCCTGCCATCTCGATCCCGTCCGGGCTGAGTGACGGCCTGCCTGTCGGCTTCCAGCTCGCCGGCCCCGCATTCAGCGAGAACCGGCTGCTCGAGGCGGCCTTCGCGCTGGAGCAGTCGATCGGATTCGACGGCAGTCCCGCTCGTCGCTCGGGAGGTGAGGCTTGAGCGTCGCTGACTACGAGCCGGTGATCGGCCTGGAGATTCACGTCCAGCTGGGCACACGGACCAAGATGTTCTGCGGGTGCGAGCTGTCGTTCGGCGACGAGCCGAACGTGCACACGTGCGCGGTGTGCCTCGGCCTGCCCGGCGCGCTGCCCGTGACCAACGCCCGGGCGGTGCACTACGGGATCATGATCGGGCTGGCCCTGGGCTGCGACGTCGCCGAGCACTCTCAGTTTCACCGCAAGAACTACTTCTATCCCGACCTTTCCAAGGGCTACCAGATCTCCCAGTACGACGTGCCGCTGTGCCGGGGTGGCCGGCTGGGAGACGTGCGGATCCATCGCGTCCACCTGGAGGAGGACGCCGCCAAGCTCGTGCATGTGGGGCGCAGCGGCCGGATCCACGGCTCCGATCGCAGCGTGGTGGACTTCAACCGGGGCGGAACGCCGCTCGTGGAGATCGTGACCGAGCCAGACCTGCACTCGGCCTCGGATGCGCGGGAATGGCTCGGCCTGCTTCGCACGACGCTGCGTGCGCTCGGGGTCTCCGACGTGGACATGTCACAGGGCTCGCTCCGCTGCGACGCCAACGTGTCGATCCGCCCGCGCGGTTCCGACGTGCTGGGGACGAAGACCGAGCTGAAGAACATGAACTCATTCCGGTTCCTGCACGACGGGGTGCTGGCGGAGATTCAGCGGCAGGCGGACCTGCTGGACGCGGGTGAGCAGGTCGTCCAGGAGACGCTGCATTTCGACCCGGTGAGCGGCCGGCTGACGCCGCTGCGCTCCAAGGAGGAAGCCCACGACTACCGGTACTTCCCGGAGCCTGACCTGGTGCCCCTGGTGGCCACGCCGGAGATGCTGGAGGCGGCGCGGGCGGCGCTGCCGGAGCTTCCGGCCGCGCGAGCCGGTCGGTTCGAGCGCGAGCTGGGTCTTTCGGCCGAGCGGGCCCGGGAGCTCGCCTTCAGGGCCGAGCTGGCCGACTACTACGAGGCGGTGCTGGGGTCTGACGGAGGAGCGGTCGACCCGGTGGCCGTGGCCAACTGGATCCCGCAGCTGGTCGAACGGATCGGCTCCGAGACCGATCCGGCGAACTCTCAGGTCAGCCCGTCGAGCTTTGCGTCCTTGGTGGAGCTCGTCAGCGCGCGGCGTATCAGCCGCGATGCCGGGCGCCAGGTGCTGAGCACGCTGGTGGCCGAGGGTGGCGAGCCTGAGGCGATCGTCGCGCGCGAGGGCCTGGCAGCGGTCAGCGGCGAGGACTCCGGACTGGCCGAGATCGTGGCGGGCGCCATCGCCGCTGAGCCGGATGCCGCCGAGAAGGTCCGCGGCGGGAATGAGAAGGCGTTGGGACCGCTGGTCGGCCACGTGATGCGAGAGACCAAGGGCCGGGCTGATGGGGGAGAGGTGAGGCGGTTGATCCTGTCTCAGCTCGGGCTATAGCGGTCGCGCTTTCTGCGCATCTTCCTAGAGTGCGAGTGGGGCTGAGCGCTACGCTTCAGCTATGCGGACAGATGTGCAGAACGTCCCGGAGCGGCATCCCTCGATCGTGAGGCGCGCGGTGGCCGGCCTGGTGCTGGTGGCGGGAGTGGTTCTCGTCTTCCATTTCATCGTCGGCCTGATCGTCACCGTCTTCTACGTCGTGGCTGCCGTGGCGGTCATCGCGGCCGTGCTCTGGGCGCTCAAGACACTCGTCTGGTGACCGGGTGTCCGGCGCCGG
>DASZMP010000128.1:0-30227 GCA_035551795.1 Solirubrobacteraceae bacterium | reverse complement strand
GCCGCCAGATCGAGCCCCAGGTCCACATTGGCGTTGACATCAAGGAGCGACAGCACTTCCTTGTTGGGAAGTGACACGGCGCCCTCGGCCTCGATCTCTTCCATCGATACGCGTTTCTCGTCGTCCACCACAAGCCTCCTTATTGGTGTACTGGCCTGTGCTGCCCGGACAGGGAGACGATCAAACGAGGGAGAGCCCCACTCGGAGTTGGGCCTATTTGCGCTCAAACTGCGAAGCCGTCAGCGAAACATCCGGGAGGTGGCCGGGAGAGATTAGAGTCCTGCATACGGTTTGCTCAGGCCGGCCCTGGGGCGACCTCGGCTTCCACGCCTGTTTGCACCCTGAAAGCTCTGCCACCCAGGCTCGGTACGGCTAACTATCACGGCGTCATCAGGCCACGATTTTCTACTGCGTCAACTACCGATGCCGCAAGAACTTCACGCACCCCGCCGCGGTCTTTGACGCTCAACAGACGTTCCCAGGGACGTTCTGGTGGGAGTCGAATTGGACGAAGCAACCGGATCAGCAGCGATTTCGTCGGGTCGAGTTGGCCTTGAGTTGCCCCCACTCCCGCTCGGATTGGTACCTGAATTGGTACTTCCATCGTGGGCTGAGCTCAGTGCCCGGGATTGCGCCGGGCGGTGCACCGCGAACGTTGTTCCGCCGGACTCGGATGCGCTGGGCGGACCAGTCGGTATCCCGCCACCTGAGAGCAAGCAGCTCCCCCTGCCGCAGACCGGACATCACGGCGGCCAGGTAGAGCACTCGCTGAACCCGTCTGAAGTCCGTATCTGCGCACCGAGGTCAGCAGGGCCTCCACCGACGGGCCCACTCGCGCAGCACCTCGCACAGGTTCCGGGGGTTGGCGCACAGCTTCCGGGGATTGGAGCTGGCCAGATCGCCCGTGTTCACGCCGACCGCTCGGAGCATTTCCTCGTTGCACGTCCGGGATCGCGCGGTCTGAAGCAATCGAAACAGCGCAAAAATCCCCCACCCCGAGCATCGATTGAGCTTTGCTACACCGGGGCGTAGCCGTCTGCGTCGACGCTGATATCGGCAGCCACCGGGGGTGAGCCGGCGGGGCCGACCATCCGCCAGGCCTCATCGACGATGCGCTGCACCGTGAGGCCGTAGCGGGAGAACAGGTAGGCCCGGCTGCCGGACTCGGCGAACCGGTCCTCAATCCCCACTCGGGCCAGCGGAGGGCCACCGTGCTCGGCGAGAGTCTCCGCCACCGCCGACCCCAGGCCCCCGATGACCGTGTGGTTCTCGGCCGTGATCACGGCACGCGCCCGCCGGCAGCTGCTGAGCAGCGTCTGCGTGTCCAATGGCTTGATCACCGGGACGTTGAGAACCGCAGCGTCGATGTCGTGCGTACGCAGAGTCCGGGCGGCCGCGAGCGTCGCGGCCAGCATCATCCCGCTTCCAATCAGCACCACATCACGCCCGCTCACCACCACCTGGGCCTCCGCCAGTGAGAATTCATGTCTCCCGTCGAAGATCTGCGGGATCTCCCCCCGTTTCAGGCGCAGGTACACGGGCCCGGGGTGATCGGCAATCGCCCGCACGGCCTGTCGCGTTTCCGTAGCGTCGGCGACGTCGACGACGGTCATATTCGGCAGGGTCCGCATTAGCGCGACGTCGTCGATCGCTTGGTGGCTTGGTCCGCCAGGACTCGAGAGGCCGGGCATGAACCCGATGATCTTCACGTTCAGGCCCGGGTAGGCGACGGCCATCGCGATCTGGTCGTAGCACCTCCGGGTGGCGAACACACCGAAGGTGGCGAAGAACACCGTGTGACCGGCGCGCGCTAGGCCGCCGGCGATGCCGACGGCATTGGCCTCAGCCATACCGACGTTGAAGAACCGCTCCGGGAAGGTGTCACGGAACAGATCGGTCTCGGTCTGGCGGGTCAGATCGGCGCCGAGGCAGACGAGATCGGGCCGGCGTTCGGCGAGCTCGACAAGCGCCTGGCCGAAGGGCTTGAGGACCGTCTCATAGGGCGGGTCAAACACCATTGGAACTCTCCTGGCCCTGCAGGAGCTCGGCGCGGATAGCCTGCGTGAGAACCTCGGTCAGCTTGAGGAAATGGCCGTCGGCGCTGCTGGGGATGGAGTGCAGTCGCCCATGGATTTCGGTGCGGGCGATGATCACCGATGGAGAGCCGGCGAGAGCGGCTTTGGCGAAGGCGTCCTGAAGGGCTCCGATGTCGTGCCCGTCGACCTCCTGGACGTGCCAGGAGAAAGCTCGCCATTTCGACGTCAGCGGCTCGACGGTGGTCACGCTGCTGATGGGACCATCCACCTGCGAGCCGTTCGCGTCGAGCACGACTGCGAGGCTGCTCAGGTGGTGATGCGCGGCGAACATCGCCGCCTCCCACACCTGACCTTCCTCCATCTCACCGTCACTCAGAAATGCGAACGTGCGGCGATCCTCGCCCTTCAGCCGGTCTGCCAGCGCCAGTCCGACAGCGCCCGAGAGACCCTGGCCCAGAGAACCGCAGGTGAGGTCCAGTCCTGGGGTGCGCTCGGTGGAGATGGCCTCCAGCAGCGCCCCGTCCCGGCCGTAGTCCAGCAGAGCCGACCGGTCAAGCAGCCCCATCTCGGCCATCGCTGCGTAGAAGACAACGGCGTAGTGACCGGGCGACAGGACGAAGCGGTCCGTGCCGTGGCGCATGACGTCTCCGAACAGCACGGCGAACTGCTCGGCCGCCGACAGCGCCTGTCCGAGGTAGCCAAACCCCTCGATGGAGATCATCGCCAGAGCGTCCAGCTTGATCTGCGTGGCCAGGTCGCGGAGCTGCACCTGCGCGGGCTGAGCGCTCGTTCCCAAGTCAGTCGAAGTTGTTCCGCCGGCCTTGCCGGACGTAGTCGACCGTCCCCCGGACGTAGCCCTCGCCGTGGACGCTCGCGCTTCCGGCGACATGTCCGAACATCTGGATCCCGAACCCGCCATCGAGGTCGTCGGTGATCCGGCGGCGCCAGGGGCGCCGGACGATCTGCGTGGTCAGCCGGCGGATCGTCCGCGGCTGGCCCATGATGTGGTCCGCCAGCTGGAAGGCCCGGTCGATGAGGTTCTCCCGGGGCACCACCTCGTTGACCATGCCGTACTCCAGCGCTTTCTGGGCGTCGATGGCCTCGCCGGTGAGCAGAGCGTAGGCAGCCCGCTTGACTCCGAGAAGCTCTTGGAAGCAGCTGTGGATGCCATCTCCCGGGACCGAGCCGATGTCGTAGTGCAGATCGAAGATGACGGCATCCTCGCTGCAGATGGTGAGGTCGCACATGAGGCAGATCTCGGTATGAAACCCCGGACCGTTCAGAACGCCGATGGTTGGGATCTCCAGGTCATTGATCAGCGCGCTGACGTTGATCCTCCCATCCTTGTACGCGTACTCGTAGGCCCAGTAGGAAAGGTCCTCGTCCTCCAGCGCGAAACCATCCTCGTCGGTCTCCATCATGAACTCGTCCCCGGTGCCGCTGAGGATCAGGACCTCGTTCTTGGGGTCGGCGCCCACCGTCTTGAGCATCTGCCCGAGGGCCCGGTGATCCTCGACGCTGAGCCGGATGGCGCCGCCGCGCGTATGTCCGCGCACCAGGAGCACCCCGTCCGGCCGGCGCTCGAAGGTGAAGTAGTCCCTGAAGCGGTCCGAGTACTCCTCGAGCTCAGGCGGCGGGACGAAGGTTCTGCGGGGCATGGCTCTCCTTCCGCGATTGGTCAGCATCAGCCCGCACGCGGGGCGACGGTAACCGCCTGGACGTTGACGAACTCCCGGATGCCGAAGGGACCCAGCTCGCGTCCCCAGCCCGAGCGCTTGATCCCACCGAAGGGCATGCGGGGATCCGAGGCGGAGAAGGTGTTGACGAATACCGCCCCGGCCTCTATCTCGGGCGCCAGCCGGCGGGCGCGGTCCAGGTCGCTGGTCCACAGGCTTGAGCTCAGCCCATACGGGGAGCGGTTGGCCAGCGCGATGGCAGCCGCCACGTCCGGAACTCTCAGGATGGCGGCCGCAGGACCGAACGTTTCCTCCTGGGCGAGGACTCCGTCGGGCGGGACGTCGGCCACCACAGTCGGGGTGAAATATGCACCCGGGCCCTCGGGATGGGCCCCCCCAGTGACCACGCGCCCCCCGTCGGCCAGGCCCCTGCGGAGCTGGTCGTCGAGCTCGTCGCGCAGGTCGACTCGCGCCATCGGCCCGAGGTCGTTGTCCTCGTCCAGCGGATCGCCCATTCGCAGTGCAGCGGCCGCTGCCGCGAAACCCTCGATGAAGGAGTCCGCCACCGCCTCGACGACGATGAACCGCTTGCCGGCGATGCAGCTCTGCCCGGCGTTCAGGAACCGGGCGCTGATCGCCCCACGCACGGCGGCGTAAACGTCGGCGTCGGCGAGCACGATGAAGGCATCGCTGCCGCCGAGCTCCAGCACCGACTTCTTGAGATGCCGGCCGAACGGCCCGGCCACCTGCACTCCCACGGCCTCAGAGCCCGTGAGCGTCACTGCCGCCACGCGCGGGTCCGCGATGACATCGGCCACCCGGCTGCCGGGGAGCACGATCACCTCCAGCGGGCTGAGCTCGCCGGCCGCCTGTGCGACGGCACGTGCGAGCTCCAGTGCGCACCCCGTGACGTTGGATGCGTGCTTGAGCAGCACGGCATTTCCAGCCATCCAGGCGGGCGCCGCTGCCCGGATGAGCTGCCAGACCGGGTAGTTCCAGGGCATGATCGCCAGCACCACCCCGAGAGGAGGAAACTCCACGTAGGTATCTGTCCACTCGGTGGCGACCGGCTCGGGTGCCAGCTGGTGGGGGCCGTGCTCGGCGTAGTACTCGCACGCCCACACGCACTTATCGATCTCCCCGCGGGCCTCCGTGACGACCTTCCCCATCTCCTCCGAGATCAGGCGAGCGAGCACCTCCCGGCGAGCGTTGAGCTCGCGCCCGATCCCGCGGAGCAGCTCCGCCCGCTCCTCGGGCGCGCTCGCCCTGAGGGCCCGATGGGCGAGCTGGGCGCGCGTCAGGGCTGCGTCGAGCGCCTCCGCCGAACTCGTGGGGTACTCGCCGACCACCTCTCCCGTCGCCGGGTTGATGCTCTTGACCGCGGGCTGCGTTATCACGCTCATGTTCTCTGTCCGGGGCGTAGTCGCCGCTTCGGGCGCGCAGCCGGAGCCGCGCTTGACGGACAACCGGCCAACATTCTGCAGGCTGTTGCGAACGATTGCAAGAGCTCAGCGCGGCGGGGCGGTGGAGGCGCGGACGATGAGCTCGGTGTCGAGTTCGAGCCGAGCCGCCGGTTGATTGCCAGGGCCGCCGGAGCGCAGACGGCGCATGAGAATTTCGACCGCGGCGGCGCCCATCTCGTAGTGGTCGAAGTGGATCGTCGTCAGCGGAGGGTCGAAGCGATCCGCAAACTCCATGTCGTTGAAGCCGATGACCGACACGTCCTGCGGGCATCGCCGCCCGGCGCTTCTGAGGGCGTCGTAGCAGCCCAGAGCCATGAGGTCGTTGCCGGCCAGGATGGCGGTCACCTCCGGGTGTCCTGCCAGAACCTCCCTGCCGACGCGGAAACCCTCCTGGATCGTGACGGAACGCCCCGTAACCGCAGATCCCTCCGGCACCCCCAGTCCCGCCCGGCGCATCGCGCTGCGAAACTCAGCGAGCCTCGTCCGACCCGTGCTGTGCCTCTGCGGGCCCCCGATGTGGGCAATGTGACGGTGTCCGAGCTCGACGAGGTACTCCACAGCAGCGCGGGTGCCGGCACGATCATCGGCGGTGACCGACGGGATGTCCTTGTTCCGCGAGCGACGGTTGATCTGGACGACGGCGATGCCGCTCCTCTCCAGACTGTCCAGTACAGCATCCGAGTGGCGCGCGGTGGCGACGATCAGTCCATCGACGCCACGCTGGCGCAGCAATTCGAACCGCTCGAGCAGACGCTCGTCCCGCCCGTCGGTATACGTCACGAGCGATGCGTACTGGACCTCTTCGAGCGCGTCGTCGATGCCTCGCATCATTCGCGGGAAGAGGGGATTGGTGATGTCGGGAATCACCACTCCGACGGTCAGGGAGCGCTGCGTCCGCAGGCTGCGCGCGATCGTGTTGGTTCGGTAGTTCAGCTCGCGGGCCGCCTCGAGTACCCGTTCCAGGGTCTCGGAGCTCACCATCTGCTGGGTCTGGGGATTGAGCGCGCGCGAGACCGTCGCCGGATGGACCCCCGCCCTCACGGCGACCTCTCGGAGCGTGACCGAGGTGGAGACACCGCCCGGGTTCATCGCATCTGGTATCGCTTCGGCCACCGATGGCTCCTCTCAAGCCTCTCTGCACAATCGACCGGGCCCGCTTGCAATCGTTCGCAGTCACCGGCAAAATAGGGTGCCGCGGCCTCATTGTCAATTCTCCGGGGCCGCTCTTGAACCTAGGAGAGCGCCGTGCCAAAGACTCGCCGCCAAGCCCGGCCGGAGTGTGATGAGCATTCCGGGTCGGATAGCACTGACCGATCACCCCGCCCCACCCGCTCGCCCGCCAGCACCGCGCAAGCGGCGGAGCTCGTGGATCTGCCTGAGCCCTCAGAACACCGGCTCGGCTGGATCGGCGTGGGACGGATGGGCCTCCCGCTCGTCACGCGACTGCTCGCGGCGGGCTGCGATGTGGGGGTCTACAACCGCACACGCGCCAAGGCCGAGCCGCTTGCCGCGCTCGGCGCCGAGGTCGTCGAAACCCCGCGGGGACTGGCCGACCGCGACATCGTCTTCAGCACCGTCTCCGGGCCGGCGGAGTTCACCTCCGTAATGCTGGATGACGAGGCGGGCCTGCTGAGCGATCCAAAGACGGTGCCTCGCGTCCTGGTGGATTGCTCAACCATCTCCGTGGACGCGTCGGCCACCGTGCGGGAGGTCGCCGCCCAGCGTGGCGCGACGCTGATGGCGGCCCCGATCAGCGGGAACGGCAAGCATGTTGCCGCGGGCGGCGCGCTCTTTGCCGTTTCAGGACCTGGGAGCGCGATCGGGATTCTCTCCCCGTATCTGGAGATCCTGGGGCGGGGCGCGCATCACGTTGGCGAGGAGGACAGCGCGCGACTCGTGAAGATCGCCCACAACCTGTTCCTCGGAGCGGTGATCCAGTCCCTGGTGGAGACATCGCTGCTCGTGGAGGCGCACGGCGTCAGCCGCCGCGCCTATCTCCAGTTCATCAACGACAGCCCGATGGGGTCGGCCTTCTCGAGCTACAAGACCCCCGCGCTGGTGGACCTCGATTGGACGCCCACGTTCACCAGCACACTGTTGCGCAAGGATCTCGACCTGGGGCTGGCTGCGGCTGAGGAGTCCGGCGTGAGCCTCCCGGTCACGCGCGCAGTCCGAGCCGAGGTCCAGGCGATCATCGAAGCGGGCCATGCCGAGGACGATTTCGCATCGCTGCTCGCGGTTCAGGCAGCCGCCTGCGGGCTGGAGCTGGATCCGCCCGAACGGTCCGGAGAGGAAGATCGTCAGCCCCGTAGCGGTTAACCCTCTGCACACGATTGCGATTGACATCACGAGAACGGCGAGCTAGGTTCTGCAAACGATTGAAGTGGCGCCTCCGCGCCGTTTCCCGAGGAGAGAAAAGAGAGGGAGGGGACATACCTTGAGGTTCCTTCGAAAGTCCATAACCGTAGGTCTAGCCATGGGCACAGCGGTCGCGATCGCGGCCTGTGGAAATTCGTCTTCCGGATCCGCCGGCGGCGGTGGCGGGTCTAGCAGTGGCTCGGGATCCGGGCCAGTCACGATCGGCGTCTCCCTATCGCTGTCCGGCGATTTTGCGGCCGACGGACAGGCATTTCAGAAGGGCTACCAGCTCTGGGCAACCGACCAGAACGCCAAAGGCGGCCTGCTGGGACACAAGGTCAAGCTGGACGTCCTGTCCGATTCCTCGAGCCCGTCCCAGGTGGTGACCAACTATCAGAAGCTGATCGGCTCGAACCACGACCAGCTGGTGTTTGGACCCTTCTCGACGCTGCTGACCGTCCCGTCAGCACGCGTGGCCGCGCGATACGGCTATGCCTTCGTGGAGGGCGCCGGAGCTGGACCCGCCGTGTTCGGCCAAGGCCTGCACAACGTCTTCTCGGTTCAGATTCCGATCATCAACGAGCTCGTCAGCTTCGCCAGCTGGGTCAAGTCTCTGCCCCCCAGCCAGCGGCCCAAGACGGCTGCTTACATCACGGTGAACGACCCGTTCACGCAGCCTCAGCTGCCCGTCGCCCAGAAGATCTTGCAATCTGCGGGGGTGAAGACCGTCCTCACAAAGGTGTTCCCCGCCGAGGTGACCGACTACACCGCCATCGCAGGCCAGGTGGCCTCGGCCAAGCCGGACCTGACCATCCTCGGCTCAGTTGATGTGCCAACCGTCTCTGCGTTCACGCACGTCTTCATTCAGCAGCACTACACCCCCAAGCTCTTCCTCGCCACGGCGGGCCCGGACCAGGGGGCGCAGTTCGTCAAGGCGGTCGGCTCGGGCAACGAGAATGGGACCTTCGTCCCCGGCGTCTGGTTCGGCGGCTTCAAGAAGCCCGACAGCCAGAAGATGGTCCACGAGTACATCGCCAAGTACGGAGGGACCCCCTCCGACGTGAACGCTGATGTGGCTGAGGCCTACGCGGTGGGCCAGGTGATGACGCAGGCGGTGCAGGCCACGCACAGCCTCAGCAACCAGAAGCTGATCAGCTACCTGCACAGCGGCGCCACATTCGACACCGTGCTCGGTCCGGCGAAATTCAACGCCAAGGGTGAGAACACGGTCGGCCAGTCACTGATCTTCCAGTGGCAGAGCGGCAAGCTGGTGCAGACCCTGCCGCCCACGGCCCCGGGATCGGTGAAGCCGGTGATTCCGAAGCCGCCGTGGGGCAGCTGATTCGATGACGTTCACCGACCTGGCCCAGGCGGTCATCGAGGGTGTTCTCACGGGCGGCGTGTACGCCCTGATGGCCGCCGGGCTGACGCTGATCTTCGGCGTGATGGACATCATCAACATCGCGCAGGGCATGATGGTGGTGCTGGGCGCGTACCTCAGCTTCGAGCTGTCGGTGCACGCCGGAATCGGGTTGCTGCCCGGACTGCTGATCACAGTCCCAGCCATGTTCCTGCTCGGCGTGGCCGTCGAGTTCTGTTTCATGCGCCGGCTGCGAGACCAGGACCGGACCCAGATGTCGATTCTCGTCACCTATGCCGTGGCGATCGTCATCGAAGGCGTGTTGACCGCGGTCTTCGGCGTCGACTATCAGCAGTTGCAGGCCTCCTACGTCAATTCGTCAGTCCACATACTTGGCTTCTATCTGCCCTACATCTACCTGATCGGGTTCGGACTGGCGATCGTGCTGATGGGCGGCCTCTACTACCTGCTGTACCGGACGAAGTTCGGCCGGTCCGTGCGGGCGTCATTGCAGAACCGGACGGCCGCAGACTTGATCGGCATCGAGGTGAATCGTGTCCGTACGATCTCGGTGGGGATCGGGGTCGCCGTCACGGCGGTTGGCGGAATGGTGTTCGGGGCGACCAACGCGTTCAACCCGAACACCGGCTATGACCTCATCTCCCGCCTGCTGGCCATCGTGATCCTGGGAGGCATGGGCAGCATCGGCGGGGCCATGGGCGCAGCGATCCTCATGCTGGTGATCAATGACGTCGTCGCGGTGGCCTGGTCGCCGACCTGGGCGCCCCTGGTCTACTTCGCCGCATTGGTGGTCGTTCTCTCGATTCGGCCTCAGGGGCTGTTCGGACGGGCGGCGGTGCGAGCGCAGTGAGCAGCATTGAGTTGGACTCCCCGACTCAGGTCAGCCAACAGGGTGGTCGGTCGCCGGGGCGTGGCGCACGGGCCCTGAAGGTCACGGCGTGGCTTGTGGCCTTTGCGATCTTCGCGGTCTTCCCGCTGATCTTCACCGACCCGAGCACCACTTCGATTGCCGTGTTCACGGTGATCTTCATGGTGGCGGCGGCATCGTGGAACATCTTCAGCGGTTACTCCGGCTATCTGGCCCTGGGACACGCCGTGTTCTTCGGAAGTGGTGGCTACGCGGTGGCCATGACCGCTCGTGACTGGCACGTCGCGGGCGGATGGCAAGTGTTCGCACTGCTCCCCTTTGCCGGGGTGATTGCGGGAGCCATCGCCATCCCGGTGGGGCTGGTGGCGTTGCGGACACGCCGCCACACCTTCGTGGTCGTGACGATCGCGATCTTCTTCATCTTCCAGCTGGCCGCTTTCAATCTCGGCTTCACCGGGGGAACGTCTGGGATCACGCTTCCCTTTGCGCCGTTCTCGGCGGCCAACTACAACCAGCCGTTCTATTACGTCGGGCTGGCGATTCTGGTCCTGACGGTGCTGACGTCCTGGGGGGTGCGACGCTCCCGATTCGGCCTGCAGCTGCTTGCCATTCGCGACGACGAGGATCGTGCGCTCGGCCTGGGCGTGAAGACGCGGCGGATCAAGCTGACCGCTTTCGTCATCTCCGCGGTTCCGGTGGGAATGGTCGGAGGGCTGTACTTCTACTTCCTGGGGCAGATCTACCCCAACTTCGCCTTCGATCCCCTGTTCGACCTGGCCATCGCCCTGATGGCCTTCGTCGGGGGCCTTGGCACGCTGATCGGACCACTGCTCGGTGCGCTGGTCCTGGAGTCCCTCCAGCAGTACCTGACGCAGACGTTCTCCAGTAACGCGACCTACCTGATCGCCTATGGAGTCCTGTTCCTGCTCGTCATCTTGGTCTTGCCTCAGGGCGTGGTCCCCGGCGTGCGCAGCTGGATCGACCGGAGGCGCACCAGGGCCAGGCACGCGTATACAGGTGAGCGGGACCCAGGAGACCGCGACGCGAGCATAACCGGCGGAATCGCAGGAGCGTCCTCATGAGCAACTTGATCGAGGTCACCGGCGTTTCGAAGTCCTATGGAGGGGTCGAGGCGCTCGCCCTGTGCGACCTGGAGGTGCGGGAGGGGCAGATCAACGGCCTGATAGGCCCGAACGGTTCGGGTAAGACCACGCTGTTCAACGTGATCACCGGATACGAGCGGATCCAGCAGGGCAAGGTCAGCTTCAGCGGGACGGACATCACCAATTCCCGACCGGACCGAGTGTTCAAACTGGGGGTCGGCCGGACCTTCCAGCTCACCCGGGTGTTCGCGCGACTGACGGTGCTGGAGAACATGCTCGTCGCCACGCAGCGCAAGGACGGTTGGTTTCGCTCGGTGGTGCGGCCGGCGGCATCGGCCAGTGAAATGCGGCGTGCGCTGGAGTTACTCGATTTCGTCGGTATCACGCGCCTGGCCAACGAGCCGGCAAGCAACCTCTCGTTCGGACAGCGCAAGCTGCTCGAGTTGGCCTCGCTCCTCGTCGCCGATCCGGCGATCCTTCTGCTGGACGAGCCGGCCGGCGGCGTCAATCCCACACTCATCGGCCACCTGGCGGACCGGATCAAGGAGCTCAACCGGACTGGCAAGACGATCCTCGTGGTCGAACACAACATGGAATTCGTGATGAGCCTGTGTGAGCGCATCACGGTGCTGAGCCAGGGCAGCTCCCTGGTCTCCGGCACTCCCGGGGAGGTGCGAAGCAACTCGGCTGTGCTCGATGCCTACCTCGGTGGCGAGGACGACGCCGAGACCCAACGGGAGCTCGCCGGAGAGGCGATCCAGCACGAGCCGGTGCCAAGCGGCCCGATTCGAGTTCGTGCCAAGCGCGGCGACGGTAACGCCCTTCTCAGCCTGAGCGGGGTGACCGCGGGTTACGGAGGTGGTGACATCCTCAAGGACGTCACCCTTGAAGTACCCCGCGGCGGGATCACCTGTGTCGTCGGTCCCAACGGAGCCGGCAAGTCCACCCTGATGGCCACAATCAGCGGTCTGCTCCGGCCCCGCCTCGGGGAGATCCGGTTTGACGGACATGTCATCTCGGGCCGGTCCCCGCGGGAGATCCTGGGGCGCGGAGTCGCTCAGATTCCTCAGGCGCACAGTCTGTTTCCGGATATGACGGTGCTCGAGAACGTGGAGATGGGGGCGTTCACGGTCACTAACCGGGCCCTGGTGGCCAAACGCCTTGCCGCGGTGCAGGACCAGTACCCCATCGTCCGCGAGCGCGCCGGCGAGAAGGCCGGATCCCTGTCAGGCGGGCAGCAGCGGCTGGTGGAGTTCGCCCGGTGCCTGATGCTCGACCCCGAGCTGATCATGCTCGACGAGCCGTCAATGGGTCTGGACCCCCAGACCCGCCAGATGGTGTTCGAGATGATGCTGCGCATGAACCAGGAGCAGGGCAAGACGATCCTGCTGGTGGAGCAGAATGCGCGGGCCGGACTGAAGCTGAGCACCTACGGCGTGGTTCTCGAGAACGGGATGGTTCGTCTCACGGGGTCGGGCACGGAGGTTCTGAAACACCCCGAGATCGGAGCCCTCTACCTCGGCGGAGCGGTGACCGCTGGGACGGCGCCGTGACGCGACCCGTCGCGGCGAGCACCCTGGGACGGCGCAGTGACGCGACCCGTGGCGGGAGCACGCCGGGCCAGAGCCGGTGCGGGCCGGCAGCGTCGTGAACCGAGCGGCGGCTGCCGCGACCGCGCCATGAGCGTCGGCACGGGTGCCGACGCCGACGTCGTCGTTGCCGGGGCGGGCCACAACAGTCTGATCTGTGCCGCCTATCTGACCCGCGCCGGCTATCGTTGCCGAGTTCTCGATGCCCGGGATGAGCCGGGCGGCGGCGTCGCGTCCGAGGAGCTGCTGCTGCCTGGCTTCCAGCTCGACTCCTGCTCCACCGGCCACACGATCATCCTTACCAACCCGCTCATCACCGAGGATGAGCTGGGTCTGATCGCCGACCAGGGCCTGACCTACATAGAGCCCGATCCAGTGGCGCACGTGGTGTTCCCGGACGGCGAGGCGCTGACGATGTGGCTCGACCTCAATCGCACCTGCGAGGAGATCGCCCGCTTCTCACCAGCTGATGCGTCCTCGTATCGCCGTCTGCTTCAGGAATATGACGCCGTCAAGGACGCGTTCAACCGCCAGCGGTTCTCTCCGGTGGGCCTGGCGCCGAGTCTCGGGGAGATGCTGGCGGGGCGCTCCGGCGCTGCTCGCTGGCAGCGCCGGACTCTCATGAGCGCCTGGGATGTCGTCACGCACGAGTTCGAGTCCCGTCACGTGCGGTCATTCATGCTCTGGATGGCCTTCCAGACCGGACAGCCCGTTGGATCCGCGGGTTCCGGGCCGCTGGCCTACTCGCTGGTCTTCGGTCGGCAGCGCCGGAGCTGGTCGATTCCTCGCGGAGGGTCGGGTCAACTGGCCCGTGCGCTCGTCAATGTCATCGAGCAGGGCGGCGGCGAGGTCCTGTGCGGCCGCCGCGTGGTCGAGCTGATCCTGGAGGATGGGCGGTGCGTCGGCGTCAACACAGCGGACGGTGAGCAGCACCGCGCCGGAACCGCGGTGCTGTCGACGATCCACGTCAAGGATCTCGTCGAGATGGCCCCGGCGGGGCTGTGGGGCGAGGACTTTCGCTACGGGATCGACACCTACGACGAGGGGGTATCCGCCTTCGCGGCCCATTACGTCGCCACCGCCCCCCCGCGTTATGTCCATCACAGCGGCGAAGAGCTCGAGGTTGTCTCGGCCGGTGTCGCCGGCTGGCCGGAGGACATCCTGCGGATGGGCCGGGACGTCAAGGAGGGACGCCTCGTCCACGACGGCGCCTGGCTGCTCTTCCCCGTACCGACCGTCGCCGATCCGACCCGGGCGCCCAGAGGCCATCACACGGTCAAGATCCTCGGCATGCAACCCTACGACCCAGGGGGCGGCCCGGAGAATTGGGTCGAGCTGCGGGAATCGGTTGCGGCCGAGCACCTTGGGCACCTGCGCCGCGCCGCTCCCAATTTCACCGATGAGAAGATCCTCGCCGAGCTCGTCGTCTCGCCCGTCGACCTGGAGAGATCCAATCCCCACATGTGGCATGGCACCTTCCACGGGGGTGACCGCTCGATCGCTCACAGCGGGTCGCTGCGGCCTGCTCCAGGCTGGGCCCAGCACCGAATGCCGATTCCCGGCCTCTACCAGACGGGCGGTACGACTCACCCCGGCGGCTCGGTCACCGGGGGCCCGGGACGTAACGCGGCTGTCGTGATGCTCTCCGACCTCGGATACGACGCACACGAGCTGCTCTCCGGCGGCCTCGGTCATCTGCCCGAACTGGGTCGCGCGCCACTCGAGGCGGGGAGTGGCTCTTGACGGGCGCAGTCGACGTGCACGCGCACGTGATCGTGCCGGAGCTCCTGCGCGAAGCCGCTCCGGCTGAAACCTGGCGCCCGTCGGTCCGCTGGGACGTCGACGGGCAAGTGGTGAAGCTCGGCGGCCGATCGATGCGGTCTGCCGTGCACGACTTCGTCGACATCGACGTGATCCTGACCACCCTCGCCAGTCGCGGATGTGACCGGGCGGTGCTCTGTCCGTGGGTGGGGCTGCTGTTTCAGGACGTGGCGGCGGACGAGGCCCTGGAGCGGTGCCGGCTGCAGAACGATGGACTCGTACGCCTGCACGAACGGCGACCAGAGCAGGTTACGGTGCTGGGCAGCGTCCCGCTCCAGGACCCGGAGCTGGCCGGCGCCGAGCTCCCAGCGCTGATGGGCCGTCCGGGGGTGGCCGGGGTCGAGGTCACCGCCAGCATGGACGGAACGTACCTCGGCGCTCCACGCTTCGAGCCGTTCTGGGCGGCGGCCGAGGCCTGCAACGCACTCGTCTTCGTACATCCCACCACGCGCGGCTTCCCGGGAGGAGTGTTCGATGACCATTACCTGTGGAACCTCGTCGGCAATCCGTTCGAGACGACCATCACGGCAGCGCACCTGATCCTCTCGGGCACGATGGCGCGCCATCCGGGCCTGCGCGTCCTGCTCGCCCACGGTGGCGGTGCTCTGCCCGGCCTCGCCGGAAGGATCCAGCACGGGCGCTGCACGATTAAAGCCGCCGGCCCCCCACCCGGCGAACCGGCGGACGTCACTGTGCGTCGCTTCCTCTTCGACTCCGTCACCCACGACGCTCGCCAACTGCGCGCGCTCGTCGATGCCGTCGGCGCCGATCGCGTGATGCTCGGCTCCGATACCCCTTTCGACATGGCCGACCCCGATCCGATCAGCACGGTACGGGCCGCCGCGCTCAGCGCCGAGGATGAGGCGGCGGTGCTGGCCGGGAACGCCGAACGCGAACTGGCCATAGCCGCTCCGGCCCGTGGGTAGCCATGACCGACGAGCGTGTCGGGGCGGCAATCCGAAACTGGGCCGGGAGATTGATCGCCAACGGGATCGACTACAACGACTTCATCCGAACCACCGCAGCCATCCCGGCGTGGGAGGACTGGCTCGAGGCATGGACGACTACGGCAGAGATGCACATTGGCTTGGCCGAGGCCGCGCTCGAGCGCGATGCGCCGCTGAGCGCTGGGCAGGCGTATCTTCGGGCGTCCGTCAGCTACCACTTCTCCAAGTTCGTGTGGGTGCTCGACCCGGAGCTCAACCGTCGCAACACCCTGGCGGCGGTGAGCGCGCTGTACGCCGCCCATGGACTGCTCGAGCCCGAGGCTGAGCGCATCGAGGCCGCCATCGAGGGAGGAATGGTGGTGGCGAACCTGCGACACCCCTCCGGCGGGAAGCCCGCGCCGCTCGTCGTGCTCATCCCGGGGCTGGACTCGACCAAGGAGGAGTTCTGGTACTGGGAATCGGTGTTCCTGGAACGAGGGATGGCGACCGTCTCGCTCGACGGCCCAGGGCAGGGTGAAACGGGGCTGGCGCTCGACATACGGCCGGATTACGAGCTGGCAGTCACCGCGATTCTCGACGCGCTTGCTGACCGGCCCGACCTCGATCACGATCAGATCGGCGCCGCGGGCGTCAGCCTCGGTGGCCACTATGTGGTGCGAGCAGCAGCGTTCGAGCAGCGCATCCGCGCACTGGCAGGGATCAGCGGCCCCTATGACTTCTCCGCCGGGTGGGAGGCGATGCCCGAGCTGACCCGGGAGACCTTTCGCCACCACGCCGGCGCCGCCGATGGGGCCGAGGCACGGGAGAAGGCGGCCGCGCTCAGCCTGGCGGGCGTTGCCGAGCGGGTGACGCAACCCTGCCTGGTGGTCACCGGTCGGCTGGATCGCGTGATCGGCTGGCAGGAAACGAGGCGGATTGCGGACGCGGTGCCGGGCGCTGAGTGGGTGCTGTACGAGGAGGGAACCCACGTCTGCAACAACATCCCCTACAAGTACCGCCCGCTCGTGGCCGACTGGATGCGTGCTCGACTGAGATGACGGCGTCCGGAACGATCGGTGTCGGACTGACTCGGCGGGAGGATGCTCGCATCCTGCGGGGAGAGACCCGGTATCTCGATGACATCGTGCGCCCCGGCATGCTGCATGCGGCATTCGTGCGCAGCCCGCACGCAGCGGCGACGATCGCGGCGCTGAGGGTTCCGGTCGGCGTCGAGGGCCTTGTGGCCGTGCTGAGTTCAGCCGACCTGGGAGGGCTGGCGCGCTTCCCGGTCACGGAGCCGCCGGGCAGCCAGATCGAGGCTGCCGAAGCCCATCCGGTGCTGGCCGACGGCGAGGTGCGCTATGCCGGTCAGCCGGTGGCGATGGTGCTGGCGGCATCAAGGGCCCTGGCCGAGGACGCCGCGGAGCGGGTTGATGTGGAGTACGAGGTGCACGAACCGATCCTGTCGCCCCGGGAGTCAGAGCACGTGATGATGCGATGGTCGGCGCGCCGCGGGGACGTAGATGCGGCGTTCGCCGAAGCCGCCCACATCGTCTCCGGTAGCTACGCGCTGGCCCGTTTGATCGCCGCACCGATGGAGACCCGCGGCGTGGTCGCCGAGCACGACCCGGAGCTGGACATGCTGACCCTCTGGTGCTCTGCCCAGGACATCCACCGCCCGTTGGCGCAGCTCGCCCACATCCTGCGACGCCCGCCGGAATCCCTGCGGCTGATCGTGCCGGACGTGGGCGGTGCATTCGGCTCCAAGGGGGTGATCGCCCCCGAGGTGGCAGCGGTAGCAGCGGGAACCCTGGCGGTGGGAGCTCCCGTGAAGTGGACCGAGGACCGCCTGGAGAACCTGATCGGCGCCTACCAGGGCAGGGGGATGGAGGCTGATTTGGAGCTGGCCCTGGACGCACGGGGACGCATGCTTGCCCTGCGCGCGCGGCTGCGGGCCGATCTCGGGGGTTACCTGCTCACAACCACGCCGATCCCGCCCCATACCGCGGGGACGCTTCTTCCTGGCTGCTACGACATCCCAGCCGCCGACGTGCAGGTCCTGGGCACCCGCACCAACAAGGTGCCCACCGGGCCGTATCGCGGCGCCGGCCGGCCGGATGCGGCCTACATGATCGAGAGCTTGGTCGACGCCGCCGCGCGTGCGCTCGACGTCGACCGTGTTGCCCTCCGGCGGCGCAACCTGATCCGGGGTTTCCCCCACCGCACGGCGACGGGCCTCGACTACGATTCCGGCGACTTCGAGCGTTGCCTCGACCGCGCGCTCGATCTGCTCGGGCCGGTCGCTCCGGCGGAGCCAGGTGAGGTCCGCGGGCAGGGCGTGGCGCTGTACGTGGAGCGTTCGGGCGGTGCGTGGGAGTCGGCGGAGATCCGGCTGGATCCTGACGGCCGCTTCCGCGTCGCCTCCAGCGCCAACCCGCACGGCCAGGGTCATGAGACCACCTTTGCCCAGATCGCCGCCGAGCGGCTGCTGGTGTCACCCGACGCTATCGAGCTTCAGTTCGGCGACAGCGCGACCTCGCCGGCGGGCGTGGGCACCTTCGGCAGCCGCTCGGTCGCGCAGGCGGGGTCCGCGGTGGCCATGGCCGCGGATGCGCTGGTCGCCTGCGGGCGGGACCGCGCTGCCCAAGTGCTCGGAGTCCAAACGGACCGCATCACGCACGCGGCGAGCGGATTTAGTGCCTCCACGGGGACCGTGTCTTGGGACAGCCTGGCGAAGTCCACCTCGCTCGGGCCGCTCCGAGCGGAGGCGCGATTCCAGTCCGCCAACGTGTTCTCCTCCGGCGCGCACGGGGCGACCGTGTCGATCGACCGCCGCACAGGCGCGCTGCGCGTCGATCGGCTCGTCGCGGTCGACGACGCGGGAATCGTGATCAACCCGCTGCTCGTCCACGGACAGGTCATCGGCGGCACCGTCCAGGCGCTCGGGGAGTGTCTGACCGAGGAGGCGGTATACGACGAGGCCGGACGCCCTGGCGCCAGATCCTTCCTCGACTACAGCCTGCTCACGGCGGCGGACGTACCGCCAATCACCACAGCCGAGGTGGCGACGCCGACACCCCTGAATCCTCTGGGTGCCAAGGGGGCAGGCGAGGGGGGCGCGGTCGGCGCTCTTCCGGCCATTGCCAATGCCGTCGCCGACGCGCTTGGCGGAGTCGTCGTGACGCCTCCGTTCACGGCCGAGAAGCTGTGGCGAGCGCTGCAGGAGCAGTCACTCCGTGCGCGCGGCGGCGAGGGGTCGTCGTGACAGTGCGACACGGTTCGACCGCCGTCGGACGGCCCCGATGAAGCCAGCCCCCTTCCGCTACGCGGCACCGGATTCGCTGGCCGCGGCGCTGGACCTGCTCGCCGGCGGGAATGCGCGCCCGCTGGCCGGAGGTCAGAGCCTGATTCCGATGCTCAACCTCCGTCTGGTCCGGCCCGGCCTGCTGGTTGACCTAAACCCGCTGGAGGAGCTGGCCGGGATCGAGCTCCGAGAGGACGGCGCGCTGTGCATCGGCGCCATGACCCGCCAGGCTCACCTCTTGGCCTCAGCCGTGGCAGCGGCTGGATGGCCGCTGCTGTGCCAGGCGCTGTCGAACGTGGGCCACGCCGCGACGCGCAACCGTGGCACCGTCGGCGGATCCGCGGCGCACGCGGACCCGGCGGCGCAGCTGCCCGTGGCTCTGACCGCGCTCGACGCCCGCTTCCATGTGCGATCCATCGCCGGTGAGCGGATGCTGCCGGCCGCCGATTTCTTCCGGGGTCGTGGGGTCGCCGGGCTGGCGCCGGGGGACCTGCTGGTGGCGGTCGAGGTCCCCCCCACTCCGCGCGGCACCGCGGCGGCCTTTGTGGAGCATGCCAAGACGCACGGCGGCTTTCCAACGGCGGGAGTAGCGGTTCTCCATGCCCCGGCCCGGCACTCGGCGATAGCGCTGCTGGGAGCGGGACCGGCACCGGTGCGGGCGACGGCCGCCGAGCATGCGCTGAGCGGCGGGGCCTCGGTGGACGAGGTGGCGTCGCTGGCGGCTGCCGTCGTCGGCGACGATCACCGTCGCGCCGTCATCGGGGCGCTGGCGCGGCGAGCCCTGGAAGGTGTGACCACGTGAGGATCTCGGTCACGATCAATGGGACGAGCTTCAGCGACGAAGTCGAGCCGCGCACGCTTCTGTCGGACTTCATCCGCCATCAGGCGGGTCTCACCGGCACCCACGTCGGCTGTGAGCACGGCGCCTGCGGCGCCTGCACGATACAGCTTGACGGCCAGCCGGTCCGGTCATGCCTGATGCTCGCCGTCCAGGCCAGCGGGCGGTCGCTGCGAACCGTGGAGGATCTCGCGGGGCCGAACGGACGGCTCTCCGCTCTGCAGCAGGCCTTTACCGACCATCACGCGCTCCAGTGCGGTTTCTGCACCGCCGGCTTCCTGATGAGCGCAGACGCGCTACTGCGCGACCGAGCCGGCACCCACCTGACCGAGGCCGAGGTTCGAAGGGAGCTGGCGGGAAACCTGTGCCGGTGCACCGGCTACGAGGGGATCGTCGCCGCCGTGCTGTCGGTGGCGGACCCCCCGTTGGCGGCGGAGTAGCCCGCGCGCGAACGGGGCGTCGCCTCCTGGGTGTCATCCTCGAGCACCGTGTTCCGGTTCGACTGGGGATCACGCTCCAGCGAGAGGCTGCCGCCGGCGGTGAAGTATGGCTTGCCCGCGATCACCAGATCCTCAGCCGGGAAGCGCGTGATCACCTCGCAGCCATCGCCCGTGACGACCAGCTGTTCCTCGATGCGGGCGGCCGACCAGCCGTCGGAGGCGGGCCAGAAGGTCTCCAGGGCGAAGACCATCCCCTCCTTGATCTCCTCCGGGTGGTCGAGTGACACGAGCCGGCTGAAGATCGGCTTCTCCCAGATGGTCAGGCCCACACCGTGGCCGAACTGCAGCGCGAACGCGGCCTCCTCATCGGGAAACCCGAACTCCTGCGCCCGGGGCCAGACAGACACGACCTCGGCCGTCGTGACCCCTGGCTTGATCAGGGCGATCGCCGCATCCAGGTAGTACCGGCAGCGCTTGTAGGCGTCGACCAGCGGCCGAGAAGCGCTGGCCACGGCAAAGGTGCGGTAGTAGCAGGTGCGGTAGCCCATGTAGCTGTGAAGGATGTCGAAGTAGGCGGGATCTCCGGGGCGAAGTGCCCGATCGGTGAACACGTGCGGATGCGGGCTGCAGCGCTCACCGGAGATGGCATTCACGCCCTCCACGAACTCGGATCCCATGTCATAGAGGACCTTGTTGACCAGCGCGACGCACTCGTTCTCCCGGATTCCAGCGCGCATCGAGCGGTACAGCTCCTCGTACGCGGCATCGACCATCGCGCACGCGGTGTTGAGCAGCGTGATCTCGTCCCGGGTCTTGATCATCCGGGCCTCCTGCATCAGCTGCTGGCCGTCCACGACGTCGATGCCCAGCTTCTGGAGCGCGAACAGGACCGGTGGCTCGATGGCATCCACACCCACCGGCTCCCCGAGCAGGCCACGCTGCTCAAGCTCGGCATGGATCTTGCCGGCGACATCCTCGGCTCGGCCGGACTGCGGCGACATGGCTCCACGCATCGTGGAGATACCGGCACGAGAGCGACCGTCTCCCAACCAGGGGTTGTAGAGCTGATGGTGGCGGGCGGCCGAGCCGAAGTCCCACATGATCGGCTCGTCGCCCTGCGGCAGCAGACAGAAGCGGTTCAGCTTGTCCGCAGCCCAGGTCCCGATGTGCGTGGCCGTGACATACCGAATGTTGGACATGTCGAAGCACAAGAGCGAACCCAGCTCCGAGCTCGCGAGCAGACCGCGGATCCGTGCCAGCCGTTCCTCCCGCAACCGGTCGAAGCGGGCCCGCTCCTCCCAGTCGACTCCCATAACGCCGTAGCTGTGCAGGCCCATTGCCGCCTCCTCGTTTCTGCAACCGATTGCAGACATCGTACGCCACTTGACGACGACCTGGCCCCACCATAAGATGACCTTTCGCAATCGTTTGCAGAGGGAGGTGTGGCTGAATGGGTGAGCAATCGACGAGCCTCGGGTGGGTCGGGGTCGGCAGGATGGGCCGGGCTCTGGTCACGCGGCTCCTCCGCGCCGGTCACGAGGTAGCCGTGTACAACCGCACGCGCGAGAAGGCGCTCGATCTGGAAACGCTCGGGGCGACGGTCGTCGACTCACCCGCCGATCTTGCCGATCGTGACATCGTGTTCACGATCGTCGCCGGCTCGGACGATGTGGACGAGGTCGTGTCAGGACTGCTATCGCGTCCGGACGTCCAGCCCGGGCTGATCGTCGACTCCACGACCATCTCCCCCGCCGTGGCGGCCGGCATCCGTGCGCGGGCCGCGGAGCGCGGCACTGCGATGCTCGCCGCGCCCGTCAGCGGCAACCCGAAGGTAGCCGCCAGCGGAAGGCTGGCGATCGTGACCTCGGGACCCCAGGACGCCTGGGAACGTGCTCGCCCGTACCTGGAGCTCCTCGGCCAGCGGGTGACCTATGTGGGCGACGGGGAGCACGCCCGGCTGGTGAAGATCTGCCACAACCTGATGCTCGGGGTCGTGGCCCAGTGCCTGGCCGAGATCACCGTCCTGGCCGACAAGGGCGGCGTCAGCCGGGCGGATTTCCTCGCGTTTCTCAACGACAGCGTCATGGGTTCTCCATTCACCCGCTACAAGAGCCCGGCATACGTCAACCTCGATTTCACGCCCACGTTCACTCCCGAGCTATTGCTCAAAGACTTCCATCTCGGCCTCGAGGCCGCGCGCGGAATGAGCGTGGCGATGCCGCTGGCGGCCGC
Source organism: Solirubrobacteraceae bacterium (assembly GCA_035551795.1). Classification (GTDB taxonomy): domain Bacteria; phylum Actinomycetota; class Thermoleophilia; order Solirubrobacterales; family Solirubrobacteraceae; genus Palsa-465. The sequence continues at coordinate 8,192 of DASZMP010000128.1, read as the reverse complement.
GACCGAGCAGATCGTCCAGTCGCTCCGTGGGATCAAGGGCAACGAGGTCGATTTTGCCGCCCTGCTCGAAGTGGCGGCCGAGGCGTCGGGACTGACCCTGGAGCCGGAGGATGTCTCGGTGGACGACGGCCTCGGGGCGCTGCCGCAGAGCAGCAACGGCAGTCAGTCGTCCGTCGCCGCGCCGAAGCCTTAGCCCCTGGGGACGACCGAGCTAGAGCAACAGCCTGAGAGGCTGCTCCAGCAAATCGCCCAGCCGGCGGAGAAATCGCGCGCCGTCGGCGCCGTAGAGGATGCGGTGATCGCAGGCCAGGCTGAGGTGAACCGTGTTGCGGGCGACGATCGTGCCATCCGCGGCGGCCACCGGGCGCAGCCGCAGCGACCCGACCGCGAGGATGGCCGCCTGTGGAGCATTGACCACAGCCGAGAAGCTGTCGATCCCGTACATGCCCAGGTTCGATACCGAGAAGGTGCCGCCGGCGAGATCCGCGGGGGTGATCGAGCCGTCACGTACCTTGGCCGCGAGCTCCCGGGAGAGCTCCGCGATCTCGCCCACGGACTTCCGATCGGCATCGAAGATCGTGGGTACCACCAGCGCCTCCTCCGCGGCGACGGCGATCCCGACGTTGATTCGCTGGTGCTCCTCGATTTCACCGTCAAGGTATGACCCGTTGACCCGGGGGAACTCCCGAAGCGCGAGCGCGGCCGCCTTCACGATGAAGTCGTTGTAGGAGGGGGGCGTGTCCGCCGCCTCGCGCAGCTGCCCGCGCAGCTTCACGAGCGCCGTCATGTCGATCTCCGAGCGCAGCTCGAAGTCGGGCACCGTGGCTCGCGACTGGGCCATGCGGCGCGCAATCGTCTGCTGCATCCTGGTGAGCGGCCGGCGGCTGCTCTGCCTGTTGGACATCACCGGCGCGCCGTCCGCGGGCCCAGCCCCGGGATCGCCCGCGCCGATCTCCCCCGCACCGTTGCTTCTCGCCCGGCGACCCGCCGCTGCCCGCTCCACGTCGGCCCGCACCAACCGCCCGTGAGGTCCTGTCCCGGTCAGCGCGGAGAGGTCGATCTCGAGCTCGGCTGCGATCCGGCGCGCCAGCGGCGAGGCCTTGATACGACCGGAGGATGGGAGCGGGCGATCTCCGACATGTGCCGGGGAGGCCGGGCTGGACGGGGAAACCGACCCGGCGGGGGAATCCCCCCCGGGCAAAGCGGCCACCTCCTCCCCGGGCTGTCCGACGACGGCAATCACGGCGCCGACGCCGACGCTCTCACCGGCCTCGGCTCCGATCGCCAGCACCGTGCCATCGACCTCGGATTCGTAGGTGACACTTGCCTTGTCCGTCTCGACCTCGACGAGCGGCTCGCCCTTGGCGACGGCATCGCCCGCGGAGACGAACCACTGCAGCACGGTGCCTTCCTCCATCGAGTCCGACAGGCGGGGCATCACGATCTCAGTGGCCACTCAAGCTCCCTTGGCACGCGTTGCAAACGTTTGCTGTACCATCGTAACCGATCCTCGCGGTCGTGGGCAGAACTCGAGTTGCTGGAAGGAGACGGGATGGCCAGAGTCCACTCGGCAAACCAGCAGGGCGCCACCGGGGAATACTTGGAGGCATACGGTCAGATGCTGCTGATCAGGCAGTTTGAGACCGCGATGCACCGGCTGTTTCTCCGCGGAGAGGTCCACGGGACCACCCACCTATATGCCGGGCAGGAGGCGGTCGCCGTAGGCGTGTGCTCGGCTCTGGAGGAGGGCGAGTGGGTGACGGGCACGTACCGCGGACACGGGTACGCGCTCGCCAAGGGGACCGGACCCGAGCCGCTCATAGCCGAGATGCTGGGCCGAGCCACCGGCGTCTGCGGCGGTCGGGCCGGCTCGATGAACGTGATCGACCTGGACCACGGGCTGCTGGGGTGCTACGGGATCGTCGGGGGGTCGATCGCGGCGGCGCTCGGCGCCGGCCTGTCCGCCAGGCGCGACGGCCGGGTGGCTGTGTGCTTCTTCGGGGACGGCGCCACGAATCAGGCCTATTTCCACGAGTGCATGAACATGGCCGCCGTTCTATCGCTCCCGGTGATCTTCATCTGCGAGAACAACCTGTACGCCGAGTTCACGCCCATGGCCGCCACGACCGCGGGGGCCGACATCGCCGGCCGAGCCGCGGCCTATGCGATGCCGTCGACGGTCGTCGATGGGAACGACCTGTGGGCGGTCCGGGATGCCGCGTCCGCGGCCGCCGCCCGCGCCCGCGCGGGGGATGGCCCGACGCTCCTGGAGTGCCGGACCTACCGGCACTACGGACATTCCAAGAGCGATCCGGCGCCCTACCGCACCAAGGAGGAGGTGGAGGAGTGGCTCCAACGTGACCCGCTGAAGGTGGCCCGCAAGCGGCTGCTCGAGCAGGGCATGTCCGAGGAGCAGCTCGATGCCGTCGAGGAGGCTGTCACGGCGCAGCTGGAGCAGGCGGTGGAGAACGCTCTGGCGGCTCCCTACCCGGATCCGGTCGAGGACGCGGCGACGGAGTTCGCCGTATGAGCACGCTCGAGTTCAGGACCGCGATCCGCGACGCCCTCGCCGAGGAGCTGGAGCGCGATCCCAACGTGATCTTCTTCGGCGAGGATGTCGCTATCCCGGGTGGGGTGTTCAAGGCGACGCCGGATCTCTACAAGCGGTTCGGGCCGGAGCGGGTCTTCGACACGCCCATTTCCGAGCTGGCGCTGGCGGGAGCCGCCTACGGCGCGGCGGTCACCGGATTGCGGCCGATCTTCGAGGTCATGTTCGGCGACTTCATGGCTCTGGCCATGGACAGCCTGGTCAACCAGGCGGCCAAGTTCTGGTACATCTCCAACGAGCAGGGGACGGTGCCGCTCGTCGTGCGCTCGGCGGTGGGCGCAGGCGGACGGTTCGGGGCGGTCCACTCCCAGACGCACGGCACCTGGTTCCAGGGCGTGCCGGGACTCAAGATCGCCTTCCCCTCCTCGCCGGCCGAGGCGAAGGGGCTGCTGAAGGGAGCCATCCGCGACGACAACCCGGTGATCTTCCTGGAGCACAAGCGGCTGTATTCCGTGAAGGGGCCCGAGCCGGAAGCGGGGCAGGAGGTGATCGAGCTGGGCCGGGCTCGGATCGCCCGCCCGGGAACGGACCTGACGATCGCCTCGGTCGGCAAGGGCGTGGCCGACGCGCTCCAGGCAGCGGAGCAGCTCGCCGGTGACGGCATCTCCGCTGAGGTGGTCGACTTGCGCACGCTGCGCCCCCTCGACGTCGCGACCGTGCTCGGCTCGGTCGCCCGGACCAACCGCCTTCTTGCCGTGGAGGAGGGGCCACGCACCGGAGGCTGGGCCACCGGTCTCCTCGGAGCCGTCACCGAGGAGGGGTTGCACGACCTCGACGACGCCTGGATCCTCGCGACCGCGGAGACGCCGATCCCGTACAGCCCGACGCTGGAGGACGCATTTCTCCCCCAAGCCGAGGCCATCGTTGCCAGCATCGCTGGTCGCCTCGGGATCCGAGCCCCTGCCCTCTGAAAGGAAGCTCCGATGCCACACATCACCTATGTCGACCCTGCGACCATCGACGATCCGGAGCTGGAGGCGATCATGGAGCTGGCCCGCACCCGCGGCACGCCGCGCCCGGAGAGCCAGGCGATCCGACTGCACCACCCGGAGGTGATGAAGGCCTTCAACCAGGCCTGGGAGGTGTTCTTCCGCCAGGGTGTGTGCGAACACTCCATCAAGGAGCTCTGCCGCCTGTACATCGCCAAGTCGGTGCAGTGTGAGTACTGCGGTGACCAGCGCTCGGTCCTAGCTGCCCGGCAGGGAACCAACGAGGACCAGGTGGACGAAATCCTGGACTTTCAGGGGTCCAATCGGTTCGACGATCGTCAGCGTGCGGCGCTCGAGTGGGCCATGGCCATCGCCTGGGACCCGTCTCTCGCCGCCGATGACCTCTGGGCCCGGCTGCATCAGCACTACACCGAGCCCCAGCTGGTCGAGCTGGGACATTTCATCGCGCTGACGCTCGGGCAGCAGCGCTTCCTCAAGACCCTGGGCATCAAGCACGGCGACGTCCTGGCGGACACCACGGCCGGTCTGGCGCCCGACGAAGCCAGCCGGCTCCCGGTATCCGGCTGAACGACTCGAGTCGAGCATCCGGCTCGGCAGGTTGGGCGAGGTGCGGCATCCGCCCGGCGAGCCGTGCCGGCAGAAACGACCTGCAGTACGGCGGGTGGGAGTCGAACCCACACGTCCCGAAGGACAGCGGCTTTTGAGGCCGCCACGTCTACCATTCCGTCACCGCCGCGAGACGGGTCAGTCTATTGCCCGGCGGTGGGCCACCAAGCCGTCCAGCGGCCGGTTCAGCCGACCAGCGCCTCCAGCTCGTCAATCACCGCGGGCGCAGCCACCACCAGGCCGTCGGGAAGGCGAATGCCATCCTCGGCCTGCTTGGCCGGAAGGCGCCGGACCTCCAGCCCGGCGCGGGTGCACAGCAGCGCCCCGGCCGCGAAGTCCCACAGCCGCAGCCCGCGCTCGAAATACGCGTCCACCCGGCCGCTGGCACACCAGCAGAAATCGAGCGCCGCGGCGCCGCCACGCCGGATATCCCGCACGCGAGGCAGCAGCCTCGCCGCCACCTGGCCCTGCAGGCCGCGGATCTCCGGCTCGTAGGCAAAACCGGTCGCCACGAGCGTCCGATCAAGCGTCTCGGGGCGCTGCGGACTCAGTGGCTCGCCGTCCAGCAGAGCGGGTCCGCTGCGGGTGGCCTTGAAGCACTCGTTGCGGACCGGGTCGAGTACGACGCCGGCCAGCGTGCCATCCCCGTCCTCGCAGGCCACACTGACTGCGAAATGCGGAATCCCGTAGAGGAAGTTCACGGTGCCGTCCAGCGGATCAACCACCCAGCGCAGCTGCCGGTCACCGCCGTGGGCACCGGCGGGAGACGCCTCGCCCCCCTCCTCTCCGAGCACGCCATCACCAGGCCGTTCGGCGGCCAGCACCGAGCGGATCGCGCGCTCGGCGCCCAGATCGGCAGCCGACACCGGGTCGGTTGGAGTGCTCTTCGTTCGCACCCCGATCGGCTCGCGTCCGAAGCGCTCCATCAGCTCGGCGCCAGCGGATCGGGCCGCCCGCTCGGCCACGGCCAGCAGCTTCTCCTCGGGCGGCACGGTCTGCATCTTGGCATCATGGCCCGCTGATGAGCGCCGCAGCGGAGATCGCCGGGTCGCTGGCGGCCGTCCCCGATCGTGGTGTGGGCACCGACGCCGAGCGCCGCAGCGCCATCGAGCTGGCGGAGGTCATCCGGAGGCCGGGTCGCCGGGACGCCTCGCTGGAACCCTTCTGGTGCCGGCCGAACTGGGCGATGGCCCAGGCGTGGCACACCGGACTGGGGGTGGCCGGGAGCCTCGTGTCGGTGAGCAGTCACTGGGTCGGCGCCGGGCTGCTGGCGGCCGCGCTGATCTCGACCTTCGCCGACGCGTTCTTCGCGGTCTCCCCCGGCCGCCGGCTCACGCGCGAACATGCCAGCCAGAACGTGGTCAGCCCGGCGCCAGGCAGCGCCTCGGCCGACGTGCGCCTGATCATCACCGCCAATCTCGACGCCGCGCGCCAGGGCGTCGGCCGCCGCGCGCTGAGCGGGCTGACGGCCCGGCTGCGGAGCCTTACCGGGGGGCGCGCGCCCGGCTGGGCGGGATGGCTGATGCTCGCCCTCGCCCTCGCGCTGGCCGCGGCGCTGCTCCGCGCTACGGGAACGACCGGAACTGCGGTCAAGGTGCTCCAGCTGGTGCCCACGGCAGGGCTGGTGATCGCGCTGGCGCTCCTGCTGGAGCTGGCCGCGGCCGCGTGGGGCCCCGGCCCCGGCGACAACGCCAGTGGAGTGGGCGTGGCGGTGGCTCTGGCCAGGGCCCTCGATGCCGCTCCGCCTGCCCATGCCACGGTCGAGCTCGTGCTCACCGGCGCCGGGGACGGGGAGGCGATCGGGTTGAGCCGGTATCTCCGAGGCCACCGCGACCGGCGCCCCAGCAACACGATCGTCCTGGGGATCGGGCCGTGCACCGGCACGGCGACAGCCTGGCTGCGCAGCGACGGTCCGCTGTTCCCACTCGGCTACTCCGCGATCCTCCGCCGCCTATGCCAGCAGGTCGCCGGCTCTGACCCGGCGCTCGGACTGCATGAACTGCGCTCCCGGGGCAGCTCCCCGGCGCTGGCCGCCCGGCAGGCTGGGATCCCCGCCGTCACGCTCACATCTCAAGGAGCGCCTGACGAGACGGCCACGGAGCGCGTACTGCTCGTAGGGCTGGCGCTCACCGACGCGATCGACGCGTATCTGGGCGAGCTCAGACAGGGGTGATCGGATTGTGCTTCGCCGGCCACTGGCGCAGCTTGGCCTCCGCGTGGGCAAACCGCCTGATCAGATCTGCGCGCAGGCCCTCGGGCCGGATGACCGCGTCGACGACCAGCTCGGCGGCCAGGTGCAGGATGTCTATGTCCCGGGCGTATTCGGCCCGCAGCTCGTCCGTCCGCGCCGCCCGCTCGCCCTCGTCCTCGATCCCCTGGAGCTGGTTGTAGTAGACGGCGTTGATCGCCGCCTGTGGCCCCATCACAGCGATCGAGGCCGTGGGCAGGGCCAGGCAGCAGTCGGGGTCGAAGGCCGGGCCGGCCATCGCATAGAGCCCGGCGCCGTAGGCCTTGCGCACGACCACCGAGATCTTCGGAACGGTGGCCTCGGACACGGCGCTGACCATCTTGGCGCCGTGGCGGATGATCCCCTCCGTCTCCACCTGCGTGCCGATCATGAAGCCGGGTACGTCGGCCAGGAACAGCAGCGGGATGTTGAACGCGTTGCAGGTCTGGATGAACCGGGCGGCCTTGTCGGAGGAGTCGACGAACAGCACCCCGCCCTTGACCTTGGGCTGGTTGGCCACCACCCCGATCACCCGCCCGTCCAGTCGCGCGTAGCCGACGATCAGCTCCTTGGCCCAGCGGGCGTGGATCTCCAGGAACGAGTCGCCGTCGACCACCGCATCGATCAGCCGCTGCATGTCGAACGCCTTGTTCTCGTCGGCAGGGATCAGGTCAGCGATCGGCGTCTGCTCTGTCGGCGCCGCCCCCGGCTTGTGGCACGGGGGCGCCGAGTCGGCGAACGACGACGGGAAGTAGCCCAGGTACCGGCGGGCGAAGTCGACCGCCTCCTCGTCTGATTTGACCAGCACGTGCCCGACGCCGCTCCTGGAGGTGTGCATGCGCGCGCCTCCCATCTCCTCGAGCGTCACTCGCTCGCCGATCACCATCTCGGCCATCCGCGGCGAGCCCAGATACATCGACGCGTTGCCGTCGCGCATCACGACGATGTCGCAGAAGGCGGGGATGTAGGCACCGCCGGCGGCGCTGGGCCCGAACAGCAGGCACACCTGCGGCACCACTCCGGACAGCCGCACCTGGTTGAAGAAGATCCGCCCGGCGTGGCGGCGGCCCGGGAACATCTGCACCTGCTGATTGATCCTGGCCCCGGCCGAGTCGACCAGGTAGACCAGCGGGCAGCGGAGGGTCAGCGCCCGCTCCTGGATCCGGAGGATCTTCTCCACCGTGCGAGGAGCCCAGGAGCCGGCCTTGACCGTCGGGTCGTTCGCCATCACGGCCAGCGTCCGGCCCTCCAGAGTCCCGATCCCGGTGACGACGCCCTCCGCCCCCAGCCCGGGCTCTTCGGACCCGGCCAGCAGACCCTCCTCGGCGAACGAGTCGGGATCGAGCAGGCGCGCCACCCGCTCCCGAACCGGGAGCTTGCCCTGGTCGGCCGCCTTCTGGCGGTGGTGGGCCGGTCCGCCAGCCAGCGACCGCGCGATCGCCTCGCCGAGCGGCTCCTGGGGCTCGGTCGCCATCAGTGCCAGTCCACCGGCCCGGCCGTGAGAAGGTGGCTGCCCAGCGGCCGGCCCAGTGCCTCCTGCGCCGCCCGCGAAGCGTCGAGCAGCCGGGGCAGATCGATCCCCGTGGCGATGCCCATCTCCTCGAGCATCGACACCAGATCCTCGGTGGCGATGTTGCCGGTGGCCCCGGCGGGCACCGGGCACCCGCCCAGCTCGCCGAAGCTCGACTCGAAGCTCTCCACCCCGGCCTCCACCGCCGCCAGCACGTTGGCCAAACCCTGTCCCCGAGTGTTGTGGAAGTGGGCGGTCAGCTCCACTTCGGGCAGCTGCCGGCGCGCCCGG
>DASZMP010000127.1:0-3204 GCA_035551795.1 Solirubrobacteraceae bacterium | reverse complement strand
ACCCGCTCGCGCGCGGGGTAAACGTCGAGGACCACAACGACGTCGGCGGCCGCCAGAGCGGTCCCAAATTCGCGCCCGAGCACGCGCGTGCGGGAGTACAGATGGGGTTGAAACGCTGCCACCACGCGCTCGGCCTCCAGCGTCCGCAGCGCCGCCAGGTCGGCGGCGATCTCGGTCGGGTGGTGAGCATAGGAGTCATAGACGGCAACGCCGGCGTCGGTCTGGCCGAGCAGCTCGAGCCGGCGCTTCGTGCCCTGAAAGCTGGCCAGGGCCCGCACAGCCAGCTCTGGGTCAGCCCCGGTCAGCGCCGCCGCAGTGAGCGCCCCCGCGGCGTTGACGGCATAGTGCTGGCCGGGCACCGAGAGCCTCACCGTGAGATCACGCCAGCGAAACTGCGAACCCTCCGGCGACAGCTCAGCGTCGCGAACGTCGTAGGGCTCGACGCGCGAAGCCGTGCACAGCCCCACCAGCTGGGGCCGGTCCCACACCACATCGACCGCCGCCCGGCCCAGGAACTCCCGAAACGTGTCCTCCAGGTCCTGCTGAGAGGCGTACGTGGTGTGGTGGTCCAGCTCCGCATTGGTGAGCAGCGCGATCTCCGGGTCCAGGTGGAGCAGCGAGCGGTCAGACTCATCGGCCTCGATCACGATCCACTCTCCGCCCCCCCAGCCCGCGTTGGACTCCGTGGAGCGCAGCTCGCCGCCCACCACGTAGGAGGGATCCAGGCCGCAGCCCTGCAGGGCGTGCACGATCATCGCCGCGGTCGTCGTCTTGCCGTGGGTGCCGGTGACGGCCAGGCACCGCCGCAGCGCGGCGATCTGGGCCAGAAGCTCGGAGCGGTGCAGCTCAGGAGCTCCGGCGGTTCGGCCCGCCTGGCGCTCGGGGTTGTCCCGCCCAACCGCCGTCGAGTAGACGATCTCGGCCCCATCCGGCACGTGCTCGGCCGCGTAGGGCCCCACAGACGGGACGAGGCCGAGCGAGCGCAACTCGATCAGGTAGGGCGTGTCATTGTGGTCGGAGCCCGTCACTGCCGCCCCCAGGCGGTGGGCGATCAGGGCCAGCCCGCTCATCCCCGCCCCGCCGATCCCCACGAAGTGCAGGCGCCGGCCGCTCCAGTCCGCGCCGCTCACCTGAGCTCCGGGTTCAGGGTATGTCCGCCAAAACCATCGATGGGTAAAGCCCTCACGACACCGAAGCCGATAGACCAACCGACGTGCTGTTCGCCAAACGACATCTTCTGAGCCAATTGTCTCCATTCCGCAAGGTCACCGCTCTTCTGGCCGCCGTGACCGCCCTGGCCGCTGTCGTGGTAACGACCAGCGCCTCGGCCACGGTCGTCAAGGCCCACTCCGACCGCGGCTACGGCTGCTCTGACCCGTACCCGTCAGCCCGGAACCCCGAGAACCCGCTGATGCTCAACCCGGCTCCGCCTCCGGGCGATCCGCTGGAGGGGGCCCAGTTCTTTGTGGACGGGCCGCGGCACGGGCTGGCCGCCGGCGCGATCGCGCATCTGATGGGCATCAATACGGGCACCCCGGTCGGTCATCCGCTGCCGAGCTTTGCCGACAGCGACTCCTGGGCGAGCTTCTCCCAGGAGGTGGCGCGCCGGCTGCCCGATCTCGCCCCGAGCGTCCAGCACCAGATCCTGGAGCTGGAGAAGATCGCCGACGAGCCGGAGACGCAGCGGATCAGCGCCTATTCCGAGGGCGGCAGCCCCAAGGGCATCTACGGCCAGACGGTGAAGCTGTTCTGCCACAACTTCACCGCCGATCCCAGCGCGATTCCGATCATCAACACCTACTTCCTGCACGGGACGCTGCACGGGTGCCCAACGATGGGCGCGATCAACCGCTACCGGCCGAAGTTCAAGGCCCAGATCGACGCGATCGCCCGGGCCACCGGCAATCGGCCCGTGGTCTGGCTGCTGGAGCTCGACTATCTCGGCTCGTCCTCCTGCATCGCGCACCACGGCTCCCTGCCGGGCTGGGAGTCGCTGATGCGCTTCGAGGTGCGGAAGCTGGCCAGCCTCCCCCACGCGGTGACCTACATCGAGGCAGGCTACTCGGACTCCAACCATCCGCGCTACACCGCCCGGGCTCTGAACCGCAGCGACATCCGGCTGACCCACGGCTTCTACACGAACGACACCCACGAGCAGTGGACGGTCAACGAGATCCACTGGGGCGACAAGGTCTCCCGGCTGACCCATGGGGCCCACTTCATCGTCAGCACCGCTCAGAACGGTCAGGGGCCCAAGCTCAACCGGCATCCAACCACCCAGGGCGTGGAGGATCTGTGCAACGCGCCCGGCCGCGGTCTGGGGCCGCGTCCCGACACCAACCCGGGCTTTGCCCACGTGGATGCCTTCCTGTGGGCGATCGTCCCGGGCAACAGCAGCGGCCACTGCAACGGCGGTCCGTCGGGCGGCACGTTCTGGGCGGCCCGAGCGATTCTCCTGGCCGACCGGGCGCAGGGCAAGCTCGGTCCGACCTACGCCGCTGACCGCTACTGAAGCCGGCCGATCCTTCGGCTCAGCCGCGGCGGACGGCCTGCAGCACCTCTGAGGCGATGTCTCGCGCCGCGTCCGGGCGGGCGAGCTCGCCAGCCGCGCGGCCCATCGCGGCCAGCCGCGCCGGGTCGGCCAGCAGCCGCCCCACCTCCTGAGCCAGCCGCGGGCCGCTGAGCTCCGCGTCCGGGATGATCACGGCCGCGCCCGCGTCGGCCATGTATCGCGCGTTGGCGGTCTGATGATCGCCAGTCGCATGGGGATACGGGATCAACACCGACGCCCGCGCCGCGGCGGCGATCTCGAAGATGGACCCGCCGGCTCGCGCCACCACCAGGTCGGCTGCGGCCAACGCCTGGCTGAGCGGCGCGATGTAGCCGCGCAGGTCGTAGTGCGGCCCGGGCGAGCGCAGCTCGGGGAGATCCCGGTCGCCGGCGGCGTGCAGGACTCGGAATCCGGCGCCGGCAAACGCGTCGAGCGCCGCCCGGTTGATCGAGCGGGCGCCCTGCGAGCCCCCGAACACCAGCACGCAGCTCTCGTCGGCTCCGATGCCGAAGTGCCGGCGCGCGCCGTCCCGGTCGGGGAACGGCGGCGGCACGGGGCGCCCGGTGACCCGGTAGCGCGCCCCGTCGCGGCCGGGCATGGGGAAGGCCAGACACACCCGCTGGGCCAGCGGTGCCAGGAGGCGGTTGGTCAGC
>DASZMP010000126.1:0-4395 GCA_035551795.1 Solirubrobacteraceae bacterium | reverse complement strand
GCCGTGCGGGCGGCTCTGTCGCTGACCGCGGCGGTCACGGCGCTCGGAGAGGAAGTGGGAATGGCGGATCTGCGCCTGCGCGCCGGGGTGCTGACCGGCAACGCAGCGGTGGAGCTGGGCGCCGAGGGGGAGGGGATGGTGTTGGGGGACACGGTCAATACCGCTTCGCGGCTGCAGTCGATCGCCGAGCCCGGGACGGTGCTCGTGGATGACGTCACCCGCCGGGCCTCGGAGGCGGCGATCGCCTATGAGGATGCGGGGACGCACCAGGTCAAGGGCCGCGAGCAGCCGGTGCGGGCGTGGACGGCGCTGCGCGTGGTGGCGGGAGCGGGCGGGGCGCGGCGGAGCGTCGGGCTCGAGGCGCCGCTCGTCGCACGCGACGGGGAGCTGGGGGCGATCATCGAGGCGGGAGAGGAGAGTGCCCACGAAGGGCGCGCGCGGCTGGTGGCGCTCGTCGGTGAGGCCGGGGCCGGCAAATCGCGCCTGCTGTGGGAGTTCTTCAAGTACCTCGACGGCATCCAGGAGGCTCGCTTCTGGCACCAGGGCCGCTGCCTGTCCTACGGCGAAGGGGTGGCGTATTGGGCGCTGGCCGAGATGGTGCGCACGCGAGCCGGGATCGGCGAGGAGGAGCCCCCGGCGGCCGCCCGCGAGAAACTGCACGCCGCTGTCCTGGAGTACGTGGCCGACGAGCGCGAGCGCCGCCTCGTCGAGCCGCGCCTCGCACACCTGCTTCGCCTCGACGAGCGGCCCGAGGCGGACCGCGCCGACCTGTTCAGCGGCTGGCGGCTGTTCTTTGAGCGGATGGCCGCCCGCCAGCCCGTGATCCTCGCCTTCGAGGACCTGCAGTGGGCGGACTCAGGCCTGCTCGACTTCGTCGACTACCTGCTCGAGTGGTCAGCCGAGCATCCCATCCTCGTCGTGGCGCTCGGGCGCTCCGAACTTCTCGCCCGCCGGCCGGCGTGGGATCCGATCGTGCTCGGTCCGCTCGACCCGCTGGCGATCGCCCAGATGCTCGAAGGGCTGGCGCCGGGGCTGCCGGACGAGCTCGTGAGCGAAATCAGCCGCCGCGCCGAGGGGATTCCGCTCTACGTGGTCGAGACGATCAGGATGCTGCAGGACCGCGGCCTGCTCGTGCAGGAGGGGGCACGCTACGCAGTGACCGGCGATGTGTCGGACCTGGAGGTTCCTGAGACCCTGCACGCGCTCGTCGCCTCGCGGCTCGACGGGCTCTCGGCGGACGAGCGCGCGCTGCTCCAGAACGCCTCGGTCCTCGGGCAGTCGTTCTCGGTCGCCGCCGCCGCGGCGCTGAGCGGCCGGTCACAGCCAGACGTGGAGGAGCTGCTTGACGGGCTGGTCGCCAAGCAGGTGCTGGCCCGCGACGACGATCCCCGGTCCCCCGAGCGGGGGCAGTACGTGTTCCTGCAGGGCCTGCTGCGCACGGTCGCCTACGGGACGCTGGCTCGGCGCACGCGCAAGTCGCTCCATCTGGCCGCCGCTCGCCACCTGCGCGACAGCTGGCCCGGAGAGCTGCGAGACATCGCCGAGGTGCTGGCCTCGCATTACCTCGAGGCGATCGCCGCCGAGCCCGGGGCCGCCGACGTCGCCGAGTTGCGGCACTCGGCGCGCGAGACCTTGACCGCCGCCGGGCAGGCGGCCGCCTCGCTCGCGCTCGGCCCCGAGGCCGAGCGCTACCTCGAGCAGGCAGCCGAACTGGCCGACGATGACCTCGAGCGGTCGCGGTTGTTCGAGCAGGCGGGGAGCGCGCTCCTGCGCAGCGGCGAGCAGGAGCGGGCGGAGCGCCGGCTGCACGAGGCCGTGCGGCTCGTGCGCGGCGCCGGCAGCCCCACCGGCGGCTCGGCAGCGGTCGCGCTGGGTGCGCTGCTCCGCCTGGTCGGCCGCCTTCCAGAGGCCGAGGCGATCCTCGAGCCCTTTCGCGTCGACGCGCAGCGTGACGACGACGTGGTGCTGCGCGCCGACGCGCTCGCCTCCCTGGCCGGGTGCTGGCTGTTCTCGGGGCGTCGCGAGCAGGCGGGGCCGGTACTGGAGGAGGCGCTGACGACGCTCGAGGCCATGCAGGCGTGGCGCGCCCTGACCGGGGCGCTGAACACCCGGGCCGCCTACCTGATTTACGGCGGGCGCCGCCAGGAGGGGCTGGCGGTGCTGCGCCACGCGAGCCACCTGGCCGAGGACCATGACCTGCCGTTCGAGGCGCTGCGCACGAGCTACAACCTGGCCCAGTGTCTGATCGAGGAGCATGACCCGGCGGGAGCGCTGGCCGAGCTCGAGCGCGGGCGGGCCCTGGCGCGGGAGCGGGGAGACCGCTCGTGGGACGAGAAGATGCGCCAGCAGTCGCTCATCCCGATGTTGATCAGCGGCCGCTGGAGGGAGGCGATGCCGGTCGCTCTGGAGCTCATGACGGCCTACGACGAATTGGCTCGCGTGACCAGCGCGCACGTCCTGACCCAGATCGCGGTGGCCCGCGGAGATGAGGAGCTCACCGAACGCTGCCTCGAGATCGCCAGCCAGCTGGAGGGATCGGTCTACGCCGACCTGCGCTGCGCCAGCCTGACGGTACAAGGACACGCGGAGTTCGGGCGCGGATCTCCCCAGGCTGCGCCGGCGCGGGTTCGGCCCATCCTGGACACCCCGGCGATCGCGGGCGAGATTCGCACCGACGCCTACGGGCTGTGCGTCGAGGCAGCGCTCGCGCTCGGCGACGAGGCGCTGATCGACGAGCTGCAGGCGTGGTGCGCCGCGCTGCCCCCCGCTCAGGCGCCGGCGCTGCTGCTGGCCGGGCGCGAGCGGCTGCTCGCGGAGCAGGCCCACCGGCGCGGGGAGCACGAGCTCGCCGTGCGCCACGAGCAGAGCGCCATCGAACGGCTTCGCGCCGTCGGCGCGCGGCCGCTGCTGGCCCGCGCGCTGCTCGATCGCTGCCGCCGGCGCGAGGACCCGGTGGCGGAGGCCGAGGCACGCGAGATCGTCGACGAGCTCGGCGCCACCCGCTGGCTGGACGCCATCCGGGGTGGCGATACCGTCAGCGCCTGAGGCTCGCGGAGAAGTGGACCGTGCACCCTTCTTCGAAGCGTCGGTCCGAGGCGCTGCCGTCATCCCTGACTCCGGTCCAGCCCTCCCATCGCGCCTGACGGTGACCGCTTAAGGCTGCTTCCTTCCGGACCTGACCTGGTTCGCGGGCCTTCATCGTGATGGGACCGGACCATCGCCGCCAGAGGCGAGGCGCTGACCTCGGGCTTCGGCCCCTCAGAGAGGGAATTCAGCCCCGCTAGAGCGGATTGTGGGTTACAGGGCACCGCTAGCACCCCGCCTAGCACGGTCCACGCAGGATCCTAGTAGGTGGCGCTCGCGGCCGCTCACCCAGACGTTTGCCCAGGCCTGTCCCCCACGTTGGCCCAGGAGTTCGCGCCCGAACCAGACGCTATCGTGCGCCCTATGGCTGTTGGGATAGTGGGGCTTGGTTATGTCGGGCTGCCGCTGGCCGTCGCGTTCGCGGAGGTCGGCGAGGACGTCATCGCCGTCGACGTCGATTCCAAGAAGATCACGGCGATCAGGGCGGGCGAGTCCTACATCGAGGACATCCCGTCCGAGCGCCTGGCCGCGGTTCGCGACCGGATCAATGCGGACAACCACTTCGCCCCGCTGGCGCGGGCCGAGGCGGTGCTGATCTGCGTCCCCACGCCGCTCACCGCCAACCGCGAGCCCGAGCTCGGGCCGCTGAACGCGGCCGCCGAGTCGGTGGCCCGGATCCTCCAGCGCGGGCAGCTCATCGTGCTCGAGTCGACCACATATCCGGGCACGACTCGGGACCTGCTGATCCCGATCCTGGAGCGGGAGTCCGGCCTGTCTGTGGGCCGCGGGCTGAACGTCGCCTTCTCCCCAGAGCGCGTGGATCCCGGCCGCACTGATTACACGCTGCGCAACACGCCCAAGGTCGTGGGCGGCATCACGGAAGAGTGCACGGATCGGGCGGCCGAGCTGTACGGGCGGGTGTGCGACGAGATCGTCCGGGTCTCCACCCCCGAGGCGGCCGAGCTGACCAAGCTGCTGGAGAACATCTTCCGCAGTGTCAACATCGCGCTGGTCAACGAGATAGCGATGCTGGCCGACCGGATGGGGATCGACATCTGGGAGGTGGTGGACGCCGCCTCCACCAAGCCTTACGGCTTTATGCGCTTTGAGCCAGGGCCGGGCATGGGCGGCCATTGCCTGCCTGTCGACCCCTTCTATTTGACCTGGCGGGCCCGGAAGTTCCACATGTCCACGGAGTTCATCGAGCTGGCCGGCAAGGTCAACCAACAGATGCCCTACCACTGCCTCGAGCGGATCGAACGGGCGCTCAACGATCAGCAAAAGCCGGTGAATAATTCGCGGATCCTCATA